>NZ_JASSVO010000040.1:0-3595 GCF_030541085.1 Marinobacter sp. ST-43
GGCTTCCTTCAGACCCCACCTCGCGATGACGCCCTTGCCCTTCTCCTAGCCTTCGGCTCTGCGAACACCTGGCAGGAGGACTTTCACCTCCCTAGTTCTGCGCCATGCCCGGCACACACGCTGAACGAAGCGGCGCGTCTCACGCGTCCGCCTTCCGTGACTTGTTATGCACTCTGCAACAACCAAGAAACTAGTATGCTATTTTGGCTCTCGCCACGGTCGGACCTTTGGAAAATGCACACTCATATTTATCGACTGATTTCTGAGGCCCATTAAAGCTATCGGATGTAGACAAGATGGCATACTCTGTATTGAACGAGATGTATTCTTTTGATTCTTTGAGGTCAGCGATTCTCTCATCATCAGTCATTAAGGCATCTCTTCCAGCCTGGTACTGATAAACATCGGCGCTGTACTGATCGATCATATAGTTAGAAAATGGGCCGTTGTTTCTTGAGTCTGCGTATTCAGTTATAAGCTTTCTACACTCTGAAAGCATTTGCTTCAGAGTTTCTTCATCCGCCTCAAATATTGACAGCTTCAACGCCTCTTCCTTGGCCTGCTGTTCTTCAAACAGCCGCTTATTCTCTGCGATTTGCTCAGGTGTCAGCTTCTTCGGCTCACTTTCACTGGAGCATGAGGCCATGCCCACACACGATGCCACCACAATTAAAACAAGGTGAGATCCTTTCACAACTAACCTCCATTTTTTGAATTCTGATTTTCCGCATCAACGCATAACGCCGAAGCACAGCGGCGACCTTGGAGTGGCGACGAAGGGGCCACGGAAAGGGCGTCCGGCGGCCATAGGCCGCGCACTGCTGCGCCTTGTTAATTGGATACCTCAATGTACCACTTGGGCTTCATGCGCCCGAAATCCCGGCGGACGTTCGATTTCAGTGCCTTTTTGGAGTCCAGCACCTTTGCCTCGCCGCCCTCTCTGACAAACACAACCCAATGCCAGAATGGTTTGCCCTGTTCCATACGCCATTTAATCGCCATAAGGGCCTTGTCTGGAAGGCACTCCCAAGACTCGAACGGTGTTTCTTTGGGCGACACCGAGATACCGAATGCCCGCAAAAGCTTCCGGACGTGCACAGTCTCCGACCAGAGCGACGTGTCTGCGGCGTAAATACCCAGAGCATTTGCCTTACTCTTGGCCTCCGCATAGCAAATGCCTGCTAGAGCAGCGCTTGCAGCAATACCACAACCCGTTATTTCTTCCTGGATAACTGGTTCCATATCTCTACCAATTAACGCCAGCCAGCATGCGCGCCTTTGTAGTGGAGGCGAAGCCGCAACGAAAAAGGCGTCGCCGTGCCTGGCATGGTTATACAGACTTTGCCACCAACATTTCGGTAGCACCTTTTTGAAACCGGTAGCTTACAGGCTGCAATGAGACATCAATCCCACTGGCGGATAATACAGTCATGACCTGATCCAAATGCTTCGAGGCCTCTCCGTCCAGCGATACAACAGGAAAGACACGGACTTCGGACGCAACTCTGCATAGCTCCCGCATTGATTCCAAGTGTGCCGCCCCATCTACATGGTCACTGTAGAGAAAAAGGTAGTGAGAGCAGAGTGCTAAATCGAATTCGGAGTCAGGGAACGGCAGCGAGGGCAAAGATGCTGATACATACCGCCCTTGCCGGCAACCCGCATCAAAGTCGGACAGGAACCGCAACATGGCCTTCATCCGGACCTCGCCAAGCTGCTCGACGCTACTCAGTGACTCCCAGATATAGCTGCCTGCCCTCTGCCGCATCTTAGTCATGATTTCTGGGTACACGTCGTCAATCCGGCGGCGTATTTCGTCGACTTGAAACTGGTAAACCGGATCACAAGACGTGACTTGGCACCCACGGTCTGTTGCCTCTACATTGAAGCTCGCAGGACCATCACCACACCCAAGGATTCGCTTGCTCAGATCACCCTCGGATAATCCGAACATCGCCTGATATTCTTCAAAAGACCGGCCCCATGGGACTACGTTGGTTAACTCCAAACCTGACTCTCCTTAGTCTGTATAACGCGAAGCTCAGCGGCGCTTTTCAGCGTCCGCTGCAGCGTTTTGTTCTGCCATCTCTAGCGATCGCATGAATTGAGTCTTTCCGCCTGACCTATGAAACTGTAAAGCTGCTTCATAGCGGCTTTTTAGCCATTGCCACTTAGATCTATGATCCACTCTCGTAGCTCCGGAGAGGCCAGACTCTATGTGCTTACCCAACTCTTTGAAGTAGATTTCCCTCGGATCGTATCCATCAGCGGCTAGCCCGGCAGCGCCTGGACATGATGCCTCAAATTCGAACGGGTCAATAAACCACAATCCGTCACCGTCTTGCCTTAAGTACGGTTTTTGAGCTCCAATTCCGGGGTACTCGAAAATTGCATCATCGACAACGATTCTTGGATAAACAGCGGCACTTGATTCTATTCGGTAAGCTTGGAGCATAGCCTCACCATAAATCAGGTCACTTTCGTGAACCGTGGGCCCGACCGAGATCCCACCACGGGTCAATATTCCGGAGTAGAGCAGATCCGCATTGAGCCACCCACAAGCCCAGATAACGCTAAAAAAGCCTTTTTTCGTTGGCTCTGCGCTAATCGCAATTGAATCTGAAAACTGGTTTATCTCCAAGTCACTCTGGGCAGTATTCGCTCTCCGGGAGCTATCACGCGTAGACCGGATCTTGGTTAACGCTGCATGTATCCGCTCACGCAGTTCAGGATTTTTCGAAAGCGATAAAATGAGTGCTTCAAAGCCCAGAATATCAATGAAGGCAACAATTCGGTCTTTATACTCTGGAATCTCAAGCATAATGTGATTCAGGCTCGATTAAGGTAGAACGCTTTTGTTTAGCGGCGACTACGGAGCGCAGCGTAGTAGGCGTCCGGTGTAGGGCCGCCAGGCCCGGAACGCACTACAACAATTTGTTATGCAGTGCCCAGTCGTCGCGCGACATTCGATACACGCGCACAGGCCGGGCATGGAACTCTCGAGTCGTATAGTCTCCGAACCCGACTTTCTCCGTGACCCTGACGGAAGCTGTATGCTCCGGCTCGATAATAACAATTACCGACTCGCAGTGTTTTTGGTCGAAAGCATACTGGAGAACACCTTTTACAGCTTCTGTCGCATACCCCTGATGCCAGAACCTGCGGGCCAGACGATAACCTAGATTGATTTCTTCAACATCGCCAACCAACTCCGGCCCAGCGCCACAGAAGCCGATAAAATTCCCTGATTCTTTCTCACACAATGCCCATGGCCCTATCCCATGAGAGGCGTAACACTCAAGGCACCAATCAACGAATTTTCGGGTAGCTTCTTCGTCACAAACTCCACGGACGGAGAACTTCATGACTTCTGGATCACTGAGCATTGCGGTGAGCACCGGAACGTCTTGATGGGACAGCTTCCTTGCAATCAACCTCTCTGTTTCAAACAATGGCACCTATCTCTCCCTGTGCATAACAGCTTATTAGCGTGAATTCTCATTAAACCGCAACGAAACCACCCCGTCAAAAACCACTTCACACACCGAATACTCATTTTTTTCAGAGTCTTATTGGCCTGCTTCGGGCCGTTGTC
>NZ_JASSVO010000041.1:0-3515 GCF_030541085.1 Marinobacter sp. ST-43
TCACACATCTTTATGTTGGGAGGAGAAAGCTATCGACTGAAGCAGAAAGTTACAAGCTAGACTATAAAGGGTGGGTCAATTTTATTGGCCAAAGGTGGGTCAAAATAAATGGCCATTGACAGCGACACACCAGCACAACTACTGGCATGGCGTGAGCCGGCGAACCAGACTGAATTTTTGGCACCCGCAAGAACGCAAACTTTGCAGTCACCCCCAAACTGGATTGTGGCCGCCCACAACGAACGGGAAAGCCCAGCCACAACTACCTTACCCAATAATGGCACCAGGAACGAAGCTGCCGGATATGTGATCCGGCACGGAACCCGATGCTGCGACGCCAACTACCGGCACCGATTTATGAACTGGCTCTACGCTTCGATAAACAGAAAAAGGCAGAGCCATTTAACGCTTGCAGCATGCGCGCCTACGAAATGGAGCCGAAGGCGCAATGTAGTAGGCGTCGCCGTGCCTGCACTTGTATGGATAATTTCTTCCGTGTTTGGGTAAATTGAGGCCCACCCCCAGTGGCCGCTGGGGGCCTTCATGCAGCAGCTCGATGCCTGACCGGCTCCTCTGTCGAGAGACCGATAACAAGTGTGCAGCGCTGCATGACTCTCAAGCGATAACTCGAACAGTCATCGGGGCCTCGAGCCCGTATAGCAAGGCAGAGTCAGCTTATTATGAACAACACGGAAATCCAAACCCCAGTCAATGTCGGCGTCGATGTCGGTAAAGCCAATCTGGACATTGCTCTTCATCCCTCCGGGCAGTTCTACACCATCCCAAATACCGAAGCGCATATTCGCCGCTTTGTCCGTATCCTTAAAAACTACTCGATCGAACGCATCGTTGTTGAAGCCTCTGGCCGATATGAACAGGCCCTGGTTCAGGCCTGCGACCAAGCTGGTTTGCCGATCATCATCGTCAATCCCATCAGTGTCCGACGCTACGCCCAGGCCATTGGCGTACTCGCCAAAACCGACCGGATTGATGCCCAGGTCATCGCGCAGTATGCCGCCACACTGAAACCTGAGTTCAAACCTATTCCAGACAAAACCTCCCAGAAGATTAAGGACTTACTGGTCCGACGTTCTCAGCTTCTGGAAATGTCCACCATGGAGAAAAACCGCCTCCAGATCCTGCCTAAACCCCTTCACCGGTCGATCAAAAGTATGCTCCGGATGCTCCAGAGTCAGATTGAAACCGTCACCCGACAGATTGAGCAGGAGGTGGCCAAGGTGGATCAGTGGCGCAGCAAAATGGAGATCATGACCAGCGTGCCAGGCGTCGGAAAAGTGCTCGCCTACACCTTCCTGAGTGAACTCCCGGAACTCGGTTCGCTGAACCGCAAGGAGATCGCAGCGCTTGTTGGCGTAGCACCCATCAACCGAGACAGTGGCAAGCTAAATGGCAAACGAAGGATACGAGGTGGCCGCCACAGAGTCCGCACCGTGATGTTCATGGCCATGCTCTCATCCATCCAGTGCAACCCGGTCTTCAAACGCTTTTACGAACGCCTGAAGGCCCAGGGAAAGATCCCGAAAGTCGCCCTCATCGCCTGCATGAGAAAGATGATTGTGGTGCTCAATACCATGATCAAAAACCAAGAATCATGGCGGGCTGAAATGGCTTAATTTATGGAATTGACACCACAGTCACTTGTTAGCCCACCTGCCCACTAATTGGATCCTCTAGATGATAAATCACAAGGCGGACTGCCAAGACAATCGCAGGCAACATCAAGATTAACGGGATAACGAATGTGATCCAAGGCACAAGGCTTATCGGCCCTATCAATAGACCCACTATTGGTATGGATTTGTGGAGTTTTTTGGAGCGCGCCCAACTTACACCCATCAGAACAAATATAAGCCATGTGACTGGTGAAAGAACAAGCGAAAAGGTGGCTAGTGGTTGCATTAACCAGTTCATCTGCCCCCAATGGAGCCCGAGATAGAAATTCGGCAAAGTGAATACCGCTGCAGCAAAAAATGGCAGTGTGGCAGACAAGAAAACGTTTAAATAGCGTCGGACTCTCAGGCTCATTTTCATATTTGGCTAACGCCGAAGCACAGCGGCGCCCTTGTAATGGAGGCGCAGCCGCAATGAAAAGGACGTCCGGCGGCCATCGGCCGCGTACTGCTGCGATTTGTTATGGCTTTGCATTAACTGTGAATTCCGCGCCACTGACCGTATATTTTATCGCTCGAGATGATTTAGCCACGCGTAGCCCTGGCACTTTGTAAAGCTCCATGCCAGCGAAATGAGGCGCGCCTGCTGCGTAGACGTAGCCCCGCTCAATCTGGCCATCAGCAAGCTGAAGCTCTTCGGTCTTTTCACAACATGGAGACTTACACACCAAAACATCTATCCGTGGCCAGTAGAAGTCCGCTAACTCAAGAATGCCCCCGACGGTAAATTTGCAACCGCAGAGCCTACAAATCTGTTCTCGGTGTATATCCATAATTTAAATCGGGCTAACCCCATAACGCCAAGCGAAGCGGCGGCCCGTTAGGGACGTCCGCCTTGCGCGACTTGTTAAATATTCAGCCGACGACAGTTGGCGGCAAATAGATGGTAAATTCATTCAAAGGCTCGATAAGCACACTATATGGATTGAGTTGCTCAGACTCTGAAACAATTCCAAGCCTAGATAAAAGTCCAAACTTTGCCGACTTGAGAGTCGCTGGCTTTACCAATAATTCCTTGTGCCAAACCCTATAGGTACCGAGCTTGCCGTCTCTACGATAATAAAAACCAGCAAGAGGATGCGTCAGGTAAACCAGAGCTGACTCTGTGTCAGGAAATCCTGGTAAATTAAAAGTGTCTTCTTCTGATTGTTGCAATTCAACCGCCGCTTCTGCCCAGCTGGACTCGGTGGTCATTTCATACTTTTTGTACAAACCTGTCGATTGGTTAAGGCGGCAATCAAATTTCACCTTCCCTGCATGCCAGGGTAGATTCCATAAATACCTTGGGACTACTAGGGTCCAAGAATCAAGCGTAGTGCCGAGAAACCAAACGCATCTCTCACCTGTGACCCTATCTATGATGTAAATGCGATAGTTGGTTTGGCCCATAGTGAACTTTGGAAACGGAAAAACCGCCGACGTAAAATCGACATCGATGAATGGCACAACCGAGATCAATCCCAGCGTTCGTCCATCAACTTCAATAGTGTCTAACTGGAACCTATCTGGAAATATCCCACTAAATCTCTCGGCGGGAACTGCATACGTAATTATTGCGAAGTGCCTCAAGCCGCAAAGTACGTCAATCCCCTTCGGCCTGGGTCGTTCGGTTAGGCAGTCTTCAAATTTTCTCGCTTCCTGCAAAGTGATTTCCTGAAATTTAACGCCGCAATCACGCGCTTGTCGCGTGCATTGCCTTGTTATCTGATTTTTGTAGGGACGCACGATGAATGGCGTCAATGTGGACCAAGGCGCTATCAACGTACTCGAACCCACATTCATACCCATCGAAGGCCACGAAAAGATCTGTGCCAGCAAGAACTA
>NZ_JASSVO010000042.1:0-3403 GCF_030541085.1 Marinobacter sp. ST-43
TGGGGAAATCAGGCAGCCTGCCAGGGTGGCAGCTTTGCCGTGGAATCAGTGGCAGCTTTCGCGTGGAATGGGTGGCAGGCTTCGTCTGGAATCAGTGGCAACCTTGGTCTGGAATACGCACTGGAGGTCTTGGACAATCTCCACCAGATCCTTCAATGATCGAGCGAGGCGATCCAACTTCCACACGACCAAGACATCGCCCGGCCGGAGCATACGGAGGCACTGCGACAGCTCGGGTCGCTCACGTGAGGTTCCGGTGAATTTTTCCTGGAATACCTGTTCGGCCCCGGCTTTCTCCAAGGCATCCACTTGAAGTTCGGGATTTTGGTCGTTAGTGCTGACGCGCGCATAACCTATGATCATTAAAGGTACCTTTTCTGTTCATAGATTGTTGTACGTGATTGTTGGACGCGAAACAAGCCGAAATCGGATAATTTTGAAGGATGACCCGAGGCGTTCAACAAACGACCTTTTTGTAGACATCAGGAAGGAAATAACAAAATCCAACATTGAACCGGCAGTTATAGCGTATTCTGAATACTCGAATCGAGTCCACTCCTTAACCTCATTTTTCCTCGCTGTTTTTTACTTGTCGTATCCGTGCAATCTCATCGATTGGAGCACTGGTACTCAGACCTTCGATCAATGCGTGGATGTCTCTTGGTGTGTTTAGAAATGAGTCGAGCGCTTCAAGTTGTTGAGCCCGCACAAGCTCTAACTCCTCTTTCAACTCGATATTCTTTGCCTCTAAAAGTTCAATTCTCTGTTGCAAGACAGTGCGGGTGGCTGTCTTGTATTTTGGTATCGAATCATTTTTTATCCGATTCTGCACTCCCTTTGCGCCTCTGAAGGCATCGGCAATGATTTTAATGCCGTCAAACTCCTTCTGGCTGAGCACATTTCTCTTCAGCTTCACGCCAAAACGTTTAGTCGTGTGAGCTATCACGCTGTCCCAAGTTACTGGAATTCCAGCATCAGGAAATCGTTCGATCATGCGGGCGATTTTTCGAGCCAATTGTTCTGTCAGAACTTCCTTCCGTCCAGACATGACTATATATTTCCCGCGATTTTACCAGGGGGTATCTGATTTCTTTCAGCACTAGTTCCCTGGGGTTCCGGAGAGAAAACGGGATATTTCTCAATCAAAGCAGCTTCCTCAGTCAGTATCTCTTCTCTCCCTCCCTGGTCCTCTATGGCCAATTCCAGCGGCGGTTCGGCATGTCTTAGCGGGGCATGGTATTTGATGATTGCCCCATTTTTAATACTCACATCATCAAGTCGCGTTACCACTCCTCGTGCGACAAAAGCCTCCTCTAGACGGCTAGCTAATTGGCGATCTTTTAACAAGTCTCTGACTTCGAAAAAATGATCAACTAGATGGTTCGCAAGCTCCTCCAAATTCTTTCGATCTAATCCTTTTTCCACGAGGGTGACCATGTGATCCCCGAGAGCTGCTAGATCATCCGCCACACCTCGATTGTAAGTAAAAGCAAGGTTTTCGAGGTGACGTATAATAGTTTCGAAGAGCTGCTCAGCGCGAGCACGCGTTTCGTCATTGGTCGGTTTGTGGCCCTTAACATGGAAATTTTTATCACACCCCATACACGCACCACAGATATCGTTACTATAATTGCGGCAAGGCTTCTCATGGTGTTGATGTACGCAAGCCCCGAAAAGTGTGGGGTATAGAACAATAATTCCCTGACTACAAGTTGCTATTGGCCGATCTTCAACTGCTTGGCTGATAGCTTCCATTGAGGTAAAGGCAACTTCTGCATCATGTGCTGTCACAATTGCACGCTCAAGCCCGAATTGATCCTCCAGTTTTTCGACGGCCGCCATGCCATTCGAGAAATCAGAAAGTTTTTGAGTCTCCTGAGTTTCAGGCATTGATGATGCATGAGCTAAGGATCCGGCTGTCCTGAAGTCATATGCTTTGAGCTGTGCGAGACTGCTTCGGTTTGCCCACTTATTTATCACGACATCTGAGAGATTTTCCCCATGGATTTCCGCCTGTGTGGTTAGCCATCGACGCATATCGTGAAGTGCCATCGAAGCAAATTTGACCTGACCGTTCTCGGGAATAGTGATGTTCAGCTTTTCAAAAATAGTCGGAGGGTTTTCATAACCGGGTATGCCTGTACTCAGGCGTTTCAGCCGTTTTCTTATGGTCTGGTAGGTTAATGCTGTAGGCAAATAAGGCGAAGAACTATCGCTGCTGTCGCACAAAAACAGCATATTAGACAATTTACCTTGGTATAGATTGGCTGCCGTCACCTTTCGACAACCTTCCAACGCTTTATGCACTTTCTTTAAAAGATACTCTTCAAGAACTTTCCACTCCATACCGTATATTTTATGACGGTTGTTTATCTTACCGTCGCTTTGAAAGGTTTTTGGATTAGAGATGAGAAAACACTTTTTCCTTAAATCTTGCATGATGTTATCAGAGGCCGTGGATGGCGCATTCGGCGAAAGCCGGATAATCTGTGCCACTTCATGGCAAGTTACAAGGCCACCACGTAGGTGCTCCAGCTCATGGGGAAGATAAAGTTTGTCGGGATGCTTCTCATACCACCTGACTAACATCCTTGAGCGAGCACCGGCTTGTTTAATTCTTTCAATACAATAATTGAAAGCTTCAATCATAAAATTAAGAGCCGGTTTTGCCGCCCATTCAGCACCCTTGCTTCCTTTTTGGGTAATTACCAACATTTGATGAGCTGACGTTGCGTTTGAAGCCCCCGTTGATTGAATGTCATAGGGATCATCCAAGTAGTCCTCTATGACTGCGTAGTCATCGCAGCTCATCGTCAGGATCTCGTTTATTCGCGAGGGTGCACATAGTCCGATGGTGACTGCGCACATAGCTAGGCAATCGTGCGTACTCAGGATAGGTTTGCCATCTACGTCGACTGGATTATCGATAAACGCGTTGAATGCCTCGTTGAACGCTTCCATTTTTCGATCCAGGGTTTTGGATTTTCTGTCTTTAAACTCTCCAGCTTGCCAATTTCTAGCTACTAAAAGTTCCTGCCTAGAGCTCGCTAAGCGTCGATATCCCAATACAGGCATAACCCCCTTGCGTCCCAGGATCAAAATGTGTTTTTCAATGCCTGCGAGGGTAGCACCCAAAAAAGAATGCCTGCCGTAGTCTTTCCTCAAACAATCAAGAATATAAGCTTCAAAATCTCGCAAGTCCCGGATCCTGAGATCCCATATGGGAACGCTTTGTTTGATAGCAAAATTCCTCCAAGGAAGCTCTATCCTGCGAGTCTCTTTTGAGGTGGACCCAGTCAGTTGGACAACCTGATGGTGTCCCTAAGCTATGATCCGGTTGTTTCCCTGGCTCAGGCTGCCAAGGATATGGATTGCCCGTAGTACACCTCATCGGGCGTTTGGT
>NZ_JASSVO010000043.1:0-3186 GCF_030541085.1 Marinobacter sp. ST-43
TGCCGGCCCGGTTGTTCCGGAGCTATGGACTGCCGGAATTGGCAGTACGGTAACGGGTTGAATCAAGTCACTGAATCGCCGTGGTACGTGATCCGTATGCCCGGTGATGTGGGAGGAGGGGCATCGTGAGGTGCCTCCCTATCCCGATTATGAGCCATGAGGGTTGCAGATAGACATGAACAAGTGGCTTAAGGAAGCAGAAATCTCACTGGCAGAGGCCATCGAAGCGGCAAGGATTGGTGAAATCCCAGCCCAGAATCTCTATATGATTGCGCCGCTGATCTATTCCAAAAGAAACAACATGAAAAATGATGCTCTCGTTCAGGAAATGCTGGATCAGAATGATGAGCAGGTACAAAGAGACTGGGCATGTGATGAAAGGTCAAAGGATCAGTACAAGTTCCATTATGTTGCCTCATACCTCTTTTGTTTTGTGGTTGCCGGAAAGATAGGAGAGGCAAAATACGACGAGATTATGGAATATGTAACCAGCAAAATGGACCTATTCACCGATGATTACGGCCTCGAGTAAAGCTCATAACCAGGCCAGTCACGGCGACGCCTACTACATTGTGGCTTCGCCTCCATTTCGTAGACGCGCATGCTGGCGGCGTTATATTCAAGGAGCCAAATTTAATGCCGTATGACCTTTTTGACCTCACAGGTCTCCTTGAGCACACCATTCGAACAACGGTTAAGAGCGTTGGGATTTGGGATTGGGATGAAGACCACATCACGCGAAGTATTCTGACGCAATTGCGACAAGAGCTTGGTCGAGTTGAGCTGGTGGGCGACGACGTCCGAAGCCACCTGCACTGGGAGGCCTACAAACTGAGTGGTTCCTACGAAAACCGGTTTGGCGATATTGCAGTGCTGGTCAAGATTAACTACAAGGACGGTGAACATCTTCAGGGTGCAGCATTCCTTGAGGCGAAGCGGCGACAACGAAGAAAAACCAACTTTGACGCCATGCGTGCACAACAGGTCAATAAAATCCTTAAGCATGCACCAAGGGCTCAATATCTGCTGTATGACTACGAAGATATTACGGGCTTTCAGTTTGCTCCGGCATTTCTTCATGAAATCCGAAATTTCTATCGAAGAAATTGGCAAACTGGTTCAGTTGCCCCACGAACAAGCGCTGTATGTGTGCCGCTGAACGTGGCTAAAGCAACAGGGTATAAAGATACTCTGCTCTATCGGTATGCAACACCGCTTTCGATGATGCTCTCGTGCCGGTATTTCCAAGGGCTCGATCTAGAGTTTGGAAAAGAGGCGATTGAAGTGGCGTGCGGTTACCTCGAAAAGTTTGGATTGCCTTCGTACGTTTTGGAAGTCGAGATTTCGGAAGCGGGTGCTGAGCCAAAGGAAAATACAGCTTACGTCAACCGGCAACGCTATGAACCGATGGATTGAATATAACACATATGAGCCTTCTCGGAATCAATAGGCAATAGTGATTTTTTTGGCCGCGCCAGCGGCCAACCTAAATCCATGAGCGAGAACGCCTGCTTCGTCAGTCTCGCGGGGCTGTCAGGCACTTACAGCAAACACATATAGGGGCTCTCTTACGTGGCTTTAGACCACAGCCTGACCGGTTGTTCCATCGGTGGGTCAGGGGCACCAGACATTCATCGGTTAACCGGCCACTGGCACTATTCAAGGATCTGGCTGCGTAGCTCCAGTTAGCGTCAGGCTCAGGGCCGGTGTAAGCGCACTGGCTCATGGCATTAAGGCACGCCCACGGGGCGGCTAATCAAGGCGACTGGCTTCAACGACGGTGATAGAAAGCCGGTTCGGTATCAGGTACCAGTCAGCAGACACCCGGCTTTCAGTTATCATCCTGTTTGATCCAGTTAGACGTCATGCTCACCCCGTGGCGTGACTAACCCTTTAGGAATCGTTGTTCATCGAACACCCTCTGATGCTTGAGCATGAAGTAGGCGGCCCGGCCGAGCTTGTGGGCCAGCGCGGACAGCGCCTTGGGTTTGTTCATTCGTTTCTGGAGTTTCTGTAGATAGCGCTGGGCCTTGTCATTACCCCGCAGGTACAGCACGGCGGCCTCCGAGAATGCCCACTTCAGATGGGCGTTTCCAATCTTGTTGCCCTGGGTGCCGTAGACCTTGCCGGCAGACTCGGCTTTGCACTTGATGAGCCGGGCGTAAGAAGCAAATTTCTGGACCGATTCGAAGCGTTGAACATCGCCGACTTCGTAGAGAATGGTCAGCGCCAGGATGCGCCCCACACCGGGAATGGTCCTCAGCACACTCAGGGAAGCGGGATCATGTTGTTTGGCTTGCCGTTCCAGGTGTTCTTCCAGTTTGCTGAGTTCCCGGTGATAGCATTCGATGATGGCCAGGTCGAGATCGATGTTGCGCTGAACATCCTGCCCGGCAAAGGCCGCCTGAACCTGTTCCCGGGCCCCCACATTCTTCAGGTTGACCTTGTTGGGCGGCAGGTTGTATTGGCTCGTGGTGTTGACCACATGGGCCTTGAGCATGGCTCCGTGCTGGACGATGCGGGTGCGTCGGCGCAGTAAATCCCGGGTTGCCCGCATCTCCTTGGGATAAACGTAGGCCAGGGGGAAATTGCCGCCCTTCATGAGCATGGCGATTTTGAAAGAATCGATACGGTCGTTCTTGGTTTTACCACCGTGAATGGCCTTCATATACAAGGCATGGCCCAGGATAAAGTGAATGCCGTGTTCTTCACACAGATCCGAGATCCAGTACCAGCAGTGCATGCATTCGACACCGATTACCAGATCATCACGAAACGGTTCGAGCAGGGCTAGTAGCGGTTCCGGGCGCGCTTTGATTTCCTTGTGCATAAGTACCTCGCCCTGTTGGTCGATGATGCAGACATACAGGCTGCGGGCATGCAGATCGATTCCACAATAATGGCGGTGGGTGCTATGGTAAAAGTTCATGAGTCTTCTCCCGTGTAGTGCTTGGTCGCCTTCCAGCTTAGCGGGTAACCGCTGGGCTGGGGAGAAGGCTCAATCAGTATCAAGGCGCTGCTGTCGGACAAATTCTCCGCTGCGCTTCAAATTTGCCGCAGAGCGCGGCGTTATCTGTAAGGAATAAACACATCACACGGAGGTATCTATGCATATCGGACTGATTGGCGGTATTGGACCGGCCGCCACAGAATTCTATTACCGTAACCTTGTGAGAGCCCGTCAGG
>NZ_JASSVO010000044.1:0-2850 GCF_030541085.1 Marinobacter sp. ST-43
GATCAGTTGTCTTGGGGTTATATAGTCAAGCAACTAAGCGCATACGGTGGATGCCTTGGCAGTCAGAGGCGATGAAAGACGTGGAAGCCTGCGATAAGGTTCGGGGAGCTGGCAAACGAGCTGTGATCCGGACATCTCTGAATGGGGAAACCCACCAACCTTCGGGTTGGTATCTTACACTGAATCCATAGGTGTAAGAGGCGAACCAGGGGAACTGAAACATCTAAGTACCCTGAGGAAAAGAAATCAACCGAGATTCCCTAAGTAGCGGCGAGCGAACGGGGACCAGCCCTTAAGCTGAACAACTGGTAGGAGAAGGCTCTGGAAAGTGCCGCCATAGTGGGTGATAGCCCCGTATCCGAAACCTGAGTTCAGTGAAATCGAGTAGGTCGGCGCACGAGAAACGTTGACTGAACATGGGGGGACCATCCTCCAAGGCTAAATACTCCTGACTGACCGATAGTGAACCAGTACCGTGAGGGAAAGGCGAAAAGAACCCCTGTGAGGGGAGTGAAATAGACCCTGAAACCGTATGCGTACAAGCAGTCGGAGCAGACTTGTTCTGTGACGGCGTACCTTTTGTATAATGGGTCAGCGACTTATGTTCAGTGGCGAGGTTAACCGTTTAGGGGAGCCGTAGGGAAACCGAGTCTGAATAGGGCGAATTAGTCGCTGGGCATAGACCCGAAACCGGGCGATCTATCCATGAGCAGGTTGAAGGTGCCGTAACAGGCACTGGAGGACCGAACCCACTGTCGTTGAAAAGCCAGGGGATGACTTGTGGATCGGAGTGAAAGGCTAATCAAGCCCGGAGATAGCTGGTTCTCCCCGAAAGCTATTTAGGTAGCGCCTCGGACGAATACCACAGGGGGTAGAGCACTGTTTGGGCTAGGGGGTCATCTCGACTTACCAACCCCATGCAAACTCCGAATACCTGTGAGTACTATCCGGGAGACACACGGCGGGTGCTAACGTCCGTCGTGAAGAGGGAAACAACCCAGACCGCCAGCTAAGGTCCCAAAGTACCAGTTAAGTGGGAAACGATGTGGGAAGGCTCAGACAGCTAGGAGGTTGGCTTAGAAGCAGCCACCCTTTAAAGAAAGCGTAATAGCTCACTAGTCGAGTCGGCCTGCGCGGAAGATGTAACGGGGCTCAAACTGGTCACCGAAGCTGCGGCTGCATACTTTGTATGCGGGGTAGGGGAGCGTTCTGTAAGCCTGCGAAGGTGTGTTGAGAAGCATGCTGGAGGTATCAGAAGTGCGAATGCTGACATGAGTAACGACAATGCGGGTGAAAAACCCGCACGCCGGAAGACCAAGGGTTCCTGCGCAACGCTAATCGGCGCAGGGTGAGTCGGCCCCTAAGGCGAGACCGAAAGGTGTAGTCGATGGGAAACGGGTTAATATTCCCGTACCTTGGATAGCTGCGATGGAGAGACGGAGAAGGCTAGGTGAGCCGGGCGACGGTTGCCCCGGTTTAAGCATGTAGGGAGTGGACTTAGGCAAATCCGGGTCCACAATCCCGAGACGCGACGACGAGTGCCCAAGGGCGCGAAGTCATTGATGCCCTGCTTCCAGGAAAATCTTCTAAGCTTCAGGCTATTCGAGACCGTACCCCAAACCGACACAGGTGGTCAGGTAGAGAATACCAAGGCGCTTGAGAGAACTCGGGTAAAGGAACTAGGCAAAATGGTGCCGTAACTTCGGGAGAAGGCACGCCGGTGTGTACGTGAAGCCCCTGCGGGTGGAGCGGAAGCCGGTCGAAGATACCAGGCCCCTGCGACTGTTTATTAAAAACACAGCACTCTGCAAACACGAAAGTGGACGTATAGGGTGTGACGCCTGCCCGGTGCCGGAAGGTTAATTGATGGGGTTAGCATTCGTGCGAAGCTCTTGATCGAAGCCCCGGTAAACGGCGGCCGTAACTATAACGGTCCTAAGGTAGCGAAATTCCTTGTCGGGTAAGTTCCGACCTGCACGAATGGCGTAACGATGGGGGCGCTGTCTCTACCCGAGACTCAGTGAAATTGAAATCGCCGTGAAGATGCGGTGTATCCGCGGCTAGACGGAAAGACCCCGTGAACCTTTACTATAGCTTCACAGTGAACTTTGAGCATGCTTGTGTAGGATAGCTGGGAGGCTTTGAAACCGGGACGCCAGTTCCGGTGGAGCCAACCTTGAAATACCAGCCTGGCATGTTTGAGGTTCTAACTCTGGCCCCTTATCGGGGTTGAGGACACTGTGTGGTGGGTAGTTTGACTGGGGCGGTCTCCTCCCAAAGCGTAACGGAGGAGCACAAAGGTGGGCTAAGCACGGTCGGACATCGTGCGGTTAGTGTAATGGCACAAGCCCGCTTGACTGCGAGACAGACACGTCGAGCAGGTACGAAAGTAGGTCATAGTGATCCGGTGGTTCTGTATGGAAGGGCCATCGCTCAACGGATAAAAGGTACTCCGGGGATAACAGGCTGATACCGCCCAAGAGTTCACATCGACGGCGGTGTTTGGCACCTCGATGTCGGCTCATCACATCCTGGGGCTGAAGCCGGTCCCAAGGGTATGGCTGTTCGCCATTTAAAGTGGTACGCGAGCTGGGTTTAGAACGTCGTGAGACAGTTCGGTCCCTATCTGCCGTGGACGTTGGAGATTTGAGGAAAGCTGCTCCTAGTACGAGAGGACCGGAGTGGACGAACCTCTGGTGTTCGGGTTGTCACGCCAGTGGCATTGCCCGGTAGCTATGTTCGGACAGGATAACCGCTGAAAGCATCTAAGCGGGAAGCCCCTTCCAAGATGAGATCTCCCCGAGGCCTCGAGCCTCCTGAAGAGCCGTTCAAGACCAGGACGTTGATAGG
>NZ_JASSVO010000045.1:0-2594 GCF_030541085.1 Marinobacter sp. ST-43
TGCGTATTCCAGACCAAGGTTGCCACTGATTCCAGACGAAGCCTGCCACCCATTCCACGCGAAAGCTGCCACTGATTCCACGGCAAAGCTGCCACCCTGGCAGGCTGCCTGATTTCCCCATCAAAACGTCCGGCGCGGGATAACTAACGGTACTCTGCTCCTTTTCATCCGGAGAGGGTCAGATGCCAGCGAAGAGGTTATCCATGCGTAAAATCAAAGAAGTCCTTCGCCTCAAGTGGGAGCGAGGGCTGAGTAACCGGCAGGTTGCCGCAGCCTGCGGCATCAGTCGCCCCACTGTGAGCGAGTATCTGCGGCGTGCTGCTGAGGCGGAGCTTGGCTGGCCGCTGCCAGAGGATCTGAGTGAAGCCCAGCTGGAGCAACGGCTGTTCCCGCCACCACCGGATCTGCCGGCACAGGCCCGAGGCATTCCGGATTGGAAGCGAATCCACGATGAACTCCGGGGCAAGAACGTCACCCTGTTCCTGCTCTGGCAGGAGTACCGGGAAGCCAATCCGGATGGCTACCAGTACAGCTGGTTCTGCGAGCACTACCGGGCCTGGCAGGGCAAGCTGGATCTGGTGATGCGTCAGGACCACCGAGCCGGTGAAAAGCTGTTCGTGGACTATGCTGGGCACACGGTGCCCGTCATTGACCGCACCACCGGTGAGATCCATGAGGCGCAAGTCTTTGTGGCGGTGATGGGTGCGTCCAATTACACCTACGCCGAGGCCACCTGGAGCCAGACCCTGCCGGACTGGATCGGCTCCCACATCCGAGCCTTCGAGTTCTTGGGCGGCGTGCCGGAACTGGTGGTTCCGGATAACCTCCGTTCCGGCGTCAGCAAGGCCCATCGCTACGAGCCGGATCTCAATCCGACCTATCAGGATATGGCTAGCCATTATGGCGTGGCCGTTGTCCCCACACGGGTTCGCAAGCCCCGTGACAAGGCCAAGGTGGAAGGTGGCGTATTGATCGTTGAGCGCTGGATCCTGGCGGCCCTGCGCCACCGTCAGCACTTCTCCCTGGGGCAACTCAACGCCACCATCCGTGAGCTGTTGGAGAAGCTCAATAGCCGCCCCTTCCGCAAGTTGCCCGGGTGCCGGCTTGATCACTTCAAACAGCTGGACCAGCCGGTTCTACAACCGCTACCCGCCGAGCCGTATGTCTACGCCGAGTGGAAAAAAGCCCGGGTACACATCGACTACCACGTGGCCATCGATGGGCATTACTACTCGGTGCCCTACACCCTGATCAAGAAAGAGGTGGAGGTCCGGATCACCCACAACACCATCGAATGCTTCCACCGAGGCAACCGGATCGCCAGCCACCGGCGTTCGGATCAGAAGGGTCGGCATAGCACCATCGCCGCTCACATGCCGGAGTCCCATCGCCAAGCCGGCGAGTGGACCCCAGAGCGACTGACCGCCTGGGCAGCCAAGACTGGACCGGCAACTGAAAAGCTTATCCGTACCGCGCTGGGGGCAAGAAAGCATCCGCAACAGGCCTATCGGTCCTGTCTGGGCATTCTCCGGCTGGGCCAGAGTTACGGCGAGGCACGATTAGAGCGTGCCTGCCAACGCGCCCTGATGCTGGGCAGTTGCCGATACAAGAGCATCGAATCCATCCTCAAACACCGCCTGGATGAGCAGCCCCTGGAAGAGCAACAAGACCTGGCCTTACCCGACACACACGACAACATCCGCGGCCCTGCCTACTACCACTGAAGGAATCTGACATGCTGAAACACCCCACACTGGATAAGCTCCACGCCCTCAAACTGACCGGCATGGCCGCCGCCCTAGAGGATCAGTCGGCCACCCCCGACATCACCGATCTGAGCTTCGAGGAGCGCCTCGGGCTGCTGGTCGACCGGGAAATGACGGAACGGGACAACCGACGCATGAGCAGCCGCCTGCGCCGGGCCAAGCTGCGACACGCCGCCATCCTCGAAGACATTGATTACCGGAACTCACGGGGCCTGGATAAAGGGCTTGTCCAGAGTCTGGCCAGCTGCCAGTGGGTGAAGGAACACCTGAACGTGCTCATCACCGGCCCGACTGGCGTCGGGAAAACCTGGTTGGCCTGTGCTCTGGCACACAAGGCCTGCCGGGAGGGTTACACCGCCCAGTACGTCCGCCTGACCCGGCTGCTACGAGAGCTGACCATCGCCAAGGGCGATGGCCAATACTCAAAGCTCCTGACCAGCCTGGCCAAGGTCGACGTGCTGATCCTGGATGACTGGGGGCTGATGAAGCTGAGCGCGGAGAACCGGCGGGACTTGCTGGAGGTGCTGGAAGACCGACATGGCCGGCGCTCCACCATCGCCACTAGCCAATTACCCATCGAGGAATGGCACGGCGTCATCGGTGACGCCACTCTGGCAGATGCCATCCTGGACCGGCTCGTACACAACGCCTACAAGATCAATCTGCGGGGCGAATCCATGCGAAAACAGCGGCAAAGTTGACGGGCACTGAGACTTCGGAGTAAGAAGAGAAACCCCGCGTCGCTACGCTCCGATGGGTGGCAGCCTTGCTCCGGTCCGGGTGGCAGGCTTCACGTGGAATGGGTGGCAACCTTCAGCGGTTTACGCA
>NZ_JASSVO010000046.1:0-2559 GCF_030541085.1 Marinobacter sp. ST-43
GTGCGTATTCCGGCGAACGTGACCGTTCATTCCGGGGATCGTGACCGATTTGCACACGGCCCTCACGCTGGAGTCAGTTTTGTACTCTGAGCGGTCACGATGGGTCAACTGATTCCGTATTTTGTGCTTTGGCTTTTCGCAGTGATTCCCCCTTCAGATTGAGTCGGTGAGCACCGTGCAGGAGCCGGTCCAGGATGGCGTCGGCGAGCGTGGCGGAGCCGATGTAGTCGTGCCAGTGTTCGGTTGGTAACTGGCTCGCGATGAGCGTTGAGCCTCGCCCGTGCCGGTCTTCGATTACTTCCATCAGGTCTTGCCGTTGTTGTGCCGTCACCTTCTGCATGCCCCAGTCGTCCAGGATCAGCAGGTCGGTCTTCAGCAACTGGTTCATCAGCCGTGCGTAGCTGCCATCGCCGTGGGCGATGCGCACCTGCTCGAACAGCCGGGGCACGCGCAAGTAGCGAACCGAGAGCCCCTGCCGGCAGGCCTGGTTGCCCAGGGCGCAGGCCAGCCAGGTCTTGCCGCAACCGGTCGGGCCGGTGATGCACAGGTTCAGGGATTGGCGGATCCAGTCACAGCTGGCCAGCCCCGCCATACGGGAGCGCTCCAGCCCCCGTGGATGGCGGTAATCGACGTCTTCCACGCAGGCAGGGACCCGCAACCGGGCCGCCTTCAGCAGCCGATCCAGACGGCGATTTTCACGATGTAGCACCTCCCGGTCGATCAGCAAGGCCAGGCGTTCCTCGAACGCCAGGTCGTGGGTGTCGGGCTGTGCCCGCTGCTGTTCCAGGGCATCGCACATGCCGGTCAGCTTGAGCTGTCGCAAGGTATCGAGGGTGTTTTGAGTCAGCATCAGTTTCTCCGGGATCAGTGGTAGTAGTGGGGACCGCGAACGTTGGTGTGAACAGGCAGATCGGCCAGTTCCGGTTCTTCCTCGGCCAGGGGTAACGGGAGCTGATCCAGCCCCTGCTTCAGGATTGAACTGATGCTCTGATAGCTGGCCGAGTTGATGGCCAGTGCTCGGCTACAAGCCTGCTCCAAACGGTCACGGCTGTAGCGGCGACTCAGATTCAGTAGACCCAGGCATGACCGGTAACCATGCTCTGGATGAGGGCGATCCTTGAGCTGTCGCTGCACCACGTCCAGCGTGGCGGGACCGATGTCAGTGGCCCAGTTAAGGAACCGCCCCGGCGACCAGTTCTGATGGGCCTGATGGGACTTGGGCATGTGTTCGGTCAAGGTGACGAAGCGGCCCTTGCCATGCCGAGGGTGCAGAGCCACCCGCTGGCCTTTGTGCATGACCTCTACGGACGTATCGGTAACCCGAACATCCAGCTTCACGCCCACGAGTGCGTGAGGCACGCTGTACAGCCGTTTGTCGATCTCGATGTGGTAGTCGATTCCCGGTCGTGCCTTGCGCCACTCGGCGTAGACGTAGGGCGTTGCCGGCAGCGGCTTCAGCGCGGGTCGGTCCAGCGCTTCGAACAGGCTCTGGCGGCTCTCGGAGCGCCCCTGGAACGGACGCTGGTTCAGCGCCGGTAACAGTCCGGCGATGGCTGCGTTTAGCTCGGCCAGTGAGAAGAACGTCTGATGCCGCAACCGGGCCAGGATCCAGCGTTCAACCAGCAACACGCCGGCTTCCGCTTTTGCCTTGTCCTTGGGCTTGTAGGGGCGTGCCGGCAGTACCGCCGTCTGGTAATGGGCCGCCAGTTCCGCATAGGTCTCGTTGATCTGGGGCGTGTACCGATCTGCTTTGGTGACCGCTGCCTTGAGGTTGTCCGGAACCAGTAGTTCCGGTACGCCACCATAGAACGCCAGCATCCGCTGGTGAGAGGCGATCCAGTCCGGCAGGGACTGGCTCCAGGTGGCCTCGGCGAAGGTGTAGCTGGACGCCCCCAACACGGCCACAAAAACCTGGGCCTTGCGCATCTCGCCGGTGCTACGGTCCACCACCGGAACCGTAGGGCCGCAGTAGTCGATAAAGACCTTCTCACCTGCCCGATGGACCTGGCGCATGCTGCGCCGTTGCCGTCCCCGCCAGAGCCGGTAGTGGTGGCAGAACTGGCTGTAGCGATAGGCCTTGTCGCCGTGGCGTTCCACGTACTCGGCCCAGAGCAGTTGCAGGGTGACGCCCTTGGTCTTCAGTTCCTGGTGGACCTGGAAGTAGTCGGGTTCAGCAAATCGAGATGGGGGTGTCTTGGCCGGGAACAGCTGAGCCTCTAACCGTACTTCATCCGTGCCTTCCGGCAACGGCCAGGTGATGCCCTGCGCAGTGGCCAGGCTGACATACTTGCCGACCACGCCCTTGGAGAGCCCACAGGCACGGGCAATGCGCTCATGGCTCAGGCCCGCTTCGTACTTGAGGCGCAAGACCTCGATGATCTGTCGCATGGAAATCCTCGCTGCCGGCATCCGCCCTTCCTCGTGATGAAAAAGAAACGGGTATGCCGGATAAAGTTGAAGAATTCCAGCGTGTTGGCAGTGATTCCGGAGGAACGTGACCGGTGATTCCGGAAAAACGCCCGAAATCGGTCACGATAAAACGGAGTGAGCGGTCACGAT
>NZ_JASSVO010000047.1:0-2534 GCF_030541085.1 Marinobacter sp. ST-43
TGGGGAAATCAGGCAGCCTGCCAGGGTGGCAGCTTTGCCGTGGAATCAGTGGCAGCTTTCGCGTGGAATGGGTGGCAGGCTTCGTCTGGAATCAGTGGCAACCTTGGTCTGGAATACGCAGGTCACGCATGAATAGAGGCCCATCCGGTTCGTCCAACGATGGCACAGGTATCGAGATTGAGTAACGTATAACCAGTGCGTCAAATACGTTCCGGGCCTGACGGCCCTCCACCGGACGGCTTTTGCTCCGCTTCGCTGCGCAAAACCCGCCGTTTACGCAGGCGTTAAATCAGTAGTGATACCGGAGCTGGGCGATAAGCAAAGCGTCATCCGTGACCTTGTAAACGATTCGGTGTTCCTCGTTGATTCGGCGGGACCAATAACCGGCGAGACTGTGTTTGAGGGGCTCGGGTTTACCGACGCCTTCAAACGGTTCTCGCTTGGTCTCCTTGATGAGCTTATTGATTCGATTAAGGATCTTTTTGTCGGTTTTTTGCCAGTACAGATAGTCTTCCCAGGCGTTCTCGGAGAAGATCAGTTTCATTCAAGAAGTTCCTTTTCCTGACCACCGCCTTGCTCCAGCTCGGCGACGGATTCCAGCAAACGACGGGCGTTCTTTGGCGCCCGAAGAAGGTATGCAGTTTCCTGCAGTGCTTCGTAGTCCTCAAGGGAGATCATGACCACGGACTGCGATTTGCTCCGGGTGATGATCACTGGAGAATGGTCTTCACAGACCTGCTCCATGGTTTTTGCTAGATTGGTTCTAGCGGCTGTGTAGCTAATAGCATCCATATGGTTGCTCCTGTACAGGATGTTGTTCCTGTTCAGGATACCGTACAGAAAAAGATTTAACAATCGGCTGCACAGCGACCGATTTTCCGCCGCTTCGCGGCTCCAAACCGGCGCGTGAGCCGGGCGTTATGACTAAAGCTATGCATCAGATTGAAAGCATTCTGGCCCAGAACGAAAAATATCGGCTCGATGATCCGATTCCTACCGGGAGTCAGATCGACCAGGCAGAACAAAGCCTAAGAACCGAGATGAAATCTTGGTATCGTGATTTTGTCAGATTGGGTGGTTTAAACGATCTAAGGTTTAGTGCTGAAATCCTCTCACCCCAAGAGCTGGTTGAGAACCAAAGGTACATTGATAGCCGAGCCTATGTTGCTTTTGCTAGCAACGGATGTGGTGACCTTTTCTGTTGGTCAGTTGGCGAGTCGCCGGCAATTTTCTTGTGGGATCATGAGACAAACCAGTTCACCGAGGATGCACCGGATTTCGTCACGTGGCTTGAGCGTAACCGGTTCTAGTCATAACCAGTTGTTGTAGTTCGTTCCGGCCTGCGGCCTACACCGGACGGCCCTGACGGGCCGCCGCTAAACAAAGGCGTGTGTGCCGGGCATGGCACTAGACTCGTCGGGTGAAAGTCCCGATACCAGGTATTCGCGGAGCCGAAGGTTAGCGGAAGGGCAAGGGCGTCATCGCGAGGTGGGGTCTGGAGGAAGCCCAACGCAAATTGGCGGGGCGACGAACAGGAACTGGATATGAGGTGTGACGTACTCGGGGCGAGCTGGCACGTGACAGCGAAGCCCTCCATCCGCAATGGGGTGCGTTTTATAAATCCAGCGTCTACGCCATGAAAGTCTAGTGTCTTACCCCGGGAGGTCTGTAGCGTGTTGAGGGATCAACTGAAGGGCGAGCGATCGTTCTTGATCGCGTTACAGAAGTCAGCAGAGGGCATAGTACTGTGGCCTACTCGGCGCGATGTTGACATCGCGAAGTGAATCGCGGCAGGAAGGCCTGAACGGTTGAGAGGAGGACAGGTTGTCTTGGTACAGAGGTATTGCACCAGACCTGGTGAAACCGCAGTAGGCTCGACAACATATAGGAATCCGGTTGGTGCTCTGTCGATTCATCAGACCAGAAAGGAATGTTTTGGCTGTGAGTCATGAAGACAGGTCACCAAAGTAATTAACCGAACCGCCGTGGTACGTGATCCGTATACCCGGTGGTGTGGGAGGAGGGGTGCCGTGAGGCACCTCCCTATCCCGATTAAATATATGGCCAACTTGGAGAGAAGATGAAAACTAATAGCATTCCGGAAAACATAGAGAGCAGACTTCCTGATGGGGTTGATGTCTACAGCTTCGATGTGTCAGAGGATGGGAAACTGGCTGCGATTTTAGTTTGTGGTGAAGACACTGATTTCCCAGAGCCCTGGATTTACAACTCTGAAACAGACGAATTGAAATGTGTAGATAATGATGTTTTGATGAATTTTCCTGTTTCAAAAGCATTTTTTGCGGAAGGCGCAGTAGATATGGTCGCAGTACCTTTTTCGTGGACTCCTGTTGAACCAATGTTAATCCAAATTTCGCCAGATAATTATGAATGCGTAGGATGCGCACCCTATCGGCGATTTTCAACCCAGTTGTCCAAATGACCGCGTTTAAGCGGCCAATTTATTGCGCTCTATTTCCTGCAATTTGCCAGGGTTGAGCGATACCGGTCCGGTTACTTCCCAGTTCCGGGTA
>NZ_JASSVO010000048.1:0-2534 GCF_030541085.1 Marinobacter sp. ST-43
ACCAAACGCCCGATGAGGTGTACTACGGGCAATCCATATCCTTGGCAGCCTGAGCCAGGGAAACAACCGGATCATAGCTTAGGGACACCATCAGGTTGTCCAACTGACTGGGTCCACCTCAGTGTAATCACTGGAAATGAGGCATGAGGGCTGGAATCCCCCTACTCATTTTTCGTAGCCTGTTCTCAGGTTCATATCCAGCCCCCGACCAGTGCAGATCAGCAAACTTGGAGTTGTCTCTCATGAAGGGAATCAGAAGCGCCTGCGCGCTAATCGTCCTCACCTTTTTCTCCACTCTGACCCAAGCCGCCACCGCCGTCGAAATGGCCAGGCAGGCGTACTTCTTGATTGAGCGTGACCCTCTCGATCTTGATCAACGTAATGAAGCGAGTTACCTGATTCAGCGCGCCAATGTGTTGGACGGCGACGAGCCATGGGTGGCGGTTGCCCAATCCCGCCTGACTCTGGTGAGCGGCTACAGGGTTGGGCAACGACACGATCGCCGGGCCTACGAAGAAAGCGCCGTCAGCACCGCAAGGCAACAGGCGGAACGCGCAGTTCGTAATGGGCCGAACCTCGCCATGGCACACGTTCAGTTGGCTATGGTGCTCATTATTCAAGGCGAACTGCGTACGGCCTGGGATCATTTGAATACCGCAGACTCACTGGATGAACAGAGCTACTACCCCTGGTACCTGCGGACGGTTATCGCGATACACCACAAAGACGAAAAATTCGCCGCAGAGGGTTTCAAAGAAATCGAGAGCAGAGCATCCCAGAAGTATCAGAAACGGCTGTTGCTTCAGGAGCGCATGCGGTTGGCCAAGGCTACTAAAAACCTTGAGGAGCGGGATAGGCTGTATCGGGAAATGATCGATCTGGACCCGGACTATGCCTACGCCTGGGGCAATTACGGTTCATTTCTATTGGGCCAGAAGCGTTACCGGGAAGCCGTTCATAACCTGGAGCGAGCCGTAGAGTTGAAACCCTACGGGCTCGCGGTGAGCCAGTTAGCGGAGGCACGCAGGAAGCTGAATCAGGCGTTTTGATTCGTGGCCAGTCTGCTTGCAAACGATGCATGCTAATGTGCAGGCTTTTCTAATCGGCCGACGTAACTTGCGGCGGAACTTAAAACAGAATAGCTTGAACATCTATGGTTAAACCTTGAATGGAGCGCAATCATGCAAAGGATCGCATCACCCAAACTCGGTTTGCTCGGCCTTACAATGCTGTGCCTGCTTCCCGGCATTACCCAGGCCGGTGGCCCGTCTCCCGAACACTACCTCAAAAACAGCCCGATGGTATTGGAGGTTCGCTATTGCGAATGCCAGGCCACAGAACCAGGCCAGGCTCCCACCGAATTACGCCCGGCGTTTCTGGAACAATCGCGTCTACTGAAAGTTGACGTAGACCCTGACGGCAAGGGATTTGTGTCGTCACCTGAAATGACACTGGACTTTGAACTAAGAGCTCTGCCGGAATCCCCCGGGGATTTCATGCTTAGCTTTGCCGGCAATTATGTGGCCGGCCAGCAAAATAGCACCAGCACCGGAGAGGTATTGCTAAAGGACGATCAGTGGCTGAATCTGTTCAGCTCCGAGCATGTAAGAGAAAACAGCACGCAATACGGCGATGTTGCGGTAAGACTTCTTTCCGGAGACTCGCAAGCCAGGTAGTAGTGATACACTTGCAGCCCGCCAATAAAGCCCACTTTGAACTGGTTCCACGAGACGCTCATGGTTAAATCAATCGCTTTGGCGGTGCTTATTGTCCTGCTTCTGGCTCTGATTGTTTTTCAGTACGCCATAACCTCTGTGCCCAGCCTTGAGCCACCCATCACCGTGAGTGACGCCCGGCGCGTCGACGACAACAACTCCTTGCTGGTGTCGCTCACCGGAAGCGATGGACAACGTTTCACCCTGGGGCTGCGGGGCGATATTGAAGACAAACCGGAGGAAACCGCGCTGTTTTTCATCAGCCGCCCGAACCTGGTGCCCTACGTGTACTGGCCTGGATTCCGCAGTAATGACGAAAAGCGGGTTCTGAATTTGCTGGCTTCTTGGGAAAAAAACCGAAAGGCGCCTTCTGAAGGCGCAGAACATGCGGCGTATCAGATTTATTCAGTGTTAAAGGATCGAAACTAACCCCGAGCTCTAGCCCGGGGTTAACTTAAAGCTCAGGCTTACGAGCAAGAGCCGCAGCAGGTACCGCCCTCACCGTGCCCACCCTTTTTTGGCTCGTCGTTCTGCGTCTCCGCAGTACCACTTGCCTCGACGTGTTCAACGCCATTGCTTTCAGTTTCTGCGTCTTCTTTCTTGAAAATATTCACGAATGACAGGGCCATTTGGACTCCTCGGTTTACTACTGGATTTAACATTCATTTTTTATGAATGTTATTGGGAGGCATCCGTTCCGGCGATTTTCAACCCAGTTGTCCAAATGACCGCGTTTAAGCGGCCAATTTATTGCGCTCTATTTCCTGCAATTTGCCAGGGTTGAGCGATACCGGTCCGGTTACTTCCCAGTTCCGGGTA
>NZ_JASSVO010000049.1:0-2430 GCF_030541085.1 Marinobacter sp. ST-43
TGTTAATGGCCAATTAAAATGACCCACTACTGGCCATTAGTTTTGACCCACCCCCGGGTGGCCGTCAGGCCACAGAACCAGCTACTGTCCCCGGCTTTTATCGATGGCCGGGGGCATGTCAGTGAAGGAGTGGGTTGTGATACACAAGATCAAGGCACTGCACGATAACGGCAAAGGGTTGTCGATCCGCGCCATCAGTCAGGAACTGGGGTTGTCCCGCAATACCGTTCGCAAGTATTTGCGGATGGATGAGAATGCGATTTCAGAACAGATAGAAGATTCCTCACGTACCAAACGTCTCGATGATCACCGGGATTACCTGATTCATCTGCTCAAAGAATTCCCCAAGCTCAGCGCCGTCAAGGTTGCCCGTAAGCTTCAGGCAAAGGTCGGGGACCTGCCGGCCTCAGATCGCTCCATTCGCCGCTACGTCCGGACGCTCAAGGAGGAAGTCGCCTCGGCACAGATTCGCTATTACGAGCCCATTTTGGACGACATGCCCGGCGTTCAGTGCCAGGTGGATCCCGGTGAATTGCGCGGCGTGCTGATTGGTGGCGAAGAGCGCACGCTGCACTTCGTGGTGTTCGTGCTGTCCTACTCGCGGTTGATGTACGTGGGTCTGGCCTTCCGCCCACTGGATACCCAGACCTTTATCCAACTCCATAACGAAGCCCTGCGTTACTTCGGTGGCCTGCCGGAGGAATGCGTCTACGATCAGACCAAGCTGGTGGTCATCAACGAACAGTACCGGGAGCTGACCCTCAACCAACGGTTCCACGAGTATGCCACCACGGCCGGGTTCCGGATCCATGCCTGCGAAGGTTATGACCCGGAGAGCAAGGGCAAGGTGGAAGCTGGCGTGAAGTACGTCAAGCAGGATTGCCTTTACGGTGAGGTCTTCCGGGATCAGGAGCACGTGCGCCAGCACGTGCAGGACTGGGTTGAGAGCGTAGCCAATGTCCGTATTCACGGGACCACCGGCGAACCACCCCGGGAACACTTCGAACGGGATGAGCGAGAACATCTGGAGGCCTACCTGTCACCAGCTTGCGTGCAGCCGGTGGCCCACGAGACACGTCGGGCCGACAAGACCGGCCTGATCGCCTGGAAGGCCAACAAGTACTCCGTGCCCATGGCCTGGCAACAGGCCCGGGTGGGCGTTCTGGAGTCCGGCGGCCAACTCCATATCAGCGACCTGAACACAGGCGACGTCATTGCCAGCCATACGCTGTGTTCCGATAAAGGCAAGGTGATCAAGAACACCCATCACTACCGCGATCATGCCGAGCGGGTGGCCACCCTTGAGAGCAAGATCAATGAGATGATCGGTAGCGAAGTCGGGCAACGGTTGTGCCAGCAACTCAAGCGTTCCGAGCCCAAGATCTACAAGGATCAGTTGGTGGCTACCCGTGACCTGCTCAAGCGCTATGCACCCGTGGATCCGGCATTGATCACGACGCTGGCAGAGCGTCGTGGCATGACCGCCACACGGCTGCAAAGCTACCTTGAAGCGGCCCAGGCCGCCGTTCTCCGGGAACGGCAGCCGGAACCTCTGCCAGAACCCAAGGAAGCACTGGACCTAAGTGCTTACCGCCGTGTTGGCCACTCCAGTGGCCAGGGGGTGACCCATGAGCCAGCTTGAACAGACCGTGTCCCGTTACCGCAGTCTGCGCCTGAGCGCGGCCGCCGACGAACTGACCAGCCTGCTGGCCGAGGCTGAAGCCAACGAGATGTCCTATCTCAGCTTCGCGGACCGGCTTGCCGAACACGAACTGATCCAGCGCCAGGACAAGCGTATCCGTCGAAACCGGAAGATGGCCGCGTTCCCCGTCGAGAAGCGCCTGGAGGGCTTTGACTACCGGCACCAGACCACCATCACCAAACGTCAGGTCAATGCCTTGCTGGACTTCCAGTTCCTCGACGAACGGAACAACCTGGTGTTCATTGGCCCGCCGGGTGTGGGCAAGACCCACCTGGCCATCGGGATCGGCCACAAAGCCGTGGAAGCTGGCTACCGGGTGTTGTTCCGCAATGCCCTGGATCTGGTGGAAGAACTGGAACTGGCCGAGATGAAGGGTGAGCTGAAAAAGCGGGTCAGCGCCTTGGCCAAATACGATCTACTGATCATTGATGAACTGGGTTACCTGCCCATGACTCGGCAGGCCCGCTATAACCTGTTCCAACTGATCAACAGCCTGTACGAATACCGGTCGATCATACTGACCACCAACAAGGACTTCACCAGCTGGGGCGAGTTCTTCCACGACGACAACGTGGCGGTGCCGATCATTGACCGGGTCATCCACCATTCACACATCTTTATGTTGGGAGGAGAAAGCTATCGACTGAAGCAGAAAGTTACAAGCTAGACTATAAAGGGTGGGTCAATTTTATTGGCCAAAGGTGGGTCAAAATAAATGGCCATTGACA
>NZ_JASSVO010000004.1:0-291867 GCF_030541085.1 Marinobacter sp. ST-43
AGGGCAACTTTGGACTTGAATGATGCGCTGTATTGCTTGCGTTTCTTGCTCATGATTCTCCTCCTTATGGAGATGATGAATCAGAGCTTAGGCACCTGTCCAAAATTTGGGGTCCACTTCAGTACACACGGTGTATGTGTTTCAAACGAAAAGACTAATCGTAACGCAGCTATCCCATCAAGATATTCCCGCGCTCACTGAGATACTGAGTGACCCTGAGGTCATGAGGTATTCCGTTCGAGGGGTTTGTGATGAAGAAGCTACCCGCAAATTTATAGGTTGGTGCCAGGAATGTTACGCATCCCATGGTATGGGTCCATGGGCATTAACTGAGAAGAGGTCGGGAAAACTTTTTGGTTTCTGTGGTATTGGGCCGGAGCTAGTCGGAGGGGTTGAGGAGATCAACCTCGGTTATCGATTAGCGAGGCGATACTGGAATCAAGGGCTTGCAACCGAAGCTGTTAAAGGCGTGCTGCGGTATGCCTTCGATCAAAAACAGTGTGAGTCAGTAGTGGTCATTATAGAGCCAGACCATACGGCCTCAGTTCGAGTAACTGAGAAGGCTGGATTCTCCTGCTACACCATGCAAGAGTTTCATAAGAAGAGGGTGCGGCTGTATCGGATGACAAATGAAGACTGGCGCCTTCGTCTCCACGATGAATTAGCTGTAGTCAGGAATCAACGACCCAATCCCGGTAGAGCTCAGGGGTAATTTCTTCAATCAACACAGGCTCTACAGGAACTCGCGAAACCCACTGGAGAGCATCTATTTGCTCAAAGGTTTCAGATCGCAACGTATAGATATACCCCTTCTCATGCCAACTTACTTCAGTATCCCTCAGCACTATCCGGGGTGGGCGTTGCGAGGTGTCGACCGAGAAAACTGCACGAGGGCTCAGGGGGTAATATGTGATTGCAAACGGAACAGCTAAATCCCGCTCTGAGACAGCATAAATACCGTATTCGTTGTCAGCCTCACCATGCCCAATGCCCTGGGCTGGCTCTAGCCGGACGGTTTTTTGTCGACTACCGTGATAGAGGTACTCAGGCTTGCCCAGGTTCGGCTCATTCCCTTTGTTTCGCACTTGTTCACACACAACCCCTTGGCCCTCCCGACAATCTAAGTTGGTTGCTTCTTAATCCCAAAGCAATGCTCCTCTGCGGGAAATTCGCCGGCTCTGACCTCTCTTTCATACAGCGCAAACACATCCTTGATTTGGGCGCTCAGATCGACGTACTTTTTGGCAAATTTCGGCGTGTAGTCAGAGAACAAGCCTAGGATATCCTCCGTTACCAGCACTTGGCCATCACACTCGGGAGATGCGCCAATACCAATGGCAGGAATGGTTAAAGATTGCGTAACACGCCGCGCGGCGGCTTCAAATACCCCTTCAATTAAGACTGAGAACGCGCCAACAGACTCAAAAGCCTGTGCTTCTTCAACCAACCGTTTGGCTGCAGCCTCATCTCTGCCCTGGGCCTTAAATCCGCCCATAGTGTTTGCATGCTGAGGACGCAAGCCAATATGTGGCATTACCGGTATACCACGACTGACCAGGAACTCCACCGTTTCAACAAGCTCTAACCCACCTTCAACCTTGATGCCCTGAGCACCAGTTTCTGTCAGTAAGCGCGCCGCGTTTCGGAAAGCCAGCTCCTTGCTTTCTTGATACGAGCCATAGGGCATATCGATAACGACGCAGGCTTTCTGGCTGCCACGCACCACTGCTGCACCATGGTTAATCATCATATCCAGAGTAACGGGCAGCGTAGAATCGTATCCGTAAGCCACCATCCCTGTGGAATCCCCGACGATGATCAGATCGACAAAAGGGTCCATGAGTTCTGCCATGGGCTTCGTGTATGCTGTAAGGGAAACAATGCTACCTCGTCCTTTCATGGCCTGAATCTTAGAGGTTGTTATCTTCTGGCTGGAAGTATGAGTACTCATATTCACTCCTATCCTTGATCAGTTAAATCACAACGAAATTGAGAAACCGCACCACACCAAACACCACAACGCCCGAGACAACCGGCCACCCCAGGGACTTTGTTTTCCACCAGACTAGCAGGGTTACGCATCCCCCAACAGCCGTTGCAACCCAGGCATTCAGGGTGCCGGCTGCGGGAACCAGCGAAGCCCCCAGCATGGCCGCAATCATCACCGGGCCGAGCACCCCGAGCCACCTGGGCATGGCCGCTGTACCGCCCTGACTGTCTTCCCGAGCCAGACGCCTCTGCATCCACACCAGTGGTAACAAACGCATTAACAATGTACCCGCTGCGGCAACCATCACCGCAACCCACAGCTCACCAGCCATGCGTTAAACCTCCGCCCGTGTATTGGATTGCATCACAAAGAACACCGCCGCGCCCAGAAGCGCCGCAACCGGTATCGCCATATTGGGCAGGCCATTAGCCGCGAACAACAACGCCACGACAATGGCACACCCGAGCGCTGCAGCCCATAACCAGGAAGTGAATCTCGGGGCCAATAGAACCACAAACAGGGCCGGTAGCGCGAAGGGCATAACGTCATTCAGTAATGGCCAGCGCCCGGTCAGCTCCTGCCCCACAAAAGCTCCTAGGGCCGTGCCCCCTACCCAACTGAACCAGGCCAGCAACATGGCGCCAGTGAACCACCCCAGGCGTTCCGAGGGTGGCAACGCCGGCAGGCGGGTGTGCGCCAGAGCGAAGACCTGATCCGTCAGCCCGTGCATCAACCAGAACCACCACCGGTTCCCGTTGAGCCAGGGGGCCAGGTTCGGGGCATAAACCAGATGCCGGGCATTGATCAGCAGCGTCATCACCACCACAAGCCACAAGGGGGCTCCCGAGGCCACCATGCCAACAAACAGGAACTGGGAGGCACCCGCATAGATAACCAGGGAGATGATGATGGCTTCCCAGCTGCTGAAACCGGCCTGATTGGCGATCAGGCCAAACGAAATCGCCACCGGAATGTAGCCACCGAGCAGCGGAGTCGCATCCCGTACCCCACTCACCCACGCGCGCCCGCCCGCACTGATTGCCTGGTCGCTCATGATTCCTCACCTTCTTTCTGATACACGATGGTGACCAGTAACGTGGCCCAGGAGTCCCGGGTGCGATAAAGGTGAGGTTGCTCCGCATCGAAGGTGTGACTCTGCCCAGCCCGCAAATGCTGGCTGTGGCCAGTGACACCGACTTCCAGCTGACCACTGACAACGGTAACGGATTCCTCTGCTCCCGGCGTATGGCCCTCCGCCATGCGTGTGGTATTGGGAGCGCACGACATCCAGTAAGCGTCTACCCGGGGATTGTCTTCCCCCTGATCCACAAGCCGGACCTGCACACCTTCCTCACCAACCGGCACACGGATCGGGGCAACGAGGTTGCCGAAGGGGACATTAAGCTGAACCGCCAGTCGCCAGATGGTATCCAGGGTCGGATTCCCATTTCCCTGTTCCAGGCGGGAAAGATTCGACTTGGCAACACCTGCAGCGGCGGCCAGCCCCGAGAGCGACCATCCGCGAGCTACCCGAAGGGACTGAAGGTGTCGCCCCAGGGTTTCGAGAGAATGCTGATCCATGTAAACCACTTCCAATGTTCCATTTATAGAACGTTCTACAAAAGGAACAAGGAAATGTCAATTATGAGGTGCTAATAGCGGCAGCATCCTAGTGCTACTAAGGCTCTCGTTCGCATCCGGCTAACACCAAGGAGGTGCCGCCTGACGCGCCGTCACTGCAATTAAACAGCGGGCATTCACCAAGGCATTGTCTACGTATTTATCAGTGCCAAATGGAAGATTTAATGAGATGCGTATCCGGGGCGCCTCGTCCAGCAACACCAGGTGATGCTCCACGTTCTAGATGGTGACATGCTTCGTACTCTCTAACCCTATTTCTACCATCCCCACAGTGTTGCCAATCAGCATCACCGAGATACTAACTTCTTCACGGGTTCGAACCACGGAACAACTGCATGCTCCCAGCTTCCTGATCTCTTTTCTATGTCCTATACGTTTCAAACCGACCTTTTTGCCAGCAATGCCCACACCCCAGCAGAAGACAAGAGAGTGCCGCCCACCACATTAAAACGACGTTGTACTCTGGGCGAGGTGAGAAACCGACGGGCCGATGCGGCAAACAGAGCGTACAGTGTTGCGTTGATCGTGGCCAAGACCACGAATGTAATCGCCAGAAGCCAGAGCTGCTGCGTAACGTTCGCGGCTGGCGTCACAAACTGGGGCAAGAACGCAACGAAAAAAACAATTCCTTTTGGGTTAAGGGCGGTTACCAGATAGGTATTGAGGAACAATTTCCATCTCGATCCACCCCCTGCTGTCTTTTCGATTCCTCCAATTTGAACACCAGAACGTAGAAGCTTAATTCCCAGGTAAAGGAGGTAAAGACCTCCGGCCCACTTGACCACTGTGAACCAAAACGCTGAGGTGGTTAAAAGAGCTCCCAAGCCTAGTAGAGAAAACAGAAGAGCAGTGGAGTCTCCGAGAGCAACGGCAAGTACCAATGGGACATTCGCGCGCGCGCCTTGAGCAATCGAATAGCTAACTACCGTCAAAATAGTGGGGCCGGGAATAACGAGCAGAGCCGTAGAAGCAACAGCAAATGCGAACCAAATTTCTAATGACATCATTTGTGCTCCCTAAACTGAGCCGCCAAACCGCCGACTCTCTCCAATCTGATTTGTATAACTCTAGCGAGGCGGCTACCCCATTTAAAGCCTAAAGCAACCCCGCAGATTGGGAGTTTGCCCAAACAACACAGCTCTATATCCGTCTCACCTCCCCCAGTTAGTAGGTCTCGCCAAGCTCCGAGCATGTTTTCTCTGATAAAACTGTTCTATAATATGAACAGTTTTGCTCTAGCTCTAAAACAGAAAGCGTAAAAATGCCTGCCATCAAGTCGTTCACCGCCAAAGATGTTTGTGCCGCCTTAGGAGGAATAAGCCGGTCAAAGCTTCACATGTGGGCGCAACTGCCACCATTTTGCGACAGGCCAACTCGTGAAAGGAGCGCACGACGCTTCACAAAGGCAGATTTAATTACGTTCGCGGCACTGCAAACACTAGAGGACACCCTGGGTATGAAACGCAGAGATGTCCAACGAGTCTCAGCCGCTGTCCATCGTTATGTCAGCGCACCACGTCAGGCTCCTGGAGCTGAGTTAATTTTTATTCCACAGGAAAACCTGGACGAGGGAGAAGCCGTTTATTTGCTCCGAGGCCAGAATCCCACCGGCCTGGGCTGGGTTGTCGATATGTCCAAAGAGCGAGAGCGTATCGATTGGTACCTGGGATTCGAATGTTCTCAACGAGAGCTACCCTTGATCACAAACATCGCATCAGGGCAGCAAAGATGAATTTGCTACAGGAATTCGGTGCACCTAACGAGAGCTGTGTGGATCTGCACGACAACCTGGATGCTCGTTGCCTGAGGTATACAGATCTATATCGGAATCGAGAACGCCCACTGGTTGACTATGTTGTTGAACATCAGGTCCAGGCGCTGCTATACGTCGTCGACCAAACTCACTTTCGAGATGACGTGTTACCCGTTCGTGATCTCCAGAAAATTCTTGCCATGCGGGGCGAGCCGGCTTGGTTGGGCATATTGAAACCGGGACGACTGGATATTTACGCCACCGATCTGCGCCCCTCAGAAGACACGACCCCAGTCTGGTTTTCTCGCGATTCCAACGATGCACCAAGCATTCTTCCCAGACTTGCTCAGGGTGAGGACTTCGTAGCGCCTGCTACTCTGCGCCTGCGTGATGTCCTTCTCGATTTGATGAGCGATGCAGGCGAAGCGCTGCGCGATCTTGGCGTATCAACTCACGAGGCAATAGCACTCACGGGTAGAGCGCTGTTTCTGCGCTACTTGATAGGTCGAAAGATTGTGCTCCCCGAGAATCTGGCCGATATCGCTCCTAGTGCCAACTCACTAAAAGAGTGCATGGACACAGATGCAGCACTGGCAGAGACTAATCACTGGCTCGATAAAACCTTCAATGGCGACCTTCTAACTCTCCCCGCTACCGATTACGCCGTTTATTTCCGCCAATTAGTTCAACAACACGGGCCAAGTGTCACTCAACCTTTGAGCGCTATAATGACCCTTGATACCGCCATTGAACCCGGCGCGTCACAACAGCGGCTCGATTGGGGGGATCTTGATTTCGATCACCTGCCAATTGGATTGTTAAGTGAAACCTATGAAGAACTGGTCCATCGGTTCGATCAATCCGCCCGTCACGCCACGAGCGTGTACTACACGCCCTATCACATTGCCGAATACATGGTGGAAGAAGCCTTCCACGCACATCCGGAGGGCTCAAACGCGAAGCTACTGGATCCTGCTTGCGGGGCCGGCGTATTTCTAGTCGCCGGACTACGTAAGTTAGTGGAATTACGCTTTCGCGAAACTGGTAAACGACCATCGCGCCAACAAATTCGAGACATGCTTCATGAACAACTGGTTGGCTTCGATACCAATAGCCATGCCCGCACGCTTGCAGCATTAGCCCTATACCTGACGGCCCTAGAACTTGATCCACATCCCGCACCACTTGAAGAGCTGCGTTTCAAGAAACTTGAGAGCAGTGTTCTCATCAACGTTGCTGACCCGGAATCTAACAGTAATAAGCTGGTGCCTATGGCAGGCAGCTTGGGTGATCACGTGTTTGATCACTACCAGCATGCCTTTGACCTCGTCATTGGCAATCCGCCCTGGACCAGTTTAACCAAGGAGTACCGAAGCATTGAACGGATTTTTACCAAGAGGTGTAGAGAGGTAGCTGCACAACGCGGTCTGGATGAAATCGCTAAGTCTTATCAAAACCCAGATGGCGTTCCCGACTTGCCCTTTGTTTGGGGAGCCATGGCTTGGGCCAAGCCCGGTGGACGCATTGCTTTGGCATTGGCAGGGCGCTGGCTGTTCAAGCAATCTCACAAAGGAACTGCGGCTCGCAATGCGATATTCGAAGCCCTGAAAGTAACGGGTATCCTTAATGGCGCTGCACTGAGGCAAACCCGGGTCTGGCCAAGTGTAGATCAGCCGTTCTGCCTACTGTTTGCCGACAATGAGCTGCCAGAGCCAGATAATCAGTTTATCTTCGTTAGTCCGCATTATGAACCAAACCTGAACGCTAAGGGTCTGTTGCGAGTCGATGCTAGTGATGCCACTCCGGTCGCTTTTGATCTGGTCAAAGCCAATCCGGCTGCGCTAAAAACCTTGTATCGCGGCACTGTGCTGGATGTAGCCATCATCAAAAAGATCAGGCTGCGAGCACAATCGACCATCGGCAACTATTGGAAACAAAATGCGAACCTTTATGAAGGGCAGGGCTTTCGGGTAGCTGATCGGGCATCGGATGATAGCTTCCTTGCAAATAAGCCCACACTCAGAGCGAACTATAATTTGCATCCCTTTTTTGTTGAGAGTCAATCCCTTGAACGTTATGTTCCGGAAGGGTTGCATCGCCCCAGAATGCCTGAAATATATAAAGCACCACTATTGCTAGTGAGAAAAACGTTGCGGGAAGATCGCGCTAGGGGACGCGCGTTGTTAAGTTTTAGCGACTTGGCATTTTCTGAATCTTATTATGGATACTCAACTTCTGGTCACCCACTCTCAGAGTTTCTAACCCATTACTTGCTGGTTTTGCTTCACAGTAAACTTTTTGAATACGTAACCCTGATGACGAGCGGAGAGTTCGGTGTTGAACGCGAGGTTCAGCAAAAAATGGACATTAACCGTCTTCCCTTTATTCCACCGGAGAGCCTGTCGTCAGATCAACGTCAGTCCATAGAAACTTGCGCAAAGAATTTGATCCACAACCATCCTGATTGGTCGTCGCTCGATTATACCGTTGGACAGCTCTATGGTTTGTCGACTACCGACCAACAGGTTCTTTCGGATACTCTCATGGTAAACGCCCCCTACGCATCAGCTCGCGACAAAGGGTTGGCGAAGACCGAAGAGGAACAGGCTCAGGCTTTCATCGCTTGTTTGAAAAAAGAACTGACTGGGGTGCTTGGTGCAGGCGGCCATCAGGTGCAAGTGCAATTCTTAAATAATATCAAGGCAGCCCTCCCGTGGCGCTTTATTTCCATCACATTGGAGGGGAGATCAGCACCACTTGAGCTTCCTGAAAATTGGATCCAACAAGTAAGCAGTCTCGGCGTCAGCCGAATCACTTTACTAAGTTCGACGCAGCCCAGCTTGATAGTTGGGCTCCTTAACCGTTATCGATACTGGACACAAAGCCAAGCCCGCCTGCTTGCATCAGATCTGGTCTGGGAATACGGGGCGCGTTTAGAGGAGCTCAGTCAGCAATGCGTGGATTGATGACAGGGCTGGGCACAGACGCTGAAGGTCCATGCAAAATTCCAGTATTCTTAATGGAAGTAGTTCAAAATGCGCTCGCTCACGCCTGGCGTCAACTGCTCAAGGAAGTCGCCGAAGGGCAATTCTCCATTTGCGGCGAAGAAGAAGACACCATTACTGAGCGGCTTTACATGATTCTGGATGAACTTTCCAGCAATCATCCAGAGTCTATTAAGGGGCTTTCACTTTTTCAGACCCCTGTTCGAGAGGGTAACCTGCGAAATCGAACAGGAACCAGGCTCGATTGCCAGCCCGATCTCACATTCCGTCCGCTTCGGGGTCAATTGGTCACCAGAAGCAATGCGATGGCAGCAATACTAGTCGAATGCAAACCCATCGATTCTGCACACCCTATCGGCAGTACCTATTGTAAGGCGGGCATAAGCCGGTTTGTTAAAGAAGATTATGCTTGGGCAGTAGACCGCGCGCTCATGTTGGGATATGTGCGCAATATCTGTGATCTGCCTAACGGACTTACTTATGTACTGGACAGTGCTACGGGGCGAAAAGAGTACCGAGTCAAGAAAAGAACAACCCCGCTTCGCCAGACAATTTATGGTGACGTAGTTTATTCGAGCGTGCATTATCGCGGCTCTAACGCAAGCCGCCAAACTTCTAACCTGCCGATTGCCTTACATCATTTATGGTTGAAGACTGAAGAGCCCTGTGAGAACACCCGATGTAAAACATCAACGTGAAACCTCAATGGTATGAGCGCAATTTCCTGCATAGAACATTGCATGTTTACCTTAAGTCGCAAGCATTAAACGATCCCTTTCTCCAAGGCACATGCCGTCGCCCCAGCCCGATTTGAAACTCCCAACTTGTTGTAGATATTCTGTAAGTTGCTTCGTATTGTTAGAGGCTCCTAGGTCGAACGCAGGAGTCCATGTTTTTGAATAAATTGCAACCTGAGTATCACCGTGGTGGATGACGGCGCGGATCCACACCAGGCCCCGCTGCGACCCGGTAATACCGAGCAGTTGTCAAAATTGACTCTGATTCACAGCCGCACCCATGTGAACGACTGGGCCGAAGCGGCCCTTGCCATGGGTATCGACCTGAGCAGGAATACGCAACTGTACTTCAACGATTCCTTCTCGGCCATTGCCGCCGCCGAAGCAGGTTCCGGGGTGGCATTGGGTCTGCTACCAATTATTCAGAAGCGTATTGATGCGGGTAACTTGCGAGTATTGTTGCCAAGGCCTGTTCCCATCAATATGGGGATCTGGCTGGTGTACCCGCCGGCATTGGAAGAACATCCGGGCTTGGCGGCAGCAAGGCAGTGGCTTGAGGAAACTATGGGAGGTATGTCGACGACACTCCAATAGACTACGATGGTGCTTTGGCTTGGCATTCTTGTATAGAGTTTTTAATGCAACAGGTGCCTCATAACCGTTTCGTCAGATCTATAACACACTGCCTAAGCCATTGATGTGCCGCATCATTGTTAAAAGAACAATGCCAAACCATAAACACGTCAAAAAAGGCGTCAGGGGAGGGAAACGACAGCGTTCGTATGGCCTCACGTTCCATAAAATAGTCTGCCATTCTCCTGGGTAGTGTGGCGATCGCGTCTGTCGCTGCAACCAGTCTCGGTATAGCAACGTATTGATTGACCCGAGCAGCCACACGGCGACCTCCGGTGAATGGCTTCCCCAGCATTCCTTCGAGTAAGGTGTGACTGCTATCGCCAACTGCAAGTACCACGTGGCGCTCGCTCAAAAATTGATTCACGGTAACGGATGTATTTAAACGCGGGTGATTCGCGCCACAAATAACTACCAGCTCTTCACTGAGGAGTTTGCAGCTTTGAGTGGTGGCGCTTACAGATGGTCGAGCATCAAAGAAAAGGTCCAGCTCTGCCTGCTCAAGTTGAGCAAAAACTTTAGGATCAGTATTCGGATAATTTTGTAGCGATAGGCCACCTTTGTATTTTTCCAACGTTCGCAGGAGTTCTGGCAGCAGAAGATGCTCTCCGTAATCCCCCATCGCGAGCTTGAAGTTACGCTCTGAATTTTCGGGATCGAAAAATTGTTTCGATTCGATTGCAATTCGGATGGAAGACAGAGCCTTTCGGATTTCAGGGTATATTTGGACGGCATGATTACTGGGACGCATGCCATTCCCGCGGCGTACAAATACCTCATCTTGGAACGTCAGTCGAAGGCGCCCGAGTGCCTGGCTGACGGCCGACTGTGTCATGCCAAGTTTTTCTGCGGCAGCAGACAGACTGCCATACACCATGATCGCTTCGAACACGGTGAGCAGATTGAGATCTACACTTCTTAGATTTTTCATGACCAGTATATTAGGCTCGCTAATATTTTTTATTCAAGTTATTAACTAGGAATGCTTGCCTCAGTTACCTACCCTCAACGTCATAACAGACAACACAAAAAAACTGAGGACCTTGCATGTTTGAGTTTTTCAATATACCCGAGGCAGTCGAAGAGACGGGTAAAGTTGCTGCATTAGTCACGGCCCTTTTCCTAGCCTTTTTCTCGCTGTATGAAATCATCAGCGGTCAGACGCGAGACGGAAAAAAAACCTTTAGTGACTGGGCTATGTCCGGTTTATCCCTTGGTTTTCTTGCGACATTACAGCGCCCCGCTCTCACAGTGGTGGTTTTCCTTTTGATGGCAGGGCTTTTCCCAGCCCATAGCGGTGCGCTCGCCTGGCTTGAAGCAGCGTACTTCTGGCCAACGCTTGTCGGTTTTCTGCTTATCGATGAGTACCTGCACGGAAGAACTCATCTTTTCGCCCATAGCCGTAAACCGAAAAGTCGATGGCTCGGCAAGGTACAGAACTTTTATAAGGCAGCGCACCGCCCTCACCACCTCAACGGCGGACCAGACAAGCGCGGGGAGATCAGCGCCAGTCAGACATTCGTTGAAAACTGGGCTTGGTGGTTGATATTGCCAAACTACTGGTTCGGGCTTGCATGCCTGTACCTTGGGCTGTATGAAGTTTTTCTATGGGGGACGCTCTCCAAGGTCGTGTGGGGAATGCACGTCCATACCAACTGGAAATGGCAATACGATCTTTGGCTTCTCAATCATCACAACAGCCTCGTGCGTAAAGGCATGCGTGCGCTCTGCCATATTTTTACATTCCCGAATATGCATCACCATCACCATAGCCGCACGGCAAACTCCACTAAGAACATGACCAATTTCATCTCACTCTTCGATTGGTTGCTTTGGGGCACTCTGAAAATTGAGACTGAACGCCCTAAAGTTTATGGATGGCGTCAGTATAATGCTGAATCAACGAGCGTTTTACACCGTTTCTTCCATAGCACTGAACCTCTTAAGGAGCCCCGTCAGCGTGAATATGCATCGGTAAGTGCCAGCAAGGAATAGCATTCAGCGCTCCGATGCAGTGTCGCCGTCGGAGCGCTAACTCACCGGCTATTTTTGACCCCCAACAATTGGATAACCTTGATTCCACCAGGCCTTCATGCCGCCTTCTAACTGCTTCACGTCATACCCGAGTTGTCTCAGTCGCCGAGTGGCCGGAATGCTCCGGTGAGCGGATAGACAGATCGTTACAACCGGTTTGCTCTGTTCCAGTGAAAGCCCGGTGATCGATTTCTTGGAAAAGTGGGTAATCGGCAGGTTGACCGCGCCTTCAATATGACTTTGTTGAAACTCCGCCGGTGTTCTCACGTCGACAATCTGAACATCCTTCAATCGCTCATTCAGTAGGTCGGGGGATATTTCCGGCACCCGGCCAAAAGGTAACCAGTCGAATAAATTCATAAACTATCCTACAGCTGATAAGTGCGATTCAGGTATTGGATAATGTGTTTGGATTCGAACAGCTTTTCGCCCGTATTCGGATCTTCGAGGAAGGGAAACTGCACGCGCCCCGCCTCTCTCAGGAGTCGCTCCCGGTTTGTACCGGGCACAGGGCTGTATTCACCCAGCACCGGACGCAAGTTGCTGAGGCCCTGGTCCGCCAACTGTTGCTTGCCGCCATTGTAAAGCTTGTATGGCAGTCCCAGTTCCGTCAGTCGTTCCCTGACCAGTCTTGAGAAGGGGCTCGATTCAAAGCTGAACAATATCAGTGGTTTTTCCGGGCGAGATGCCTTTACACCCCGCAAGCCACGCATGAAGCGCAGACCGGTAGCCAGCTTGTTGAGTGGTCGCAGGAACTTCCCTTTTTTTTCAGGCTTGCTCTCAGCTCCATACTTTTCATAAAGATACCTGGTGATCTGATCACTGCCCGCCATCGATTGGCCGGTATTTTCGTCAACCAGATAGGGAACCTGTCCTTTGCCGCTGAGCTGAGCGAGTTCCTCCCGAAACCCCGGTTGCCCCTTCGGGCAGGGTTTGATGAAAACGTTCAAGTCCAGTTCCGTTAATACCTCTCGAACCGTACGGCAGTACGGGCAGCCCTCCATGTCATACAACACCAGCCAGTGTTCTGGCTGTGCTGTGCGCACCATCGCAGACGTGCCGCGCCATCCACGGGCGGTGGATGACAGGGTCGATGTAGCAATATCAATCAGCATTTTGACCTCCTAACTTCTCTGTACTCTGGGATTTGGATTTGAACCGGCTGTCGTTCGCTTTCCTCGCCCGGGAGGCAATGAGCAGCAGAACAGGCGCTGCGACAACAGACACGATTAATTCCGTCACAACGGGACTGCCTGCTTTCGGAGCTCCCCTTAATCTGCTCATGAGTGCGTCAAAGGTGTTGCCGCTTAGGTTGCCCAGGTAAATGGCATGCAGATAGGCGTTAATTTCGATGCGTTGCCAACCGTTAAAAACCGTCTTGAGACGCTCGCGTGCATCCTTTGAGACCTTGCCCCGGTTCTCTGCAAAATGCTGGGCATAGAGAATCGCGATGGCAGTATCCTCTGGCAGGCTGGTCCCCTCCGGGTTGGCGAGAAACTGATTGAGCTCGTCCAGATCAACGGCGTTTTTGAGTGCCATCTGCGTGTGGAACCAGTCGCAATAGCGACAATCGTTAACCGACGTGCAACCCAGCATGATTTGCTCCCGGAGCGCGCCGGAGGTTGCCGGGTGGATCATCGCGGTAATCAGCCGCGGTCCATACAACAGATTGAACAACAGGCTGCGAGCGAAGCCCGCCAGTGTGAAGGTTCGTTTGTTAAACATGAGCGGGTTTCCTTGAGCGTTTAGGGGCCGTCCTGGGTCGAGGCGTGCGTTTTTTGTTCGCTGTCATGCCCAGAGCCAGATGGCGGGACCAGGCAGCGATTGTCATCGAGGGCGGCATCCCCGGCGACGCGGGTAAAGCCGACGCATCGGCAATATAGAGTCCGGGTAGGCCATAGACCTGGCCAGTTCCATCCACGACGCCATCCCGTTCGTTCGCCGCCAGTCTGGCTCCGCCAAGGGGATGTACCGTCAACGGTTGGTTTTTCAGGAAACGAACGGGTTTGCGACTGCGGCGGGCCACCTCAGCAAAGAACGCCTGAATGTCTGCAAGAATGCCGTTGTTCTGGGCGATGTACCGAAATTTCAGGCGTCCGCGCTTCCACAATGCGACACCGTCCGCGCGATCTCGCCCCATTCCCACCAGAATGGCATCACGGCGCAGACGAGCTTTTAGCCATTTGGGCAAGGGCAGCGTGTTAACGCCGTTGAAACCGAATCGCGTAATGTAGGGGCCGGGCATGGCTTTTCCAGTGCCGGCATCGCGCAGTGCAAAACGGCCGTGGGTTGGAGTGCCAAGACTGAAATCCGCGCCCTGTTCGTTCAGGGCCCACCATGCAACGCTGTCGCCGTTGCCGCTGAATCCCAGTCCCAGGGCAGGCATCCCTTTCAGTCCGCCGATCGCCCGGCTATGGAAAAGAAGTCTCAAGGTATTGAGGGTTCCTGCTGCCAGAATGATCCGATCCGCTATCAGATACCGGCGTCGTTTTATGCGGTGGTCCATGATCTCCAAGCGATAGCCCCCGTCGGGCAGCATCCACAGGCTCAGGCACTCCTGTTCGGCGGCCACCTGCAATCCTTTTTTCATCGCTGGCAGAATCAGGACACGATCAAGCGTCGCTTTGGCACCGTTGGCGCTGCCAAAATAACTGTTGTTGCAGTAGTCCTCCTGCTCTCCGGCCATTCGAGTAGACATGGCCGGCTGGGGAACGCCCTCATCCGCAACGAAATCCTTTGATTCGGCAAACGCCCCAGGTGTCCAGTTCGGAATCTGCTCCTGGGCATCCGGTACCCGGGCCCCCATGCGATCCAGCATCCAGGCGTAGTGATCGTCCATGGCTTCAGACGAGACGCCGTCGACGTGGTTGTCCCAGTAGTCCGATTCTTGCGGGCGCGTATTCATCGCACTGTAGACATGACTGCCTCCGCCAACCCCGTTACTGCACACCACCGTCATGTCCGTATCGAGATGGAGATCGAACAGCCCGCGGCTAGACAAGCGCTGCCCTTTACCCAGAATGCCTGGGAGGCTGACCCGGTGGATCAGATGAGTAAGCGCTTTTCGTCCAACCGGCAGGCTGGCGCGGCGCTCAATACCGGCTTCCCGAACCGCCTCGGAATCTCGCCAGGGGCCGCGCTCAAGCAGTAGTACCTGTTCCCCCGCATCCACCAGTGTGCTGGCCGCCACCGCACCTCCGAAACCGCTACCAATCACGATGGTGGGGTAATGAATCAGCTTTTCTATCATTGGTCGATCTCCCGAAGCGTAAAATACAACAACGTCTTTACACCGTTTCGGGTTCGGTAGCGCATGCGAGCCAGCCACAAGCCGTCCCTGAAGGGTCTGACCTCGCCCAGGATCGGGCGCATTATCCTGGGGTTAGCCGGCACATTGTAATCAAGCGAAATGACAGACGACTCGGCGGCATGGGTTTTCTGATATGCGCCCCAGTCCAGGGTCAAGCTTCCCAGACCCCAGCGGTTGGCTCCGCTTGAGGAACTGAACTGTTTACCGCGCCAGGGATTGATCCAGGTTCCCAGCAATCCATAAACAACCCGTTTTGCGATAGCGGGAGCTCTGTTAAGCCCGGTTATTCCAATCAAACGGCCCTGATAAACGCCCTGTAATTCATCCACCGTCGGTGCGGCGAGTGAGTCGAATAACGCGTCCAGGTCATCCTGGCGATGCGTATCAAGAAAGCACGAAGGCGGAAGCAAATGCTGTTCGGCGGTCGCCATTGTGATGTGTCCTCAATCGTGAATTGTAGGACGATCATCACGTGTGGCGGCTGGCCTGACAAACGGGCATTTCTTTAGCGTCGGATTAGAATTTTTAACCCGAATCGGGTATTGTACGGGAGTCGAAAGCACTTAATGCAGACTGAATCCAATCAATGAAAGCGCGACCACCGGCGGGCAAATCACGGTTCTTCGGGTACACCGCGTAGATGGCCTCATCAAGCGGACCCAGCGGTGGAAAGGGAGCTTCAACCCGGCCGGCATCCACCAACGGCTGCTCAATCGGGTACAACGCGAGGGCTGCACCAAGGGTTTCTGCGGCCTGAATAGCTGCGGGATAATCATCAACCTTGTAGGCAGTACCCTCACTTGCGGGCAGACCCAACTGGTCAAAGAAACGTTTCCAGGCACCCGGACGCTCCGCCATGTGAATCAGGGGAATCTGCGCCATTGCCTGCAGGTTTTGCGGGAAACCGTATTGTCTGGCATACCCTACCGGCGTAATGACCTGAATCATCACGTCACTCAGTTTCTCGTGGTTCAGGCCCGGCCATGGAGGCTGCCCAAAACGGACGGCGATATCGATACCTTCCGAAAGCAGGTTAGCATTGGACAGACTGGTTTCCACCAGTAACTCGACATCTGGATGCGCCTGGTGGAATTCCGCCATATTTGGTAGCAGCACACGATTCGCCACCGGTGGCATCACACTTACACGCAACTGCGAGTTCTGATTGCCTCGTACCGCAGCCGTCGCACGTCGTAGTCCATCTAGATGGGGTTGGATCAAGGTCAATAACTGCTCTCCATCGTGCGTTAACGCCAGCGAACGGTTGCGACGGAGGAATAACTGCTTGCCAATGCTGTCTTCCAGTTGTTGGATCTGCTGGCTGACCGCGGAAGGTGTGACGTGCAGCGCCTCCGCTGCCTGCTTGAAGCTCAGTAACTGAGCAGCGACTTCGAAGGTTAGAAAAAAATTCAGATTGGGGAGTCGAGTTTGCATCAAGAGATTGTATCTCTGATTTTTGGCCTTTGCCCGAATTGAACAGTGAGATACCGTTTCTACACCTCGTTTATGGTGGCGATACTACCACCTACGTTGGTGTCCGGAATCATTGAACCACTACACCATTGGTTGTAAGGGGCAGAAACTGGAAGTTCTAGCAGTTCAGTCACCCAATCCTCGACGCCTTCAGGGTATTTTCCCCAAGGCGCCTCGCGGCCGCCAAAATCACGTTCAAACACGGTCGCAAGGCCCTCACTCACTACCCCATCCATAAAGGAGTTGGGGGCTGCCCTACCATGCGGCGAGCATCCTTTGAGAAATACCGGCAATCATTTGTATCAAGGAATAGAGGAACGATCATCCATGGCTCCTTTCAGTGAGCCCCTGGCAGCACAACGCCAGCCAGCATGCGCGGCTGCGGAATGGAGGCGAAGCCACAATGTAGTAGACGTCGCCTTGTATGGATAATTTCTGCCGTGTTTAGGCAAAGGCCCGCCCCCAGTAGCCGCTGGAGGCCTTCATGAGCAGCTCGATGAGAGCTACTCAATTGCATACTCAACAGCCGCATCTGCTAAGGCAATGGTAGAATCAAGAACTGGCAAGTAGGAATTCTCTTTAGTAACAACCAACGGAAGCTCTGTGCATCCAAGGATAACTCCCCCGGCACCTTCAAGGGCGTATTTTTTGAGCAATTGTAAGAAGAACTGCTTGGATTGATTGCTGACATAACCACTTACCAGCTCCGCCGTAATATACTGATGTATCTGAATTGCCTCGTCATTGTCTGGCCTCATCAGCTCAATACCACTACCTGAAAACTCCTTGTCATACACATCACCTTCAATTGTAAACCTTGTTCCCAGCAAAAGAACCCTATTGATATTCTTAGACTCAGCCATCCTACGGACAGACGACGCAATGTGAAGCCAGGGAAAAGGCAACAAAGGCTCAACTATGCTGTAAACATCATGCGGTGTATTAGATGGGCAAATCATAAAGTCCGCGCCGCTCCTGTGTAACTTCATTGCAGATTGGGCAATAAGTTCAGCCCACTTTTCCCGTCTATTTGGGCCTGCGTTGACGTGTTCAGAGAACGAAAAGGAATGAAGAGATATTTCAGGGTGACAATGTTTGCCCAAGCGCGTTGTCGAAAAGGAGCAAATCCGCCTATATACGAGTGCAGCACCTTCCGCTGTTACTGCCGCTATACCTATGTGTTTCATACAATTCTTTTGATACCTAACGAGGCTGTAGAAATAAACCCGCCCCTTTTTCCGATGGTGCTCCTACGTAAAATCTGGGAGTATTTTCGATGATGAATGCTCCAGGTTTTAAGAATAGGCGCATTTTTTAGTTCATTTACTGACCAATTTCGGGTCAGGAAGATCTCGTGACTTTTTTCTACAGCCCCAACGCCAACAATAAACGGCTGCTTTTACGAAACGGAGAAAACGCCGCCCAAGGGAAGTCCACCGTCTACTTGAGCGACATGTTATGCCCGCCGTTCAGAGAGCACCTCTTTGAGAGCAAACATACCATTTAGTGCTGCTGGGAAACCTGCATATACTGACATTTGGATAATGACTTCTTTTAGTTCCGTCTCTGTACAACCAACATTAAGTGCTGCATGTAAATGCACTTTCAATTGTGGAACGCAGTTGCCCATTGCGGTTAAGGCTGAAACTGTTGCCAATTCTCGTGATTTCAAATCTAAACCTGGTCGGGAATAGATATCTCCAAACGGATATTCGATGGTATATTTGCCTAAATCAGGACAAATATCTTCTAGACTATCGATAACCTTTTGACCGGCTTCACCATCAATTTTTGATAGTAAATCGAAACCTTTATCGAAACGTTCATTTCCCATTGCGTGCGCTCCTATTTAAATAAAACCAGCACACCTTACTACTTAGAGTTAACTCTAAGTCAACTCACTTCTCCGCTTTTGTATAAATTAATTTTATCATCCAAGGTCTTCAGGTGCTCATTCTGCTGCCTGATATGCTCTATCAAATTTCTTTGATGTTTTTCTAGAATAGCTTGCCGCTTTTGTACCGTTTGTGTACCCAACTCCCTTAGAGACGCATATTTCTGAATCTCTACGAGAGGCATACCTGTATCTTTTAAGCGTTTTATGAATTTTACCCAATCAATATCCTTTTTTGAGTAAACTCTGTGACCACTAGTGTTTCTTTGGACATGTTTAAGTAAACCTATTTTTTCGTAGTAACGAAGGGTATAAGCCGACAATTCGACTCTATCCGAAAATTCTCTCATGTTCATGATTTCTACCTAGGGCATAACGAATGAGCTTAGCGGCGACCTTGTAATGGAGGCGTAGCCGCAATGGAAAGGGCGTCCGGCGGACATCGGCCGCGTACTACAGCGACTTTTTAACAATTATTTCTCGACGACTATAAACATACGTTCGTCAATTCCGGACCCTGAGCGGTAGGTATACTTCAAAAAGTGCGACTCACCATCAATTGAGGTGTCAGTACTGCTGAAAAAAGCGTCAAGCACCTGATCCACTTTTCGAGGCGCATACATTGCCCCCAATACAGATACCCATGCTCGGGCTAGGGCTTCATCCGCATGTTTGCCATACCCCCCATCTCGAGTCCAATCGTTCCATAGGAACTTCACATTTTTCACCTGACCGTTGCTCGGATCTTCATTGATGAAAAACTTAACAGTCTCTGACTGTCCGCCGACACAGCCGTATAGAGCTCCCCAGCTACCACTTCCGGGGGTTATTTTTGGACTTGCACATTTAATCTGATCCGTCACCCTATCAGATTCGTTATTGAAACTATCAAAAGCCAACGAGCTGGCCGCGTATAAGGCTAAGGCAAGGAATACTACGTATCTCACTTGATCTCCATATTGTTAACAGCAATTAGGCAGCGCGCTTTATCATTGAAGAAATTTGACTGGGTCATTATTACTGCCGGTAAACCATCAATCACGCCACACATAAATCAATGAAACAATAGCTTAGCCAAGCATGGCCATCTCTGCCATGTAATCATTGAGCGCCCGCGATTTGCTCCTCCAATCATACTGGATCAAATGGATGTGATGGGCCTGGAAGCTCCGGAAGCAAGCCCTGATTCGAGTGTTCGCTTTTGTTTAGGAGTTTGGGCAGCTTCAATGGTCGCAAAGCGAACATTTGCATTAGACGATTGCGTGGAGCTTTGCGGCTATTTTGGAGCAGCGAATCGGAGGAAGGTGTAAGCCGCCGGAACTCAGAACAAGCGTTCCCCGTTATCCACCTTGGCATCGGGTCTTACCAGAGTAACTGCGCCGTTCGCCGTTTGCACGCCAGTGACCAGGCACTCAGACAGAAAAGGGCCGATCTGTTTAGGCGGAAAATTGGTGACGGCCAGAACCTGCTTGCCGATGAGCTCCTCCTTGCCATAGAGGTTTGTAATCTGTGCACTCGATTTACGAACACCAATGTCCGGCCCGAAATCCACTCGCAATTTATAAGCCGGTTTGCGCGCTTCAGGAAAATCCATCACTTCAATGATGGTCCCGATCCGTAGTTCAACCTTCTCGAAATCGTCCCAGGTAATCATCTCACTGCTCCTTTGACGTAGTTAGTCTGTTAACAAATCTGGCTCGGCGACCTTTCGGCTCTTCGCACGACCCGCGATCAAGGAACCAATGACGATCAGGATGCTGGCACTCAACACGGCAACTGTAGCCTCGCCGAATCCGGCAATGATCAACAGGATCACTGAAATCAGTGGCGCACTGTATGCCAGGGTTCCCAGTAACTGGATGTTTCCGTGCTTTACACCATGGTCCCAGGTGAAGAATGCTATGCCCACCGGTCCGAGGCCGAGCCCCACCACGCCAATCCATTGAAGTGCGCCTTCTGGCCACACTGTTTCCTCCCATAAAAGGTGACAAATCAACGCCAGAAAAGCCGTGACACCGCAGAACCAGCCCACCGCATCGGTCGGTACCGAGCGAACCAGTCTGCTGAGAACGGAATAGGATGACCAGATCAAAGCGCAGGACAGAGCCACCATGTAACCCGGCAGGTTCTCCCAGTAAAATCCATCGGCATTACGGCTGATCAACAACCAACAACCTGCCAAGGCAACCAGGGCCCCAACGATGTACTGACCTCGTAGTTTCTCACCCGGCAGGAAGGCCGACAGCAGGACGATTAGCAGCGGCCATAGGTAAGCCAGAAGGCTGACTTCAACGGCCGGGGCCAGTGTCATGGCCTTGAAGTAGGCAAAGTGATACCCGAACAAACCAACGATGCCGATGCACCATGCAAGCGGCGATTGCCGTAAATAATGCACACCGGAATGTCCCGAGAAGACCCAGCGACCGCACATCAGCAGGAAAGCGATACCGAAGGTCATGGCCATAAGCTGGAACTCAGGAATCTCACCACCGGAAAGCTTGGTCAGCAAAGCCAAAGTGCCCCATAACAGAACCGAAATTGACCCGATCCAGGTTGCGGCGGTAACGGATGCCATGAAACCCTCCCGAAACTCTCATGTGTGAATGATTGCAGAAGGGTATCCAGTGCGAAGGGTAGGAACTTTCAAATCCTGGCGGAACTATTTCGAAATACGGCGGAAGTGGCTGGGCGCTTTGCCAAAGTGGGCTCTGAACCTGTCGCTAAAGGCCGATAACGATGAATAGCCGACAGCGTCGGCAACTCGCTGGACGCTGAGCCCCGACTGCTCCAGAAGCCGCCAAGCTTCTTTCATTCGTAACTCGGTGAGGTATTGATGCGGCGTCATGCCGACCTGGCGCCGAAACAGATCGTTCAACTGCCGAATGCTCAGATGTGCCACTGCAGCCGCCTCAGCCAAGGACAGCGGTCGGCTGAAGTGTTCGTCCAGCAATTGTTTCGCGGCGAGGACTCTGCGGTCCAGCTTCAGCTGACTTCCATGGCGCTCCTGAAGCAACTGAATCAGCAGAAGCAGCATTTGATGCTGGGTAAAATCCGACTCAGTCCCATGTTGGAGCTGTGCGTGAAGGAACTGGACGTAATGGAGCAATGCCGGATCGAGGTCTACGAAACAAGGTAGCTTGTCTAGCGCCGGGGCCAAGCCTTCGGGGACATCTGCAACCAAAAACCGATTATCGTCGGTCGCAGCATACCCATGGCCAATTCCTGCGGGAATGATTGCCGCTCGATGCTGCGCAACCTTCCCTTCTTTGGCATCTACTGACAGAGATAACGTTCCCACCAACGGCAATACCAGTTGGTGGTGGTCGTGGGAGTGGCTTTTTCCCTCCTCCTCGTAGGTTCGTAAATGCAAGCCGATCTCAGAGTGCTTCATACAACCAGTATAATCAGAAATATAGGAGAATCATCACAGAACCACTCTTTCATCCACCTCTCATCCGTGATCCAGCCAGATCAGGCCGCCAATTCCCTACTCGACTCTATAGGGCCCTGGTTTTGTCTAGCGGGCTGAGAGGCGCAATTTGTTCCTGCTCAATCCACAGTAAGCTTGTTCGTTGGCAGTTACCAAGATGTTCATAAAGCTCAGAAATGGCAGGATAACCTCGCGCTGATTCAATCGCTTGCATCAACCCTGCCACAGGTATTTCCTTGAGCTCGTCGTCACCTTGGCTTCGTATCGAAGCATCCAGCCCCATAAGGTATGGCTGAATATCGATATTAAGTCGTTTCGCCAGAAACGCCAGGATTCTATAACCACCCACGTCACGATCGCCCCAATGATAAACCGGCACCTCATCTTGGACTTCAGCGATAATGATCTCTATTGCATGCAGCCAGGCACGGGGCGGGAACCCAGCGGTGTAAATGACGACACCCGCATCATCAATCTCCCGCACATACCGCTCAAAGCTGGCTCGGTTTTCAATGAAGAGCAAATACGGTGGTCGTTGGCGCCACTCAATACCTTTAATTTCATCCGGGGAAACACCGATCCCGTAGTGGAGCGCGGACAAATCAACAACACCTCGGCAGAATAGCAGGGCGTTCGCTTTAAACCGCATTGGCATTGGGTATTTGCTGATCCCATAATGCTCCAGCAACTTCGGTCCATCGTCCATCAGGTTTGCCACGTCATCGTCCAGTTGACCGACCATCAAACGACGAATCAGATTCGCGAAACTCTTCTCCTCAAGCTTCTTGGAGTCATTAAAGAGCATCGTGCTGAGGGTTCTCATCTCAGGGACTGGCGAGGTGTCTTCAGACTGAACGATCCACTCGACAACCTTCATGGCATCGAAAAGCCGCGCGGATTGCTGTCGCTTAACACCATTGAATGTTTTGTTGGCTGACCATGCCTCCGCTATATCTCGCTTAGTCGTTTCCCACCAGGGTATATTGAATTCTGCAGCCTCAAGCTGTTCGAAGGCGAGCTCTATGTCATCCGCCAACGGGGTTAGCCCTTGAGACGCCATGAGCCGGCATCCATCAGTAATTTGGACCGCCTCAATATGCTTGAATGCACCCAGGGCCACTCTACGCTGATACTGAATGTCGAGATGCTCCAGCGCTTCTAAACTTCGGTGAAGGGCTGTCTTCGCACTATTGTTAAGTGCGAAGTACCACCGATAGGCGTGATCTGTAATGCGTATCCGTGCTTGGGGCACTACACCATCCGGCCTATCGATGTGCTTGATCAGTTGCGCGAGAAATGTCTCGACGTGATTGCTCATACCCCAGTGATTGTCTCCGCTTTGACTTTTAATTCAGCGGCTCGCTCAATGACAAGCTCAGGGTGGTAGACAGGGTTGCGTTGATCAATCAACTTATGCCCTCCCTCGAAAATTTTTGTGTGGTCGATAACCACATCACGACCTTCCCGGCAGATGGTATAGATCTGGTCCATTTCCTTACCGATCTTGAGGGTGACCTCAGGCGGCGCAGCCACTATTAGCTGCAGACCAATCTCTTTCAGAAAGGCAACGGCACCACTGGCGTTCCCCCCATCCATATTGTTGAACGCTTCATCCAGGAGAACCAGAGAGGCACCCCGAGGAGAGTTTTCACGAATCTTGTAAACATTCATGAAACTCGCCGCCAGAGCGATATAAGCGGGAGTCTGCTTCTCCCCGCCAGAACCGGTGCTTTGCATTTCGGTTACCCGACGCTCTTCACCCGTATTGGGATTACGCATTTTCATATCGTATTGGAAGAACGAGCGGTAATCCCGGATCTCATTAATCAGGTCATCCCCGGAGATCAGAGCCTCTTTCAGAAGTTCGAGGGCCGGATGCTCGGAATCTTTCTCGAACAAGGTGCCAACCAACTCGGCCTGCTCCCTATCCACGGTTGTTATGTATTCGTAAACAGTGGCCAAGCTCTCGGTCTCACGGAGCTTGAAGTGAAAGCTGTAGATGTTGTCGTGGAAAGGAATTCTCTTGAGGACACTGTTGAGCTGCTGGAAAGTGTATCGCATCTGATCAAAGCGATTCTGAAGCTCCCCGACGATGATGCCCCGAAAGTTCATTTCCATTTGCTCAGCAGCTTCCTGAGCGGCTTGTCTATGATCCAGTAACTGAGCTTCGAGGATGCGCTCTACCCAATCGGTGCAGTCGGTCTTTATGACAGAATAGGCATCAGAGTCATCGTTCTCAGGCTTGGCGGCCCCCAGAAGCTCAGCCCGATTGGCAATGTCTTCTGAAAAATCATTGGTGAATTGGATCACTTTTACATGCAGGTCTCCACGTGACCTTAGTTCTTTTTCCCGGGCAGTATTTTTCTTCCCTTCCGCTTCATTTCGAATCAGTGCGTAGCGCCCCTCAGCCCCATCATATTTCTGTTCATAGGCTTCCCAGCGTTCCAGCGCCTTATTCATGTCGTGCAATTCAGACGCCTCTGTGTGGCGGCGTTGCTCCCGGGCCCTCTCCAGTAAAGGACGAACCTGCTCCAAATCAGCTTTCAGGCTTTTGATGGTAGCCTCTGCCTGTTGTTTGTCGCTTCTTGCCTGTGTGATTTTTTCATTGCAGTTATAGTGGGCCTGCTCCGCCTTCTCTTTGGCGCTCTTAAGACGCTCATCTTCAGAGGTAAGAGGCTGCAGCTGTTCCCTGGCATGAGAGAGAGTTTGCTCACAGGCTGCCAGACTCTGACTTTGCTCTTGCAGCGCGACGGCGCCATCGTTGACCGCCGCGCAAACGCCCGCCCACTGGCGATTAAGCTTGCTCAGCGTTGTCGACGGGCCACTTAACCTGGCTACTCGCCGGGCCAAACTATCAAGCTCTTTTTCCAGCCGTTCCAGCTGTTGAGCTTTGGCATGTTTACCAATCAGCAGACCGTCAATTTGAGAGGTGCCGCCAATCGTTGCGCCGCCAGCCGTTAAACCGGAGGCCATCAGTGCTTTACGTTCGCGCCTGAGTTCATCACGGGTCGCGGCCATCTTGGTTCGATCCAAGATGATGTTCATGAAGCCCCGGGCTACCGGGTCCTGGGTTTCGATGAGTGTCGAGACCATTCCCACAGTAGGAGATTTGTTTTCGCGCAAAGCTAAATCTGGGTTGATAAGGCATGCTCGCCTTATGCGCGGGCTTTGTTTCTGAGTGGCTTCGTAGATCTCAAGTGCGTGACCAAAATCTTCTGTTGCAACTACAAGAGCTTCACGATTCGGCCCGAGATAGGATTCAACAGCTTCTTGCCACTCTGAATCAGTGATCTCACATACATCACAAACGGGCACCGCCTGAATGCCCTTCTGCTTTAATAGCTCAATGGTTAGGCTGGTTGACGGATGAATGTCCGAAAGCCCGTTCTTCAACCTTTCAACTCGTGATTGAAGTGCTGCGCCATCATCTGTGATTTGTTTCAGTTCATGGCTGACATGTTTATCTGCTGTTTCAAGCCGTGTGGAAATTTCATCCAAAACCGGTCTGGCATCCAAAAGATCCGCAGTGACCTTGGCGGTATTTTCGTGATCTGATGGACTGAGACTGGCAACGTCAGCGCGGGCAAGAAGATCGGAACATTCGACCCACCGCTCCGCCAGTTGTTCAAAACTGGTAATATCCAGAGTGTCAGCAAAGCGTTGGCGCGTGATTTCACCTACCGTGTTTCTGAGGGAAGTGGTTAGCTCAGCGAAACGGGTAGTTGCTTGCGTGACATTTTGCTCCGCCGCCTCGACGGTTTTACTCAGACTTGCGGCATCTGAGTATTGCCATGCTATCAGAGCTTCCTCATGACGCTTTTTGAGTTCAGGCAGTCGAGGGGTTTGTTGCTTGATCGTCCGCTCTGCTTCTTCAAGCTTGTCTTGCTGCTGATCCAGACGGTCCTCTAGACCGCTGTTTCGTTCATCAAGCCGGGCCACTTCAGCCTCTTGTGAGACCCATAACTCAAAGTGAGCATCAGTCCGGTGCTTCGTCACCTTATCTGCTTCAGTGATCAAAGCTTCACGAGCCAATTTGTGACTCTCCGCGCGCGTGATTTCATCCTCAATGCGGCGGTGCTCAAGCAGATCCTCACGAAGCTGCTCTGTTTCTATAGGTTCGGGTGGCAAAATGAAATCGCGGATAAACGAATCAATCGGACTATCCATCTTCAACTGCAACGCACTGGACAATGTTTTGACCAGCATTTCGGGCTCAATTTTCCCGCTGCGAGTTTGATCAACCGACATCATCTCGGCGAACTTTTCGCGCATAATCCTTGCCCCGTCGATCATCTCGTAGCTCATCGAACCCCGGTACTCTTTGGCGGTCAACTTCATACGATCAACAAATTCACGCCACGGTAAAAATGTGTCCTCCGACGATAAAAGGTCTACCTCGGAGACATGGCGCCCTTTGATGATGTGACCACGAGTTTCAATGCTGGCCGATTGCTGAGTAGCGTGGATAGAGACCCCAAACGAATAGGGCTGCTGGTGATGGTCGTACCAATTCAGAAAAATGTAGGTATTGGCACTTTCCCGCTCGAACGTGGTGACATCGTTTTCTTTGAATTCGCCCAGCGCGTAGCTTCTGGCAGAGCGTCCCGACGCTTTTCCGTCGGAGGCGGCGTTGTAGCTAATACGCCTTTGATCTCCTCCCATCAGAACAAACTGGATAGCATCAAATATCGTTGTTTTCCCGGCCCCATTCTCACCCGACAAGAGAGATGCGGCTACTCCCACCTCCAGGGTTTCCAGATCCAAGAGATACCACTGTGCGAAAACAAAATTTTGAAGGAAATGCGCTGGCATTGGGTTATTCAGCGTTGTCATCAGACGCCTCCGCAGGGTCAGTGCTCAGGTGTGACTCATCTCCGGGTTCTGAATCTGGAGCGTAGCTGTTCATGAAGTTTTCGAGCGATCCAAGAAAGGCCGGGCCTACCACTCGCGTTATATTGGGCAACACCGTCACATCAGGAAGCCTGGTGTCCGGATCTCTGGGCCCAAGTTCAATGATGCCCCTCTTTCGAAGGGTATCCAGGGCCTCGACGGTAGCGGTCAGTATCGGTCTTTCACCTTTAACTTGCTCATATTGATTAAGCAGCTCCACGGTTGGCGGCGTGACGCGGCCAAGGTCCGTGCGCCCCATCGAGGCCTCAGTGTCATACATTTTGCGCAATATCAGCAGAAACACAGTGGCCGTGACATCCAGCTGGCTTCCAGTGCCTCTGGGCAGCACCCCCACATACCCAAAGTTGCGATCGTAATACCAGTCCATGTCCAGTGCATCGAATAGCTTATGGAAGTATGTGGCATTGTCCTCGCAGACTTTGAAGTGCTCTTTCTGCCCTCGCTTACCTTTCCAGACCCACTGCTTCTGGAGCAGGTAGGCAGCTGTATTTCGAAGAGTATCGGCGTAGTCGTCGGAGTTTCGCGACGCAATTTCTTTTAGCTCTCTCAGCACAATGTCATTAATCATTTCGTGATATCTCCGAGAAGGCCTGCCTGGTGATAATCAATCGACGACCGGCCATGTATTCAAGCTGTGTCCATTCGTGCTCGTCGAAGGTTACGCTGTACTCAGCTAACAGGGGATAAAGAGCATGGGTTTTGGAAACACCTTGCGCCAATAAGCGCAAGTGCAACGCTGCCATCATGTCGTCAGCAGTCTTGATGGTCAGGTCATCGGTGGTCATCTGAGCTCGGTCGCCCATATTTGTCTCAATAAAGCTCACCACCCGGTCAGGGTCATACCTCTGGAAGTGTATGTGCTCTTGTTTGAGCTGGTTATAGGCTCGCTTTTCCCACAGGGGCTTGGATTGCCTGCGAACCGTTGCGACCGCCGGTACCGATTTCGCCTTAGGTTTGGCCAAACGGCTTTCGGAAATTAGTTTTTCGCTGATCACCGGACTGGGCAGGGTTTCAATCGAATCATTCCGACCAATACGATCAAGCAAATCCTCGATCTGTTGGCCTATATTGCTGGGAGTGTGCACGGTGTATTTAATTCTTTCATGCATTCGACGGGTAATGCGCCGCGCATAGTCCTGTGTTTTTTTGAACAAGGGCCCAATACCGTCAAACGCAAGACTCAGTCGATCCAGATCGGCTTCGACCGTTTCAGTCGATGGATTCGCTATATCGTCTCGCTGGTATGCCTTAGCACACACCTCCAGCCGCTCCGGATTAAACCGTATATCACTTACCAGCTTGCGAATTTTGCTGGCGTGAAGGTTGGGGTTGCCCTTCAACGCGAGTTTCTCAATATTCGGCAGAAATAGCTCACCCAGGTACTCTTCAAAGTAGAAATTGAAGTTCCCACTGCCTGACGCGTCTCCGCCGCTAATCACATGGTGTATTTCGCGAATATTGCCCACGAGGGCTCGGAGGCGGTTGAGGAAGCCTTCCATGTCATCGGCTGCTTTCCGGATCAAAGACCCATTGGCCGGATCCTTAACCACTTCGGCAAGATTAGAGCGCACCGACAAGCAAACCACACCAAGCGATGGGTGTTCAGCACCCATACTCCTGAGGAATTGCAGTAGTCGCCTACCTTCTTGAGCCATCCAGACCACATAACGGTATCCGATTTCCAGCTCTTCTCGGATCCATCCTGTATCGCGCAACCGGTAGTAAACATAATGTTCTGGGCTTTGCGGGGTGGTTGCGGCCTCACCTGATTCAATTTCCAGGCGTAAGTGACTATTGGCGAGATAGTCGCGAAGAAAAACTCTCACCTGTTGTGGCGTCGGCTCATCCGCCAGCTGCGCCGGATCAAGAAACGCATCGAGCTCTAATAGCAGGTCGAGCATTAACCGCCCATTATCGCCAGCGATCGCTTTGAACAAATTGGTGTTAAGTGTGGCGAAACTCACCGACTCATCCCTCGAAGATTGACACCCGAACTTACGGGGAACACTATATTTTATACACCCCTATATTTTATATGGGTAGCTGATATTTATACAGTATTGGCTTAAAATTCCGGACATATGAACGCAACCAGCAGCTAAAGGGCCCTGCCATGCAGTATTTGCAGTACATAAAACCTGCGATCACCGAAGATACTAGCACTCTGTCTACAGCGAATCTGGCTGGTCGACGGATTGAGGCCGGGGCCTTTTCGCACGCACAATGGCTGCGTTTGTGCTTCATCGAACGTCAACTGTTATGGGAGCGGCGGCTGACCACGACCATGCTGATGGAAACGTTCGGAATTTCGCGGCCTCAGGCTCAAAAAGACATCAAGCTCTATCAGCAGATCGCTCCGACAGCGATGAAACCCTACCAACTTGGCATTCCCTACCATCAGCCAACGGAAACCTTTGAGCCGGTGCTGTTATCGGGCGAAGACCTCCAGTGGCAGTCAATTGAAGATTACGCGCCGCCCAGTGCTGGGCATGCCACAGAAATGCCAATGCTTCAGCGCCGGCATGATTTGACGGTTCTGGCTCGATTGTTGTCGGCTATTGAACACAAGCGATCTATCGAAGCTGTGATCGCAACAATGAATTCTCCAAAGGGCCGGACCAGGCGTTTAACTCCGACAGCTGTTGCCTTCGTTAACAACCGTTACCACGTTCGTGCCTTTTGCTGGGACCACATGGGTTATCGAGACTTCCTAATTGGCCGTTTCAAGAGCAATCCAGAAGTTGTTACGGCACCAAGGAGCGGTATGAGCTCGGCAAAAAATGCGTCCGCTTTCGAGCAGTACAAGGGAGTACCACCTGAAGCAGATACCGATTGGGATCAGATGGTTGAGCTTGAGTTGAAGCCGAACCCTCACCTAAGTGGTGAGCAGCAGGCATTAATCGCGTCTGATTATGAGCTTGAAGAAGGTGGCGCCTGGAAGCGTGTCACTATGCGCAAACCCTTGATCGGGTATTTTCTTGTCGACAATCGCATTCCTTCGAGTAAGGTCGAATACCATATGGCTGCCCACGATAACCCTATAGCTTGGCCTGTCTTTGCTTGTACAGCCGACTCGAATAGGCCTGCACACGAGATTGGGTTCAAACCTGACTGAGCCGTCAATCGCCGGCCTAGTCCAGCCCAGAGCGGTGTCCAGATGCTAGCGAAACTTCCGTGCCCAAGGTCGCCTAAGGATGCATCACTTTACGGGCAAAATCTGGTGAAAATATGAACAATCGCTGTTAGCCGCCATCATCACTGCGTCATTTTGTGACGCGGTAATGGAGCGCGGATCTTTCAGCCCATGCGGGCTATTTCATGGGGCGTGGGAGCGTAGCGGCAAAGTCCCAAATCAGGTAGTTACGTGGATAGGAAGTGGAAAGGCCGCATATCATCGATGCGCTGTCTTGCTTCTGACACGGTGGATAGCCTTTAGTCGGGCAATTCCAAGGCCCGAGGCTAAGTTCATGGATTCTCTCCTTGCCGTGTGACGATTGTCATTGGGCCTATGCTTGTCTGAATGGTGAGTGTGTCATCGGTCTGGTCTGCCCTGCATGCAGATCAATGTCTGCTGGCCAAGGGCTACTTGCGCACGCTTCTGATCGGTGACACCGAAGACTTCGAGTTGGCAGATGGTCAGCGTCCGCCCGGAGCGTACCACCGTGCCGACCGCTTCGAGATAGTCGCCTTGCGCAGGAGCAAGCAGATTGATCTTAAATTCGACGGTCAGCACAGAGCTATCCGATGGAAACACGGTTAATCCCGCATAGCCACCGGCTGAATCAGCGATGGCGCTCGTTCCACCGGCATGAAAATAGCCATGCTGCTGGGTAAGAGTCTCGTGAAAAGGCAGTACAATGCTTACCCGTCCACGCGAAACCTCGTTTAACTCGGCGCCCAAATGTTGCATCAGACCTTGGCGAGAGAAGCTTTCACGGACAATCTGCTCGACCTGAGGATCAAGGGGGTAGGATGGAATGGTTTGGGACATGGTTTTATCGGTCCTTCAGGATAGAGAGACTGTTAAATCGGGGTGGCCGCTTCTCCAGGAACGCGCGCATGCCTTCCTCGCGATCGGGCAAAGAGAGGGTATAGTGGAAGGCGTCTCGCTCCTTTCGTAATCCCTCATTCAATGTCAAGTTGGCGCTTGAACGAGCATTATGCTTAATGAGCGTCAATACCTCGCCTGGCAATGATGCTATGTCAGCCACGAGCTTACGGCCCTCTTCGAGGAGAAGGTCTGTGGGCACGACTCGTGAAACCAGACCACTGCGCTCGGCTTCACGCACGTCCATTCGGCGCCCAGTCAGCAGTAGATCCAGCGCCTTAGCCATGCCAAGTAGACGTGGCAAGCGTTGAGTGCCGCCCGCACCAGGCATGGTGCCGACCCGGATCTCGGGGTGGCCGAATACGGCGTTTTCGGCGGCTAGAACAATGTCGCACATCTCCACCAGTTCGCAGCCTCCGCCAAGCGCGAAACCTTGCACCAATGCCACCACGGGCTTTGGGAAAAAGCCCAGATGCGCGCAGCAACCGGCGAAATCAATGGCGCGCGCCTGCTCCTCGTCCATGCCAAGCATTTCTTTGAGGTCAGCGCCAGCCGCAAAGTGTTCGCCTTCGGCGCGTAAGAGAACTACCCTCACCGCAGCGTCGGCTGCCAAACTCTCAAGCTGAGCAGCCATCGCGTCGGTCAGTGACCGGCACAGAGCGTTGCGGGCTGCCGGTCGGTTGATGACCAGCTCGGCATAGCCGGCGGGTTGCAAGTCGCATCGAATGAGATTTCGATCGCATGTTGTTCTCATGTTGTTCTCCTGTGAAATTTGCTCCGATGCGCTGGGGCCATCAGGACCGTGGAGACCCAGGCGGTCATTTGAAAACCTAATATGCGATGCTGTCGGTCTCCAAATGCGAATATCTCAGATTGGATTGAGTTTTTTTCACTCGACTGGTCGGCGTCAACCCTCAAGAATCTGTCTTTATGAATTTAACGCCGGCCATTGGAACCTGGAACCGAGAGGAACCCTAGCGGACGCGAAAAAAGAGCGCTGGATCCCGTGCGGGGCGTCCGAACCGACGGTGGTAACCGCTATGACTGGGGCGGGATCTTCCTCGGTTGGCTCCTGCTGGAACTGCAACACATGCAGATGCGGCAGGAATGGATGCCCACAGGCAGCGCCGAGGGGCGACCGCATCGAATCTACCTCGGCCGCCGAGCCGGATCGCCATCGCGACGAGGAGTCTTCGTCATGACCGTTTTCGCCATCGCCCAACTCACAATCCACGACCGGACCGCCTACGACCGCTACCAGGCCCGCTTCATGGATGTATTCCGCAGCCACCGGGGACGTCTGTTGGCCGCGGACGAGCAGCCTCGCACCATTGAAGGCACCTGGCCGCACCAGAAGCTCGTGCTTATGTACTTCCCCGACGAAGCCGCCTTCCATGACTGGGCGGAATCGGCCGAGTACCAACGCATTGCCCAGGATCGCAAGGCCGGCGCGCAGGCCGTGGTGCTGCTGGTCCAGGGTCTCGCTGTGAATGGCTGAGCCCATCGACATTCGCGCCGCCGACGGCTATGCCCTGGGTGGATTCGCCTGGCGCCGCCCCTGCGATCCACGACGTCCGCATCCGGTCGCGGTCATCAACGCGGCCACCGCAGTGCGCTGTCGGTACTACGCGCGCTTTGCCGACTGGCTCCACAGCCACGGATGGGATGTGGTGACCTACGACTACCGCGGCATCGGCGAATCGCGACACTGTGGGCTGCGTCGGCTCCAGGCCGACTGGATCGACTGGGGGCAGCACGATTTCGAGGGTGTGCTGCAGTACGTCACCTGGGGATTCCCCGGCCAGCCGATCGACGTGGTCGGCCACTCCGCCGGGGGCTTCGTGATCGGGCTGGCCGAGTCCGCGCACCGCGTGCGGCGCATCTTCACCATGGGGGCCCAGTACGCCTACTGGCGCGACTATGCGCCAGCCGCGCGCCGCGCCATGTTCCTGCGCTGGCACGTGGCCATGCCGTTGCTGGCGCGGGTGCTTGGCTACGTGCCGGCCAAGCGCCTGGGATGGATGGAGGACACGCCCAAGGGCGTGGCGCTGGACTGGGCGCGCATGGGTCCCCGCTTCGAGGGCACGGTACGCCGCGGCCGAGAGACGCAGGAAGGCGAGCCCGAAGCCGAGATGCTGGCGCGGCGCTTCGGCCAGGTGCGCGCACCGATCCTGGCACTGGGTATCGAGGACGATCCGTTCGGCACAGTCCCGGCGCTGGACCGCCTGCTAGACTACTACACCGGCAGCGAGCGCCATCACCTGCGCTTGGCCCCCGCGGCCATCGGGCAGGCCGAAATTGGCCATTTTGCCTTCTTCCACGAGCGCTTCCGCGAGGCGCTGTGGCCCCTGGCGCTGGACTGGTTGCGTACCGGCGAGCCACCGACCCGCCCCTCGGCGCCCTGACGCATCGACCTGCGGACGATCCGCAAGCAACAGGAGGCACGACATGGCCGCCTGAGGTTCTGGATATTGGCTGCGGTACCGGGCGGGTTGCCGAAGCGCTGTCCATGGATCGGGCCGGTCAGGTGGCGGGCGCCGCCATCATCCTCCGGCTGCGGAAGACGCGACCAATCGATCTGCTGTAGGTTGTTCATTGCTTTACCACCGCTCGTTACCTGCCAGCCAAAACACGTAGCTCTTCCAGCCGGCGGGTTCGGCGAAGCGCGCGTAGGCCCGGATGGCATCGGGGTTGTCCTCGGGGACCAGCCAGCGCAGATGGACCCAGGCGCGTGATCGCCCGGTATCGGCGATGGCCATGATGAGCCGCTGCGCGAGTCGTTTCCCCCGTTCTGCGGGCAGAACGTACAGGTCGTCGAGTTGGCCCGACCGCCCTCCGGAGATCGCCTCGGGCAGGTCGAAGAACACCGCGAACGCGACGAGTTCGTCGCCGAGAAAGCCGCCCAGCACTTCCGCGATCGGATCGGCGATCAAGGCATCGGCCCGGGCCCGTGCGTCTGCTCCGGCACCATGTCCGTGGCGCATTTCGTCACCGTAGGCGGCCAGCAGAGCGGCAAGCGCAACGGCGTCCTCGGCAACGAGCTGTCGAAGCGTCACACCGTCATCCGGCAGGGTGTGCTGATCGCGCGAGTGTGTGGCTTTCATGGAGGCGTATGCCGGCCCCGTTGCTGGGGTTTCGGGTCGGTTCGATCGTGATTCATCCGCATCGGCTAGCCCACCGCCAAGCCGAACGCCCCGAGCTCTCTCACTTTGCCACCATCGACGGCGGCAACGGTCAGGGTATCGACGAGTCCGCCGACTTCGAGACCGTGATCGTTCAGGTCATCACACAAGCGCTTGGCAAGCCAGCGGTCGCTACAGGCACCCATGGTGATATGCGGGATGAATGGAACGTCAAGACGCAGGTGTTCTGCCAGCACGCCCCTGTACAGATGGTCATGAAGCCGCGACAGATCGCTATAGCCTTCGTCCGGAACCAGGAACACGTGGGCGCTGTCAGTCTGGTGATCGGTGCCGAGCATCGCATATCGACAGGTGAAGCGAATTGGACGGGCCAGGTTGCTCGCCGTCTCGACATGCGACATGTACACGTCCTCGCGCACGTCGGTACAACCAAACGCCATCGTGAAATGTGCGCCGACAACGGCAAACTGCGGATCGTATTCATGGCGAAAGGCTTCGATCCAATGGCCGTCATGATCTGAGAGCACTGGGTAAGCAAGCGTGTAAAGCAGTCTCATGGTGCGGCTGATCTCCTTTCGCCTAAATTCCGGCCACCGTTCTCCGGCGGACATTGTTCGCGCAACCAGACGCGCAAGGCGTCGGTCCTCGCCCAGGGCGGGTGGATACACGAGGTGGAAATCCGCACCGGCCGGGACCTGATGGTCGAACCAAGACTCCAGCAAGCCTGCCCGCACCGAACGCTCCGCGAGTTCCGCCACCACCAGGCACAGCTCCGTTTCTTCGGTGGCCGCCTGCGGCGCGAGGCCGCAGGAATCAATTCAGTGGCACGGGGACGCGCAAAGGCCCCTCATCTTCCTCAAGGCGTCAGTGTCATCGTTCTGTCCCGCCGCATCGGGCGATGACGGAGGATCGCCGCGCCGGGGTCGGGTCCCGCTGGGGGCGCAGCAGGTACCAGAACAGCGCGGCTGTGATCAGCGCGCCCCCGGCCAGTGCGCCGTTCCCAGGCGCCTCGCCGAAGGCCAGCCATACCCAAAGCGGTCCAAGCACCACATCCAGTATAGTGATCAGTCCCGCTTCTCCCGCAGGAATGCGTCGTCCTCCTTCGAGGAACAGCAGGAAGGCCAGGGCCATGGCGACGATGCCCAGCAGCGCCAGGCTCGATAGCGCCTTCGGGTCCGGAACCTGCCGTGACATGAAGGGCAGTGCGGCCACGGTGCAGAGCAGGCACCCCAACGTGTTGATTTTCAAGACGTCCAGCCCGGGATGGCTTTTGACGACGATCAGGAGTCCGCCGAACGCAGATGTCATGAGCAAGGCAAGCGCGCTGCCGAGGAGATGGCCACTGCCTTTGGGTGCACCTACGACGATCGCTACCCCCACCAAGCAGCATGCGCCGGCGGCGAGGACGCGTGGGGAAAGCGGCTCGCCCAGGATCAACCTCGCCAGGCCGGCGGCGACTAAAGGTAAGCAGGCGTAGATTAGCAGGACGTTGGCTACCGAGGTCAAGGTAAGCGCGGCGATGTACGCCACCGTCGCCACCGATACGAGGAAGGTGGCCCCCCATCCTACGGCACCGAACGCGCCGCCGCATCCGCGCAAGGCCAGGGCCGCGGCCAGCGCCAGCCCCGCGAACAAGGAACGCCAGCCGACTATGGTCCATGCGTCCAGGCCCGTCAGCCGGACGAACAGCCCGGCCGAGCTCCAGCAGACCGCCGAGAGCAAAACCATGACGAAACCGATCCATTGACGAGACACCCCACTTCCTCCATGTCAGGGTATTGAAGCCAACGGATCTGCGCAGGCTGCAGCGGATTGAGGCTTCAGCGCCGACGACGCGGTGCTTTGCTCGCATCCGTCCTTTGCACTACTTGTGTCGCCCGTCGTGTTCTCGTTCTCCTCGCGATGAGCTTGCGCATCTACTTGTTCGCGCAACCAGCCCCGCAGGTTGCCCAGCCGCCGGTCCTCTGAAAGCGCCTCGGGATAAACGAGCCAGAAGCCGACACCCGCGCTCACGGGGTGGTCGAAGACCGAAGCCAGCCGCCCGAGTCGGACGGCGCTCTCGGCCAACTCGCACACGGCGATCGAGACGCCAGCCCCATCGGCGGCCGCCTGCATCGTCAGACCGCCCGAATCCACGCGGGTCACGACAGCCGGCTCGAACGGCCCGCCGGGCAGGCTGTCCATCCAGCGCCGCCAGCTGAGGCAATGCCGCGATACGAACAGGTTGGCGCCCGTGACCTGCTTGAGGCGTTCTCGGTGCGAGCCGGTGGCAAAGCCCGGGTGCGCGTACAGATCGATGGTGGCCTCGAACAACAGGTCGGCCTGCAGGCCGGACCACTGGCCGTCGCCATACCAGATGCCGGCATCGGCCACGCCGGCGGCCAGATCCACGTCGTCCTGCGTGGTGGAAATCTCCAGGGAGAAGCCGCGCCGATCGAACGGATACAGGCTCAGGCGCGGCGACAGCCAGTTGGTCGCGAAAGTCGGCAGCATATTCACGCGCAAGGGCCCGTCGCGCCGCTCCTCGCGCAAGCTGCCCACGCTCTCGGCAATTAGGGCGAAACCCTCGTTGAGGCCGGGCGCCAGGCGACGACCGGCGTTGGTCAGTTCCAGTCGCATACCAACGCGGCGCAGCAGCTCGACGCCGAGCATGTCCTCCAGCGTGCGCAACTGGTGGCTGACCGCCGAGGGCGTGACCGCCAGCTCCAGGGCCGCGTCCTTGATCGAGAGATGGCGCGCGGCGGCCTCAAAGGCCTGCAAAGCGTTTAACGAAACAGGTATGCGCATTGAGGATATATCCTCCTCGGAATCATTCGAAGTTCGTAGGTTTATTAAACATGAAATCGTCGCTGTTGCGTGCATCGTCGCGCGGACCAAATCTCATCAACAACTTAGATTTACTCAATTGCTACAACCGCGAACAGGACGCAGACTGAATACAACTGCAATCCACGTGATGGTGCCTGCCATGCTCAATTCCCTTGACGATAACGACGGTCTGATCTGGCTTGATGGCGAGCTGCTGCCCTGGCGCCAGGCTCGCCTACATGTACTTACACATTCTCTGCACATGGGTGGTGCCGTCTTCGAGGGTATGCGCGCCTATGACGGACATGTTTTTTTAAATATAGAACATCTGGAACGGTTGCAGCAGTCCGCCACGATGTTGGACTATCACCTGCCGTGGTCGCGAGACGAACTAACAAAGGCAATTGAGGCAGTTCTGTGGGCCAACCAGCTCGATAATGCTTACATCCGGCCATTGGCATGGCGCGGTGCGGAAAGCGTTTCCATTGCCTCGCCGCGCGCCCGCATCCACGTGGCCATCGCGGCCTGGGACTGGCCCACAGCAGCGTCCCAGGGTCGCGCCGAGGAAGGCATTCGGCTGCAACTGGCGAGTTGGCGACGTCCCCATCCCGACACCGCGCCCACCGCGGCCAAGTGCTCGGGGCTGTACATGATCGGCACCCTCGCACGCCATGCCGCCGCTGCGGCGGGCTGCGACGACGCACTGCTGCTCGACAGCGAAGGGCGGGTCGCCGAGACCACGGCGACCAACCTGTTGATGGTCCGCGACGGGGTACTGGTGACCCCATTGCCGACCTGCTTCCTCGATGGCATTACCAAGCGGCATGTGATGGGACTGGCGCGCCAGCGCGGGCTGCGGGTAGAGGAGCGGACAGTGACGCTGGAGGAACTGCGCACCGCATCCGAGGTATTCACCGCGGGCACCTCGGTCGAACTGCAGCCGGTGGTTGCGCTGGTCGAGGATGCGGCGACCACCGAATGGCCAGTGGGGCCGGTGACTCGGCAAATGATTCTGGACTTTCGCGCGTCAGTGACCGAAGCGAGTAAGATCAGCCAGACCCTGCGGGAACGGGAGACCGGATTGTTGGAGCGTCGCCCATGGCCCGCTCGCGTCGCCCACTCGCAGACGACATAATGCACGATGGACTGGTGCGCAAGCGGCCGTGCAATGGGGCAGACGCCATGCTCTGTCGTGTGGTTACTACTTTTATAATAGAATCAAGCAATTGCGAGGCAGAATTTGCCGTGTCAGAGGATTCGAACGTGGAGATAGAAGCGTGCAGCACGGGAAGCTCCGGTGAAATCGCGAAGGCGTCGCCTGACCGCTGGGCCTTGGCTCCCGGTAATGGAATCCATACATTGCAGCCGCCAGAGCGTCTCTCGGTGTATTTGCACTCTGCGCCCGGCAATTTGCAGAGCTTTGGGAAGCGCGATGTCGTCGCTTCATAAGCAGCTCGGAGCTCCTCGTTATCCATGAACGAGCAACCCCATCCTTGACCTACCGCACACAGCGTCGAGGACTTTCGGCGGAATCTGGCAGTGGTGCATCGGCGCATCGCCGATGCCTGCGCCCGTGCAGGACGCGACCCGTCTGAAGTGCGCCTCCTCGCGGTCAGCAAGACCGTGCCGGAGGAACGCATCCGTTTGGCCTATGCCGCCGGCTGCCGCGAGCTGGGTGAGAACAAGGTGCAGGAGGCGCAGCGCAAGGCCGAAGCGATGGCAGACCTCGCCGACCTGCGTTGGTCGGTCATTGGCCACCTGCAAACCAACAAGGCCAAGGTCGTGGCGAGATTCGCCAACGAGTTCCATGCCCTGGATAGCCTGCGTGTTGCGGAGGCACTGGACCGTCGCCTGCAAGCCGGAGGGCGCGCGTTGGATGTGTTCGTGCAGGTCAACACCTCGGGCGAGGCCAGCAAGTTCGGCTTGCCGCCTTCCGAGGTGGCCGACTTCGTCCGGGCGCGGGTCCGCCCCTGTTTCGCACTGCTGCGCGAACTGCGCGATCGGCTGCGCCAAGAGACGCCGGCAGGCATGGGCGTGGATGAACTGTCGATGGGGATGTCCGGCGACTTCGAGCTGGCCATCGAGGAAGTCGCCACCGCCGTGCGTGTCGGCCAAGCCATCTTCGGCGCTCGCGCGACGCCGAACAGCCATTACTGGCCCGACGACAACCGGACCGCAACATCGACCGCATCGGAGCAGATCGTATGAAGACCGCCCTGGCACTGCGCCATATCCATTTCGAAGACCTCGGCACGCTCGAACCGCTGCTGCGCGAGCGTGGATTCGACGTGCGCTACCTTGACCCCGCGACAGACGACCTGGCCCGTGAAGAAGCCGAGTCAAGCGATCTTCTCATTGCACTGGGCGGGCCGATCGGAGCCTTCGACGAGCGGACCTATCCCTTTCTTGCCGACGAACTGCGTCTGCTCGAACGGCGCTTGGCCAGCGGCCGACCGCTGCTCGGCATTTGTTTGGGCGCGCAATTGATCGCGCGCCTGCTCGGCGCCGCCGTCGCCCCCATGGGCTTCAAGGAGATCGGCTTCGGCGCGCTGACGCTGACGGATGCGGGCCGCCGCTCGGTGCTGGCCCCGCTGGCTGGCGTGCCAGTTCTGCATTGGCACGGCGACCGCTTCGAGCTGCCTGAGGGCAGTGAACTGCTGGCGAGCACCGAAAGCTGCGCGCAGCAGGCCTACGCGGTCGGCAACCGGGTGCTGGGTCTGCAGTTCCACCTGGAAGCCGATGCCAGCCGAATCGAACGCTGGCTGGTCGGCCACTGCTGCGAGCTGGGCCAGGCCGGCGTCGATCCGGGCACGCTGCGCGCGGATGCCGAGCGGTATGATGCAGCTCTGGCGGCAGCGGCCCGCCGGACGATCGGCGCTTGGCTGGACCGGTAACAAGACACGGGGATGTCCTGAATTTCGGTGTCCCGCCCTGTCATCAGAATCCAGGTACAGGTGGTCTATGCGCAGGCAACGACGCAACGATTCTCCCATCAGAAGCCTGTGTTCTGCTTACGGCTGTGGGGCTGGATACGTCATTTGTTGACCGTGCGGCCTGGAGAGGCGCTGTATCTCCGCGCGCGCTCGGGTGATGTAGTTTGGCTTCCTTCAAGCCTTGGCACCTACATAGCTGCTTCGAGTCGTCATGGGCTGCGGCGCGCGAACACTTCTAGTACCTGTGCTTAGATCCGGAAATCAGCGACCACAACTAAAGATTGCATGCGGCTGCCATGGACGATATTAGATGAGAGAACGCTTGGTGGAAAAGATTTCGAGGGGCACGATAGCTATCTTACAGGCCTACCGTAGCGGACTTGCGTCGACCGAGCTGTTGATGTGAGCATGAAGGCTGTGGAGACACTCACTAAATAGTAGGTGTGGGGAGCTTCCCAGGCCAGCACGAAAATCGCCAGGACAAGTTCATATGATGCGTGATCTGCTGCATTGCTCGTGTATCGAGATTTTCGGCCTCGAACACTAAGGTAACCAGATTGCCTTTGAGCGTTCGGATCGTGAACGCATGGACATGCAGTAAGGACTTGTTGATCGCGTTTCCAGATTCTGTCGGACAGCTTGCAATCGGCTTCATGCAATGGCCAGAAACCGGAATCACGTACCCAAGACCTTTTCGCCGCTCGATGGTTTCCATAGGAGAATCCATGCGGCGAATCCGAGAAAGCCGATCCCCGCAAGGCGCGTGCAGCACTGGCGCCAGACGTAGGCTCCAAATGACTTCCGCAACCGGCTTGCAATGGCGGCATAGCCGGTTAAGGTCCCTCCGCTGAGGATCACGAAGATTGTAGTCAGACCGATGAACTGGGGTAGAAGTGCCTGGTCGGCCTGAATAAATTGTGGAAAGAAGGCCGTGAAGAAGAGGATCGCCTTCGGATTGGATGTCGCCACCAGAAATCCTTCTTTCGCAAGCGCGAAACCGTGAACCGGCCTGGGGGCATCATCATCGAACTCCGCCGGAAGCGCTCTTCGACTCTGGACAAGCAGGCGAATCCCTAGGTAGGCCAGGTACACAGCGCCGGCTACCCGGAGCGCGGTCATCGCGTGGGCAGAGGCGAGCAGGAACAGACCAAGCCCCCAGGCGGCCGACGCCGAAATCACAAGCAACCCTAACATATTGCCAAGAGTCGACCACAGGCTTGCGACCACACCCTGACTAGCGCCATTGCGCATCGCAAGCAGGATGGCCGGGCCTGGCGTAAGGATGGACAGCCAGGCCGCCAGGACGTAGGAAATCGGGAGTGAGATATCTAACATGGGATACGTCGTCATCGGCTATGAGGATGTGCGATTAAACGTTAACCAAGGCAAGCAAACCTGACTATTGAGTTTTTCTCTATGCTCGCTGAGGCCTTCTCACTCGCCAATTCGACCTGTAAGTCATAGCATTTTCGATCAAAAAACTCGTTCCGGATATCCAAATAACTCACTATGACCAGCAATCAGATCGCTCACCCTGTAATGCTCCCCGGTATCGGCAATTCTGGGCCCCGACACTGGCAGACACTTTGGGCTTCGCGCCAAAAGGGTTGCCAGCGATTCCAACCCGCCGACTGGGACAGGCCAAATCTGGCCGACTGGCTACAGGCTCTGGATACGTCCATCGACGAGTGCGCCGGTCCCGTCGTCCTGGTCGCACACAGCCTTTCGTGCCTGCTCGTCGCGCACTGGGCATTGCGGGGGGGAATCAGAGACGACAACCAGCACCGGATCGCCCAGGTCCGAGGCGCCTTCCTCGTTGCCGTCCCTGACCACGGCGCACCGGCGTTTCCGGGCGAGGCGAGCGAGTTCGGCTCGCCACCGACCGAACCCCTGCCGTTTCCCGCACTGGTGGTCACCAGCAGCGACGACCCCTATGGCTCGCCGGAGCACGCCCGGCGCATGGCCATGGGTTGGGCAGCGGGATGCGTGGAAGTCGGCGCCCTCGGGCATATCAATGCCGCCAGCGGCGTGGGCGACTGGGATACCGGCTGGCATCTGCTGCAGGCATTCGGAGCGGGGCTGCGCGTCCAGATGCCGGCATCGAATCGAGCGGGAGAATGAGCATGCTCGCGTATCGCTACCTGACCGGCATCGACGACGCGGCGTTCTGCCACCGCGTCACCGCCACTCTGAAGAGCGGCTGGGAGCTCTATGGCGAGCCGAGCCTAACCTACGACTCGGCGCGTGGCGCAGTGATCTGCGGCCAGGCCATCGTCAAGAACAACGAATCGACGACGTGCAGCGAGTCACTCAACTTGCCTGTGCTCTGACGGAGATCCCCCAATGAATGCATCGACTGCAATCCTGGGCTTCACACTGACGGCGCTGCTGCTCACCTTGACCCCCGGCCTAGACACGGCGCTGGTACTTCGCACGGTCGCTGTGGAAGGGGGGCGCAAGGCGATGAGGGCGGGCGGCGGCATCGTGACCGGCGTGCTGATCTGGGGGCTGGTCGCGGCCCTCGGGCTCGGCGCGGTGCTCGCGGTCTCCCGACTCGCCTACACCCTGCTGCAGATCGCGGGCGCGGCTTATCTACTCTGGCTCGGCTGGAAGCTGATCTCTGGCGCGCTCAAGAGCCAGCCGGCGCTGCCCGCAGATGATCCGCCGCTCGTGCGTGGCGAGCGCTGGTTCCTGCGCGGCCTGCTGACGAATCTGCTCAATCCCAAGGTCGGGGTGTTCTACGTGAGCCTCCTACCACAGTTCGTTCCCGCCGACGTGCCGATGGTCGGGTTCAGCGTGCTGTTGACGGGCATCCACGCCGCGATGGGACTGCTGTGGTTCGCCGCACTGGTGCTGGCCACGCGGCCCCTGGCACGCTGGCTGCGCCGGCCCACGGTGATGCGCTCGCTCGATGCGCTCACGGGCCTGGCGCTGATGGGGTTTGGCCTGCGTCTGGCCCTGTCCAGGCCGACGAGCTGAGGTGCGAGCGGCATAGACATCGAAACCTTCATACTACTGGCCGGTGCCGGCATGACCGGCGGCATCTTTAATTTTCTGTGAGGAGTCCATACGATGAATCCACTCGATGCACTGACTGCGCTCTGGTCGCTGGGCGGGCTGCCGCCGCAGGCGCTGGCCGGGATCGCGCTGACGGGCAGCGACCCGGTGTTTCCCTCGTCCTTCGCCGTCGGCACCGCCGCGCAGGCCAGCATTGCCGCGGCCGCACTCGCCGCCTGCGAACTGGGCCATGAGCGGGGTGCTCCGCGCCAGCGTGTCGCCGTGGACATGGCCCACGCCGCCGCCGAATGCACCGGCTGGTTCACGGTCGACGGCCAGGAGCCCGATCTGTGGGACCCACTCGCCGGCCTTTACCGTTGCGCCGATGGCCACGTGCGTGTCCACACCAACTTCCCGCACCACCGCGATGGCGCGCTGCACCTGCTGGGCCTGGACCCCGCAACTGCCACACGCGCCGACGCAGAGCAGGCCCTGCGGGGTTGGAAGGCGCTGGACTTCGAGCAGGCCGCGGCCGACCACGCGCTGGTGGCCACGGCGCTGCGCAGCTTCGCCGAGTGGGATGCCACGCCCCAGGGTCAGGCGGTGGCCTCGCTACCCTTGATAACCATCACCCGAATCGCCGATGCCCCACCGCGCGCTCTGCCGCCTCTGGCGGCCGATGAGCAGCCGCTCGCCGGCCTGCGCGTGCTCGACCTCACGCGCATCCTGGCCGGTCCCGTCGGTGGGCGGGCGATGGCGTCGTTCGGCGCGGACGTGATGCTGGTCAATTCCCCGAACCTGCCCAACATCGCCGCCATTGCCGAAACCAGCCGGGGCAAGCGCTCGGCGCATATCGACCTGCGCGGCGAGGCCGGGCGCGAAGCGCTGTGGCGGCTTGTGGAAGGCGCCCACGTGTTCTCGCAGGGGTACCGGCCCGGCGGCCTGGCTGAGCTCGGCTTCTCGCCCGAGGCCCTGGCCACGCGCCGGCCAGGCATCGTCGCCGTGTCGCTGACTGCCTACGGCACGCAAGGGCCCTGGGCCGGCCGGCGCGGTTTCGATTCGCTGGTGCAGACGGCGATGGGCTTCAACCACGCCGAGGGCGAGGCGGCGGGGGACGACAAGCCGCGCGCGCTGCCGATGCAGATCCTCGACCAGGCCAGCGGCTTCCTGATGGCTTTCGGCGCCGCCGCCGCGCTGTGGCGACAGTCGCGCGTAGGGGGAAGCTGGCACGTGCAGGTGTCGCTGGCGCAAACCGGGCACTGGATGCGCGGGCTGGGGCGCATCGAAGAGGGGCTGCGGGCCGGCAAACCGGACCTCAGCCCCTGGCTCGCCGACGAAATCTCCCACTTCGGCCAGTTGCGCGCTGTGCGCCCCAGCGCACAACTGTCGAAAACGCCGGCAGGCTATGCGCGACCATCAGCGCCGCCAGGCACCGATGCACCGGTCTGGTGATGTCGATGCTATCTCAGGTAGTCATTTCGGGGTGCTCTGGCGGCGGCAAGTCGACTTTGCTCGGGGAGCTGCGGCGGCGTGATCGTGCGACCATCGACGAACCTGGGCGGAGGGTCATCCTTGATCAGATTCAGCAAGGCGGCAACGCACTGCCATGGACCGACATGGAGGCCTTTCTGCGTGAGGTGCTGCGTGTCGCCACAATGGATCTCGAAGAGGCGGCATGGGTAGCTGGACCGGTTTTCTTCGATCGCGGGCTGATCGACGCCGCTGCAGCGCTTCAGCGACTCTGTGGTGTGTCGTTGGCGCGAAGTCTGGGCAAATCCCGCCCCTATGGGCGGCTCGTGTTCCTCGCACCGCCTTGGTCGGAAATCTATTGCGTCGACGAGGCACGGCGGCATACCTTTCTCGAGGCTAAGGCTGAATACGCTCACTTGGATGCAACCTACCGGGCACTTGGCTACGAAGTCAGGTTGCTTCCGTACACCAGTGTGACCGACCGAGCCGATTTTGTGCTAGAAACGATTTGCCGCTGCTAAAGGCCCATTGCGTTCCTCACTTTGTTCGTCGCTCCGAGGGTAGGCTTTAGTTCGATTGTCATCGGATTTCTCTCTCAACATTGATATCAATTGGATCTTTACACTGCCGAAACAGCGTTGGCTTGAAGCACCTCCGTTGCCTTAGCACTTGAATCTGCCTTGTGTGCCCGAAAAGGGCAAAAGCCCGTGGCAGCTCTGACCCATCGTGCGATTAGGATCGCGAGTGCCGTTTCAAATAGGAGCAAGCGAGATACCGCTATCTGGCGCAGCGACTCTGTGATCACTTCTGGTCCCACAACATAGCTCATCGTACCGACAAGACACGCGGCTATCCCGGGTGCTTCGGCTGCCGCGTTCGACTCAGAAAAAGAAAACTGGAATTGTCCTGGTACTACAATCGCTTCGTCCCGAAGATAGTTGTTCGCGTGAGTGCTGGTGAGTCTCTGCTTATTGAATTGAAAGGTGGCTTTTCTGAATGCCAGTATCGTTACGATAAGATTCCGAAGAGCTATACCGACATTGAGTTTTGGAATCCAATCTTCGATGTGGCAGATCTTGAAGGGTTAGAGTATGTGAAGGGCCTTGATGACGAGGGGCGTATAATTTGCGCAAGAAATAGAGGTTGTAAATTTCTCATAAAGACTTGAAATTCCATAGAGTGAAGGCAAGGACTCTTAACTGCTGCGCGATGCTGTCAGAGAGATTGTCAAATCTGGTGGATAGCCAATCTGACACGAGCTATGGAGGGTGAGTGCTATAACATACACCCAAAACACAGCGTCATTGCCTTTACCGATCTATACGAGCAGAGGGAGTTTGACGGCGAACTCGCAACGTCTTTTACGATCATCACGGTCAGGTCACCTAAAACACTTGAACCAACGAAATTTGCAGAACGCATGTAGGCTGACTAAAGAACCCAATGCCAGGCCAGACCTTCGATCCCTGACGCGGGTTATACTGAATTCATCAACTTTGTTTTGAGGTCATCACCATGCATCCCATAATTGTGGCTGCCGCAGCACCGATTGTTGTCGGCATCACCAGAACGGTGCAGTACGCCATCGCATCCCGACATGACAAATCCAACGCTGATTAAGTCTGTAGCCACAGGCATCTATCAATTTATGCCTATCGGAGTGATATGAAAGCCATCGTTAAACTGCATGACCGCGTCGCCGGCATACTCGAACGCACAGGCAACATGGTGTCGTTTCAGTACGACCGGGACTATGTAAGGAACGGCCTCCCCATACTCTCTTTGAGCCTTCCTCTGCGGGAAGAGCCGTATGTCACAGAGGGTGGGCTACCTCCCTATTTCAGTGGCTTGTGCAGTGAGGGATGGCTACGGCATACGCAATGTTTTCAGCAGGGAATCCATCCGGATGATGAGTTCACTCTGCTGGTGAACAATGGGCGGGATATGACAGGGGCAGTAACCATCGAACCTATGGAGTAGCACTAAGCCAGGATTGGGCTCGTGTACCTAGGGCAACTGAGTAGTATGTAAATCAGCAAGTACAGAATAGAGCCGGCCCATCCAATGGCTCAATGTAGCGGTGTCTTTTCGGCCCAGTCTTGATTGGATGTTTTGTTGATGAGGAACTCGACGAAACCCGGCAGGAAAGTCCTTTTCAAGCCTCTTATTGGTGGGCCAACGTAAGGAAGTCTTCACCAACGACCAGCCCATATTCGAAAGCTTTGAGTGCCAATCATATTTTTCAGATGGTTGCTTCAGAAGCAGTGTCGAGAGTCTTGCTTCAGAGTCTACGGTATCAACCTCCACCAATGCATAATTCTGGTTTTTATATCTGAACACACGGTAAAGCAAGTATCTTGGGTTACCATCTGGCAGTCGATGTTTCGAGTGTCCTTTCAACGCCGGTAGCGGAATCATTTCTTCAGCCACGATTCGGCAACCTTTGATTTCCAATAGGTTGCTCATGGCAATAAATGCTTCAAATTTGCAGGTGAATAGATGTGAATCGTCACTTTGGTCATCAATGCCATCAGGAACGCCGACTGGTATCTCTCCCCGAACGGTTGGCTCATCAGTACTGACATCCGTTTGGCTATTAGTCGAATCATCAAGGCCTTCCTCTGATTGTCCCTTACTGGTGCCAGACCGGCGTCTGCCATCCGAAGACTTGCGGGTGGTATAAGCAGGTTCGGAGAACTCCAATTCTACTTCTGGGACGTCCAGAACATACTCCTCTGCATCCGTGGTTGGCATCTCGTCATCATTAATCTCAGGTGGGCCATCCGATCTCCTCCTTTCTATAGAATTTCCTTTTTTCCCTGTTTTTTGCTCAGTGAATTTCGGATCAATGAACTCAATCTCTCTCGGGATCTGGCTAGTCAGGTTTGTAAGGCTGTGGATTTCATACACGAAGAAAAGCTCGGATTCTTTGACGTACTGACCTCGCACCTTCATTTTCACCTTCTCCAAAGGAGGGGGATCAAAACGGAACGGCCAGTACCGGCGCCCATTCCTAATCTCGCCCTCTGTCAGCTGGTATTGGGCGATGCTTTGAAACGAGTTCCGGACCTCTTTATTCAACAACAGCCAAGCCAGAATTCTGCGTTGGCTGGGGTTACCTCGCACTACCATGGGCAGAGAACTACTTGGCAAGATATGTATCTCTGCCCTATTCGGGTTCTCACCCATCTGAACGTCGAACTCCTCGTCTAGTCCATTTGGATTCAATGCCAGGCGGGTCAGATAGGCCGAATGGAAAAAAAGAGCCCGGGCCAGTTCTATTTGTGGCAGGAAAAACTGTGTATCGCCGGCTTTAAAGCTAAAACACCATTGTTGCCGGTCTCCCTGCCTACGAATGTTGACTATTGGACAGTCGGCTATCCGGCAATGTGACCAGGTGCTGGTACTGGTTATCTTTAAGCCCTTTTCATAACCGGCGACCTTGGAGGCTCCGGCGTGTGTCACATTTAATACACGTCGCCTCGGTATCAGACCCAGCTGCGATATGCCAAACTTTTCCTTGTCTTGGGCCGGATCCAGCTTCACCTCGATGTACCAGTTTGGATTTCGCAGATCACGAACCATTGAGCCGATTTCTTTAACCTGGCTATTGTCCTTGATTCCCCTGAACGTTGGTGTCTTCTTCGTTTTCTTCGAGGCCATGCAGGTATTTCCGTGCTTGGTCTGTAAGTCGTGTTTCACTTAGCCCGGCGATACGGATCAAACGCCAACGTGGTGGGTACTGAAACTCCTGCTTTAATTCCCACCAAGCATTTCTCAGCCGCCGTACCTGGTATTCGGGAACGCTTTCGGTATAACGTGCCAGCAGTCGACGGGTTCGCGGCAACCGATTGAGTGCCTTTTCCAGCGTGGAGAGCTTACCCAGTTGTTTCAGCAAATACGTTTGTGAATGCCGGGGGCCGCGTGGGGCCGCACGCAAAAACCTGAGAATTTCCCGCAGTTTGGTTAAATAATGCCGGTCCCGCTGCCGCCAATCAATTCTCGGTTTTCTTTTAAGAACCTGTGTTCGTGGTTGAGCTTGATTGACCTGCTTCAGCCACAATCGATCGTACCGATACAACCGGGCGTAAAGTGCCGGGGCCGCCACACGGGCCTTTTTCGGTGACCGGTCTGCCAGCATTTTAATCCAGTCGTTCTGATCTGGCGTCAAACCATCTTTAGGCCCAATGTGTGCCTTTCCGGTTGACTCAAATGATTCTGGAGGTACGGGCAAGGGCAACTCTCTGACACCCTCAATAACATCGGTAATAGACCAGCACTCAGGGATCAACGCTTGGTGAACAACGATGTGCTGCAGATAGCTAAAGGATTTCCGGTGCTTCCGGAAAATCGCTCGTAGCCAGCAGTAATCCGAATTCCGATCTATCCCCAAACCATATCGGCGCAAAAACCTCGCAGGCCAGTGATCTGAAACAGACTTGGCAATGGCGGCATGGTCAATGTGAGCCTGGCCGCGAATAAAACCAGACTGTTGAGCCAATCGGTGGTAGTGAGAAGACCACTGGTCATAACTCGGTGAAATGGCCGGTCGCTGTTCCAATAGCTCCCTAACCTGAGTCAGAACCATCTTTGATTCGTTACGAGCAGGTTTTTGAGGGAATATCGGACAAGTGGCTGGCGAAGCGTCATGGTAGCGGTGCTGATCGACTAAGGGGCGGGTAATGGCCGTATGTAAGAGTTCGCCGTGCTTCTCACAACAGTTCACTCCGGCTATCTGCCACTCCCGCTTCCAGAAATACTCTCCATAGGTACGTTGTTGCTCTTTGAGGCACCCGGGACAATATCGAACACGGCCAGGCACTTTTACAAGCGATGCAGCGACACCCATCGCCAGGTGGGCCGCACCTCGAGATTTTCCAGCCATCCATGCCAGGCACCGTTTTCGGCGTTCTTCCGGGATAAACGGGGCATACAAGGGGAATAGCGTGTGGCAGTAGGCAATCACTTCAACGCTATAATCAGGGGGCAGCCACCGAGAAATCCTCGACAATTGATTGGGCAAATCCAGCGTTGCAATAACATTGCGGTTGCCATAAATTTCGGTCAGTAATTCCTTGGGGCTGGCAATTCCTTTCCGAATACCTGCCCTGGCCACGGTGCTATATATCAGCTCTTCAGGGTACGGAATCGGGAAGTTCAACATGGCAGCTATGCCTGGTTACCAGAACCGAGCCACTCGTCGCTGTTAAAAACCAGACCCGATTGACGCGCGGCATCCAGCATTTCGTCCTCGTTTGCCGCCTGGGAGTGCAGAAATCGCAAATCGTCTGACTCAAGGGTGTGCCATTCTTTCACTTTAATCGATTTGATTTTTCGCTTTCCCGTCACCGGTAGCGTCTTTTCGGAAGAATGGTACCAGTCAAGAATGATGGGCATCAGGTATTTCAGCTGTAAGTCAGGGTACTCCTCGAACGCTCGTTGAATTAACGGCTCCAAAAGGTCTGATTCATGGCCCATATCGACCAGCAGGTTGTGCAGCCGAATTGCCTGATCGTTGCCGTTGTACTGAACGGATTTCCGGATCTGGTCTTTACTTGATTCCAAGAGGGCACTGAGTTCCAGAATCTTCTTATCCACATCAGGGATCGTGAGGTCTGAGTATTGGGCTATCTTGCTCGGGTCTCCGGAACGCAGAGCTTCCATCATCGGGTGTATCGGCTTCAGTTCGTCGTGATAAACCTTTTTCATGATATTGGGCGTGATTCGTTCCGTGCCTGTTACAACCGCCCGTATCTGGGACAACACGAACAACTTGATGACGACATCCATGATGCCCTGAGACAGATCAAACCAAAGATCCCTCAAATCATCCGAGATAGTATCACTGGCCTTTTTCAGCCACTGGTATCTCCAGAGCTTTTTTGTGAATGCGCCCCATTCGGTTTTATTTATGTTTTCTTCAGGCGCAGGCTGGCGCAAGGGTTCCCATAATATTGATCCAAATCCTGCCCCTCGCCGAGCAGACCTCAGGTCTGTTTCAAAGACCGGTCGAGCCTTCGGTGTACCGACCATTACCACCGGTACAGAAATCTCGTTTACCAACGTTACGAAGAAGTTCAGCATTTTCTCCGCACCGCCGGAGGCACGAACATTCAAGTGCTGAATTTCATCAATGACCAGTAGGCCAATAGCATAGGTGTTTGCCAGCTGCGACATCAACGCAATCATTGTTTCTACGCCGTGGCGTTTTTCGCCATAGCGCCGGACATAATCTGTCCCAAGGATGGAATCAATTTCCCGGAAAAAGTTATGGCACAGGCTCTTGAGAGCACCGTCGTGGGGGCAGTCGATTTTCAGGAAAACAATCTGTGTGAAATTGTGTTCCGGGTGGTGAATCATCTGCGGGTACGTTGCCAGAATACGGTTTAGAGAGCTCGTCTTCCCGGAACCTGAGCACCCGATAAACACCAGGCTTTTCGCAGTCGACTCCACGTGATCAAAGCGAAATGCCTTCAAGTCTCCGCTCTTGATTCGCTCATATCCGTTTTGTAGGTGGGCCGAAAGATCACCAGTGGCAATATTGCGCCCCACATATCCCTGACGCAGCATGATCGAGATTTTTGATTCAAGCTCGATGTGGCGCGCCAACGGCTGAAAAAAACCGTCCAGAAGCTGGGCGATAATGTGCACTCGTGTCTGGCCGTCCAGATATACTTCTGTCGGTCGAAGCTCCATAGCCTCACTGAGCCCCGCTATGAGCTGTTTACGGTCTGGTATTGGCGGTAAAGCCTCAATCAATGGATTGCCATGATATGACGGTATCCCGGTGTCCTGGTAAACGGCCCTCACCATGCCTGAAGGTAAAGTCATTCATCGTCTCCAAACAGCTCATCCAAAAAATCCGGGAAGGCGCCATCGTCGGGCTTGCCATGTAGGTAGGTTACATCAGATTTCGGTTTACTAGTGTCAGGTTGCCGCGCCTTCGTTTGTTCAGCTCTTTGAGCATCTCGCTCTTGCTTGCGATTATCACGTATGCCTCGGACTGTCGCGGCTTTCGATTGCTGTTTATTGATGGCGGGGCGCGAACGCTCAGCGTTTTTGATAGTGTTGCTGACCAGATTTTCCAACTCCCGTTTGCTGGTTGTCTCGGCCACTTTGGCAACGCTCATCGCTTTTCGTTGTTCTTCCTGACTGGCCCATAACTCCCACATAGACTTGCCGCGAAACTGGCGCGAACGATCTGTTAGAGAACACACCCAGTATTCCGAACTGTCTTTTTCCGGGAACAGATAAATATAATCAGCTACTGCAGGATCATAAGCTGCCTGGAGGCCGGTGACTCTGCGATCTCCGTTCCTGTGCAGCCATCCAGATGCTAATAACTCCTTAGACGTGTAATAAGCACCAAAACAGCTAACCCCCAAATCAGAAAGGTGAACTTTTTGGCGTGGCAACAAAGCAATGCGCAAGGCTTGCTCCGATACGTTCTTCAAGCGACCGGTTCGATTCTGTATACCCCAATTCCAGATGTTGATAGGGGTTAACGCCATATCGTTTGGCATGTCCGGATCGCGGTCGTACTTTGACAGCACGGCATATTGGTTCCGGTGAAGGATCGAGGCGAGCATAATTTGGGTGAAATCATCCAGCGTGAGTGTTGCATCAAGCCTGTAGTCCTTTCCCCCCTGTTTTCTGACTTTTGTCCCTGTCACGACACCCGGCGTAAACGGTTTGAATTCTGCTTGCAGGGTTCGGAAATAACGCTCAACTATCCCTTTCGCATCTCCGCGATATGGAGGTGCAGTTTCAATACGCACGCCAAACGCTTTCTCCAGGGATTCAATCTGATGCCCCAGTAATTCCCCACGGTCCGCAAGGATGGCATTTGGGATCCCAACGGTTGGCCACTGCTCTTGCGTAATCTCCAGATCATAATGAGCGCAGAGTTCAATCTTGTCTGACATGGAGGTAGTCAGAGCACTCATGGCTGTGACATAGGATGGATTTTCCAACCCTATGTAAAAGCCCGCTACCATGCGACTAAAGACATCAACCACCACATACAGAGTCGGACGACCGATGATCCGTTGCCGGTCTGCCGATAGCAGGTAAACATCAGCAATCGTTGCATCAATTTCATATCTTGAGCCTGGGCCCAGCACTCCTGCTGTGGCGGTCCCTGTTAACGGTCTTGTATCTTTCTGGTAGGAAATTCTGTTTGCTCTTAAGCGAATCCGATCGGCGTTTTCATATTCTCTGCGGTAGAAATATCTGATTTGATCAAGTGTTGGATAATCTTCTGGCCGTACATCGGGATTAGCAGCCTCGAACATGTCGATGAATCGTCGATGGGCGTACGGCAGGCTATAGCCCTTGTCGTTCACGTAGTAGCGATCAAGTATCAGACGAAACATCTTTCCGATGGCGCCATCGACAGTAATCCCGGTACCCGGCGAAATTTTCCGGGGTCGACCCAATTTCTTCCTGGATACTTTTCTCTGGCCCTTTCCTCCGGACTTTCGGTAATCAGGCAACAAGGCATTAGGCACCGCTCCTCTCTGCCAAAACTGACGGAGGTTTTTATAAAGCGATTTTCTGGGTTTGTCGGTTTCGTCACTACGAGACTGGACTAACCGGCCCCTGCCACTGCGGTAATAAATTTCTTCATCAACAATCAAAGGCGCTATTAACTCATACCGCTGGTCCCGAATCACTTGGGCTTTACTGCCCTGTTCAACGGCTAGCGAGGCGAGCTCCGAGTAGGGATCTTCTACCCGGCGAAGTGATTCATCCAATATCCATTGCTCGATCTCTGTGGCTTTGACTAGCTCAGGCCACGCTTTATCTGAGTCAATATTCATCCAGATAGCGTGTTGGCCCGCCAATGCCAATATGCGATACCGCTCCTGCCCGAGCTTGAAGACGTCATTGATTCGCAGCATAACCCGCCCTCAGTAACCCTATATCATCTACTACATGCAGGTCTCGTGATACCAGCTTGTTCCACGGGATGGAGATATCGAACGTTAATACTCTCAAAGCTGCCAGCGCCCGTAACCTAGCCAGCGATGTGCCTGGCTCAAGTGAGTAAGAGTGGTCAATCAGCATTCCAATATCCGGGAGTCTGGTATTAGGGTTATCTGCCAACGTACTTACATAGATCGGCAAACTCTGAAATAGGACCTCCAGGCTCTCATCTTGCACTCGCGCCGAATAAAGCAGATCAAGATTCGCCATTACAGTGGAGGGCATCTGCTTCTCGGTTATCAGATACCAGGGGATACCTTTAAGCTTCCAATACCGACGCTCAATTTCCAGTTTTTCTACTGTTCGTGGATCCATTAGGTCGGATGAGACTTTCACCTGGATGGCCATGCTCTGTGGCCCAGTCGACGTGGATAGGTCGACAAAAAAATCGCTGGACATGATCTGGTGGTATCCGCTTGCTGCGGGATGAGAAATTTTGGCTTGTTCAGCCAGTGAGAGAGTGTCTTCTATTCGGAGAGGAAACTGCTCACGGATATCAATGACATCCGGGTTCCATTCAATTAACAAAAAAGCCGCAAGTTCTGTGTCAGAGAAGAAATGGTGGGTTCGCCCTGTCAGGTGGCCCATCACCCGGTGCGAACGCCCCTCGGAGGGTAGATCTCTGACCGTGAGCCATGGATGGTAGTCTTTACCATTTCCTTTGCCACGGTTTTCCTTGATCCACTTTTCAGTTTTTTTGTCGAGTTTGTAGTTGGCCATTCCCGATAGCTCCATAGGAGAATAGCCAAACTTTGCCACACCGACTGCCTGTTACCAACTTTATTCCAAAGTTACCAACTCTTTTACCTTGTTACCAACTTTATTACCATCCCACAGCTCCGGCCCATTCTAAATGGTGGCCTATTCCACCGTCACACTCTTGGCCAGGTTCCGGGGCTGGTCCACATCCGTACCCTTCAACACCGCCACGTGATAAGACAGCAACTGCAGCGGCACGGTGTACACGATGGGCGCGGTGATCTCATGCACGGATGGCAGTTGCATCACGTGGATGCCTTCTTCCGGCTTCACATCCGCCGCCTTGTCGGCAAACACGAACAGCTCACCGCCACGGGCGCGAACTTCCTCCAGATTGGATTTCAGCTTTTCCACCAGGTCGTTGTTCGGTGCCACCGTGACTACCGGCATTTCACTGTCCACCAAGGCCAGCGGACCGTGTTTGAGCTCGCCGGCGGGATAGGCCTCGGCGTGGATGTAAGAGATTTCCTTGAGCTTGAGGGCCCCTTCCATCGCCACCGGGAACTGAGAGCCGCGGCCCAGGAACAGGCTGTGGTTCTTGTCCATAAACGCCTTGGACATCTCTTCAATGTCGGCATCCAGGGCGAGGATATCACTCACCTGCTTGGGCAACTGATGAATGGCGGCAACGATGTCTGCCTCTTTCTCTTCACTCAGGCCATTATGGCGCGCCAGCGCCAGGGTGAAGATCAGCAAGGCGGTCAGCTGGGTGGTGAACGCCTTGGTCGACGCCACACCAATTTCCGGACCGGCCTGGGTCATGATGACCAGATCGGATTCCCGCACCAGGGAACTGCCCGGCACGTTGCAGATAGCCAGAGCCGCGCGGAAGCCCGCCTGTTTGGCCTGGCGCAATGCCGCCAGGGTGTCGGCGGTTTCACCGGACTGGGAAATGCACAGGAACAGGGTGTCGGGCTGAATCACGTGTTTGCGGTAGCGGAACTCCGAAGCGACTTCCACCGAACAAGGCACGCCGGCCAGTTCCTCAATCCAGTAGCGGGCTACCATGCCGGCATGGTACGAAGTACCACAGGCGATGATCTGGACGTGACGGACGTTATCCAGCAGGTTGGCCGCGTCGGTTCCGAGCGCCTGCTCCAGGACCCGGCTGTCGGTAATCCGGCCTTCCATGGTGGCCTTGATCACTTTCGGCTGCTCGTAGATTTCCTTGAGCATGAAGTGGCGGTATTCACCTTTGTCTGCAGAGTCAGCACCGTGTTCAAAACGGGTAATCGTCCGCTCCACCGACTGACCGCTGCGGTCGTGGATGCGGATACTGTCCTTGCGGATATCGGCGATATCGCCCTCTTCCAGGAACATGAAGCGGTCGGTCACCGGCAACAAGGCCAGCTGGTCGGACGCGATAAAGTTCTCGCCAATACCGACGCCTACCACCAAAGGGCTGCCTTCCCGACAGACCACCAGGTGATCCGGCTCATCAGCATGAACAACGGCCAGGGCGTAGGCACCGCGCAGACGCTGAATGGCCGCCTTTACCGCCTCATAGGGTTTGCCCTGCTCACGGAAGTATTTCTCGATCAGGTGCGCGACCACCTCGGTATCGGTCTGGGAAGTGAACTCAAAACCCTCGGCCCTGAGTTCATCCCGGAGTTCCTGGTAGTTCTCGATGATGCCGTTATGGACGATGGCCAGCCGCTCGCCGGACATATGGGGATGGGCATTGACCTGCGAGGGCTCGCCGTGGGTGGCCCAGCGAGTGTGGGCAATACCCAGGTGACCAGCCAGGGGGTTCGCTTCAATGGCATCAGCCAGGGCCGCAACCTTGCCGACTTCCCGGGCACGCTGAACCTGATGTTCGGCATTGATGACGGCCATGCCGGCGGAGTCGTACCCCCGGTATTCCAGGCGGCGCAGGCCCTCCAGCAGAATACCCTGGACATCCCGTTCAGATACCGCTCCTACAATCCCACACATGCTGTTATCACCTGTTCGTTAATCGTTGGTTACGCTTTTTTCGGCCGTTCCCAGCCGGCGATGTTGCGCTGCTTGCCACGGGCCACCGCCAGCTCCCCTTCGCTGATATCCCGAGTAATGGTCGACCCGGCACCAATGGTGGCCTGCTCCGCTACCTTCACCGGCGCGACCAATGAGGTATTGGAGCCGACAAATACCCCGTCGCCCAATACCGTCTGGTGTTTGTTCACACCATCATAATTGCAGGTGATGGTACCTGCACCCACATTCACATTACGGCCCAGTGAGGCATCACCAACGTAACTGAGGTGATTGATCTTGCTGCCCTCACCCACCACGGCCTTCTTGGTTTCGACAAAATTGCCAACCTTGGTGTTGGCGGCCAGTTCAGTGCCCGGACGCAGACGCGCGAATGGCCCGATCTGGGCGTTGGCGCCCACTACCGCACCTTCAATCACGCTGTTGGCCTTGATCTCTGCACCGTCAGCGATGGTGGCGTCTTTGATCACACAGTTAGGTCCGATCACAACGTTGTTGCCGAGGCTCACCCGGCCTTCAAAGACGGCGTTCACGTCTATCCACAGGTCGTTGCCAATGGTGAGCTCACCACGCACATCAATGCGGGCCGGGTCCGCCAGGGATGCACCCTCGGTCATCAAACGCTCGGCTTGCTGACGCTGGTACCAGCGCTCCAGTTCCGCCAGTTGCAGGCGGTTGTTCACGCCCTGAACCTCAAACGGGTTCAGCGGCTGGGAAACCGTCACTGACAAGCCATGGTCCACCGCCATCGCGATAATGTCCGTCAGATAATACTCGCCCTGGGCATTGCTGTTGGACAGAGCGGGCAGCCATTGCTTCAGGTGCCTGGCTGATACCGCGAGAATGCCGGTGTTCACTTCCTGAATCTGCTGCTGTTCAGCGGTCGCGTCTTTCTGCTCGACGATGGCCTGAACCAGGCCTTGTTCGTTGCGAACGATCCGGCCATAACCGTGGGGGTTGACCATATCCACCGTCAGCAAAGCCAGATTCCGTTCGTCCAGGTCGGCGACCATGGTTTCCAGGGTGTCTTTGCGGGTCAGAGGGACGTCACCGTACAACACCAGCACCCGGGCATCATCCGGCAGTGCCGGCAGAGCCTGGGCCACGGCATGGCCGGTGCCCAGTTGCTCGGTCTGCAATACCCAGTTCACCGAGTCGTCTTCCAGAGACGCCCGAACCTGATCGGCTCCGTGACCAATCACCGTGTGAATTTTCTCCGCGCCCAGTTGTTTTGCGGTATCAACCACATGGTGCAGCATGGCTTTACCCGCCACCGGATGCAGCACCTTGGGCAGGGAGGATTTCATGCGGGAGCCCTGGCCGGCGGCCAGGATCACAACGTGTAACGGGCTCATGGGGCAATCAGCTCCGGTATTCAAAACGTCCATAAATGAAAAAACCGCGTCCCGGTGGAATCTCCGACACTCCGTTTACGGAATACCGGGCCCTCCACCTGAGGATGCGGTTCACTGTCAGGCCAATCCGGGCGCTGACACAGGCTCTGCTTTAACGCAGGTGCTTGCGCAGCTTCTGGATGGTGCGCAGCTGAGCGGCCGCTTCGGCCAGCTCGGCAGCAGCACGCGAGTACTCGAACTCGCCTGTCTTGTTCGCCAGTGCCTTCTCGGCTTGCTTCTGGGCTTCCAGGGCCGCTGCTTCGTCCACATCCTTGGCACGAACGGCGGTGTCGGCCATCAGAGTAACCAGATTGGGCTGTACTTCCAGGTAACCACCGGATACGTACAGAATTTCCTCACTGCCACCCTGCTTGATGATCCGCACTGCGCCGGGCTTCAGCTCGGTCAGCAGCGGAGCATGGCCATACTGGATGCCAAGCTCACCTTCGGTACCGGTGGCGATCAGCATCTCCACCAGGCCCGAATAGATTTTTTCCTCGGCACTTACGACGTCACAATGTACGGTCATAGCCATTTCTTACGCCTCTTGGGTCTGAAAGGAAAAAAGGTGTCTTACTTACCTTCCTTCTCTTTCATTGCCTTAGCTTTCTCAATCGCTTCTTCGATGCCGCCGCACATGTAGAACGCCTGCTCCGGCATGTCGTCGTAGTCACCGTTGAGAATGCCTTCGAAGCTGGCGATGGTCTCTTTCAGAGACACGTACTTACCCGGAGAACCGGTAAATACTTCAGCAACGTGGAACGGCTGCGACAGGAAACGCTCGATCTTACGGGCACGGGCTACAGTCAGCTTGTCGTCTTCAGACAGCTCGTCCATACCCAGGATCGCGATGATGTCTTTCAGTTCCTTGTAGCGCTGCAGAACGTTCTGAACACCACGGGCAACGTTGTAGTGCTGCTCACCGATCACCAGCGGATCCAGCTGACGAGAAGTGGAGTCGAGCGGATCGATCGCCGGGTAGATACCCTTGGACGCGATGTCACGGCTCAGTACCACGGTCGCGTCAAGGTGCGAGAAGGTGGTGGCCGGAGACGGGTCAGTCAAGTCATCCGCCGGTACATAGACCGCCTGGATAGAAGTGATGGAACCGGTCTTGGTAGAGGTGATCCGCTCCTGCAGCTGACCCATCTCTTCCGCCAGGGTCGGCTGGTAACCTACCGCTGAAGGCATACGACCCAGCAGTGCAGATACCTCGGTACCGGCCAGGGTGTAACGGTAGATGTTGTCAACGAACAGCAGTACGTCACGGCCTTCGTCACGGAACTTCTCAGCCATGGTGAGACCGGTCAGGGCCACACGCAGACGGTTTCCAGGGGGCTCGTTCATCTGGCCGTAAACCATGGCAACCTTATCGAGAACGTTGGACTCCTTCATTTCGTAGTAGAAGTCGTTACCTTCCCGGGTCCGCTCACCAACACCTGCGAATACGGAGAGACCGGAGTGCTCTTTCGCGATGTTGTTGATCAGTTCCATCATGTTTACGGTCTTGCCTACGCCGGCACCACCGAACAGACCAACCTTACCACCCTTGGCGAACGGGCAGATCAGGTCGATAACCTTGATGCCGGTTTCCAGCAGGTCGGCAGACGCTGCCTGATCGGCATAGCCCGGTGCTTTGCGGTGGATAGCCCAGCGCTCTTCTTCGCCGATGTCGCCCTGTTCGTCGATGGGACGACCCAGAACGTCCATGATCCGGCCCAGAGTCTGTGTACCAACAGGTACAGAGATCGGCTTGCCGGTGTTTTCTGCTTTCAGGCCACGCTTCAGGCCCTCAGTGCTGCCCATGGCGATGGTACGAACAATGCCGTCACCCAGCTGCTGCTGGACTTCCAGAGTTGTTTCGCCACCTTCAAGCAGCAGTGCGTCGTAAACGCTTGGAACGGAGTCACGTGGAAATTCCACGTCGATAACCGCGCCAATGATCTGAACGATGTGTCCGCTACTCATGCTCGGTTCCTCGTTATCTTGATAGTCAATAAAACCAGTAGGTCTGTGAGCGTTAACCAACAGATGCCGCGCCGCTCACAATCTCCGAAATCTCTTGTGTGATCGCTGCCTGACGGGCCTTGTTGTAGGCCAGTTGAAGCTCGTCAATGATGCTGCCAGCGTTATCTGTCGCGCTCTTCATGGCAATCATCCGGGCAGCCTGCTCACAGGCCAGATTTTCTACCACACCCTGATACACCTGGGATTCGATATAACGTGGCATCAGCCCGTCAAGGATCGGACGGGAATCCGGCTCGTAGATGTAATCCCACTGGTGACCGATTTCTTCATCATCGCCTTCCGGCAGCGGCAGCAACTGCAACGCCTTCGGGCTCTGGGTCATGGTGTTGACGAATTCGTTGCTGATCAGGAACAGGCGGTCGATCTTGCCTTCCACGAACGAATCCAGCATCACCTTGACGCTACCGATCAGCTGATCTGCACTCGGGCTATCGCCCAGGTGCGTCACGGCTGCCACCACGTTTCCGCCGTAGTTGCGGAAGAAGGAGGCGCCCTTCTGGCCAATAGCGCAGATATCGGTCTCAATACCTTGTTGTTTCCATTCACGCATTTCTCTGACGAGCAGCTTGAACGCGTTGGTGTTCAGACCACCGCAAAGACCGCGATCAGAGGAGACCACAATGTAGCCTACCCGCTTGACCTCGCGCTCCTGCATGAACGGATGGCGGTAATCCTTGTTGGACTTCGCAATGTGTCCGATTACCTGGCGCATCTTTTCAGCGTACGGGCGGGTTGCCTGCATACGCTCCTGAGCCTTACGCATCTTGCTCGCGGCTACCATTTCCATGGCAGACGTGATCTTCTGCGTGCTCTTGATGCTTCCGATCTGGTTACGTATTTCTTTTCCGACGGCCATATGTCACTGCCTTTTCAAGTTAGACACTCAAATGGACCAGCAGGCCCGCACAACGGCGGGCCTTTTGGATTTACCAGCTCTGAGTGGTCTTGAATTTCTCCAGAGCAGCTTTGAGGCCGGCAGTGATGTCGTCGTTGAAGTTACCTTCAGGGCCGATCTTGTCCAGAAGTTCCTTCTGCTCGGACCGCATCCAGTCCAGCAGTTGGGCTTCGAACTTCACAACCTTGTTGACATCCACATCGTCCAGGAAGCCTTCGTTCGCTGCGAACAGTACGGTACCCATTTCCGCAACGGTCATCGGGCTGTACTGGTTCTGCTTCATCAGCTCGGTGACGCGCTGACCATGCTCCAGCTGCTTACGGGTTGCTTCGTCGAGGTCAGAAGCGAACTGGGCAAACGCCGCCAGTTCCCGGTACTGGGCCAGGGCCAGACGGATGTTACCGCCGAGCTTCTTCATGATCTTGGTCTGGGCTGCACCACCTACCCGGGATACAGAGATACCGGCGTTCATGGCCGGACGGATACCGGAGTTGAACAGGTTGGTTTCCAGGAAGATCTGACCATCGGTAATGGAGATTACGTTGGTCGGTACGAACGCAGACACGTCACCAGCCTGAGTCTCGATGATCGGCAGCGCGGTCAGGGAACCGGTCTTGCCTTTCACTTCGCCGTTGGTGAACTGCTCAACGTAGTCAGCATTTACACGGGACGCACGCTCCAGCAGACGGGAGTGCAGGTAGAAAACGTCACCCGGGAATGCTTCACGTCCTGGCGGACGACGCAGCAGCAGGGAGATCTGACGGTAGGCAACGGCCTGTTTGGACAGGTCATCGTATACGATCAGGGCGTCTTCACCGCGGTCGCGGAAAAACTCACCCATGGAAGTACCGGCGTACGGAGCCAGGAACTGCATGGCGGCCGGATCGGCGGCGCCAGCAGCAACCACGATGGTGTGGTCCATGGCACCGTGCTCTTCCAGCTTGCGCACAACGGCGGCAATGGAAGACTGCTTCTGGCCAACGGCAACGTAGATACACTTGATGCCGGTGTGCTTCTGGTTGATGATCGCGTCGATGGCAACCGCGGTCTTACCGATCTGACGGTCACCGATGATCAGCTCACGCTGGCCGCGGCCGATGGGAACCATGGTATCGATGGCTTTCAGACCAGTCTGTACCGGCTCGTCAACGGACTGACGGGCGATAACGCCCGGTGCAACCTTCTCGACCGGGGAGGTCAGGCTGTTGCCCAGCTCGCCCTTACCGTCGATGGGGTTACCCAGGGAGTCAACCACACGGCCCAGCAGTTCGTTACCAACGGGTACTTCCAGGATACGACCAGTACAACGTACCTTCTGGCCTTCGGCCAGACCTTCGTAGTCACCCAGAACAACCGCACCAACAGAATCACGCTCCAGGTTAAGCGCCATGCCGTAGGTGCCGTTGGCAAATTCAATCATCTCGCCGTACATAACGTCGGCCAGACCGTGGATCAGCACGATACCGTCAGATACAGACAGGATCGTACCTTCGTTTTTTGCTTCGGAAGAGATGTCGAGTTTCTCGATTCTCTTCTTGATGATGTCACTGATCTCGGATGGATTCAGTTGCTGCATGCCTTTGTCCTCAAACCTTGTGCTGAAATCAGGAGCCCAGAGCCCTGGCCATTCTGGCCAGTTTGCCACGGACTGAAGCGTCGATAACCAGGTCGCCTGTTCGTACGATCACGCCACCGATCAGGGACTGATCCACGGTGGTCTCGAGTTCGACCTTGCGCTCCAGCTTTTTGGACAGTGCGTCGATCAGTTTCTGCTGTTCGTCTGGAGACAAGTCGAATGCGGTATCGATTGTCAGGTGCACAGACTTCTCAAGGTCTGCACGGTACAAACGGAACAAAGCAGAAATCTCCGGCAGCAGGGCCAGACGCTTGTTTTCAGCAAGAATCAACAGGAAGTTTCTGAGTGCTTCAGGCAGCGGCTCTTCAAAACACTCTGCGAAGAGTTCCGCCTTGCGTTGCTCAGACAGGCCGGGGTTGGCCAGGATGTTCTTTACCTCTTGGTCAGCCGCAACCTGAGCGGCAAAAGCCAGAGCCTGATCCCACTGATCAACGGCGTTCTGGTCCTGCGCGGCATCAAAAACGGCCTTCGCGTAGGGTCGGGCTAACGTTGTAAGTTCTGCCATGATGACCCTCGTTTAGAGTTCTGCGGCCAGCTTTTCCAGCATCTCGCTGTGAGCTTTGGCGTCTACAGAGGTTTCCAGAATCTTCTCGGCACCGGCAACGGCCAGGGTGGCCACTTCTGCTCTGAGTGCGTCGCGAGCCTGAACACGCTCCTGTTGAATTTCCGCCCTGGCCTGCTCAATAAGCTTTTCGCCTTCTTTGCGGGCATCCTCTTTGGAGGCTTCCACAATCTGGGCGGCACGCTTGTTGGCCTGGTCAATCAGGGCTGCAGCTTCTTCTTTCGCCTTTTGCAGTTCTTTGGTGGCTTTTTCCTGGGCCAGTTCGAGATCGAGTGATGCCCGATCGGCCGCGGATAGGCCATCTGCAATTTTCTTCTGGCGCGCTTCCATGGCAGCCGTAATCGGCGGCCATACATATTTGACGCAGAACCAGACGAAAATAGCGAAGGCAATCGATTGCCCTATCAACGTAAGGTTTATATTCACGGCGATATACCTCTTGCTATTCGTTGCGTCCTGGTTTCCGGAAGGAGGGGCGCGGCCTTAGCCGGCGCCCACAGCTCTCGGTTTAATTAACCAGCAACAACGAAGATCAGGTACATCGCGATACCAACACCGATCATGGGAACCGCGTCAAGCAGACCAGCCATGATGAAGGCTTTGGTTTGCAGTTGGTTGGCCATTTCCGGCTGACGGGCAGTGGACTCAAGCAGTTTGCCGCCCAGCAGACCGAAACCGATACCAGCGCCCAGAGCGCCCAGACCGATGATCAACGCAGCTGCGATAAATACCATTTCCATTGAAGACTCCTCAGTTTTTTCAGATAGTTAAGGGTTTGTTTATTTAAGGGTTAATCAGTGATCTTCGTGTGCCGCGCTGAGGTAAACCACAGTAAGCACCGTAAAAATAAAGGCCTGAAGCGGAATAACCAGAATGTGGAAGATCGCCCAGGGAACGTTCAACGTCCACTGAATCCACAGTGGCAACAGCGCAATCAGGATAAACACAACTTCACCAGCGTACATGTTACCGAACAGACGCAGCGCCAGACTGATTGGCTTGATGATCAGTGCCAGGATTTCCAGCAGCAGGTTGAACGGGATCATGATCCAATGATTGAACGGGTTAAAGGCCAGCTCTTTGCTGAAGCCACTGACGCCTTTCACCTTGAAGCTGTAGAACAGAATCAGCAGGAACACACCAATCGACATGCCGAAGGTAGCATTCGGATCGGTGGTCGGAACAATCTTGAAGTACTCAAGCCCCAGCGCGTGAGCGATCGACGGAATATAGTCGATGGGGATCAGCTTCAGGATGTTCATCAGCAGAATCCAGACGAAAATCGTCAACGCCAAGGGCGCAATCAGCGGATTCTTGCCGTGGAAAACGTCGCGCACGATGCCCTGAACAAATTCAAAGGTCATCTCGATCAGGTTCTGCAAGCCGCTCGGCGTGCCTTCGGTGACCCGGTTGGCCACAAAGCGGAACAGGCCCAGGAACAGAATACCCATGGCGATTGACCAGCCGAGGGTATCGACGTGGACTGCCATGAAGCCCATATCTGTGGCTTCCTGACCAGTTCGCGCGAAGGTCCAGGTGGCCTCCTGCACGACACTGCCATCCGCGCGCTCATAGCCTTCCGGGAGCTTGCCATAGGTAAGGTTGGTGAGGTGGTGTTTTATATACTCTACTGGGGTATCAGCTGCCATACTGCTCTCGTCCAGTCATCGCTGTGGTCGCGGCCGGATGAGCCAGCGCAATGCCGTACCCAACACAACCATCACAGCAAAAGTGAATAACAGAGCCGGTACGTGGACTGGCTCCATTAAAGTGAAAACGGCCGCAAAAAACACTGCGGTAAGGGCCAGCTTGATGCTCTCTGCCCTGAATATGTTGCTCACTGCCAGGTGCATCTGTCGGGCACCCTGATAACGATAAGCGCGGTGAGCAAAGTACGCGTTTGGTATGACAAAAATAAGACCGCCAATGAGGGCGGAATACCCGGCCAAACGACTTTCCAACAACCACAACAGGCTCAGAATCAGCAGAACCGCCATCTCTATAATCAACCACTTGCCAAGTGGTACGTACGTGATGGCTCTAGAAGAACGGTTCATATCACCAGCTGTCATTCCAAGCGCGCGGAATTATATGTGTTAACCGATAGGTGTTCAACATAACCGCACGGAAAAATTGGCGAAAAAGTGAGCAGATTTTGCCGCCGAAACCTGAAGTTTTACACAGGTTGTGTTGCTCATCGATCACCACAACCACATGTGGTGTTTCCGGCACCAGACGGGCCTTTAGGATGATTTTCAGGTTTTATCGGGCCGACTAGCGGATGTGGCCCAGAATGCCGTCAAGCTCGTCCAGTGAACTGTACTCAATCACCAGCTTGCCTTTGCCGCGTTTACCATGATTGATCGCCACCCGGGCACCGAGCCGGTCAGACAGATCGTCCTGCAGGGCCCGGATGTTAGGATCAAGAGCCGGCTTGGTGTTGTCTTTGTCTTCCGGTTTTTCCTGCTGAACCCGGCGCACCAGGGCTTCGGTCTGGCGTACCGACAGCGATTTGGCGACCACCTGACGGGCCACCTGCATCTGCTGCTCCGGTGGCAGGGTGAGCATGGCACGGCCGTGGCCCATTTCCAGATCACCATGCTCCAGCATTACCCTTACGTCTTCGGTCAGGCCGATCAACCGCAACAGGTTGGTGATCGTCGTTCGGGACTTGCCCACCGCCTCGGCCACCTGGGCCTGGGTCAGGCCGAACTCGTCCTGCAGGCGTTGCAGGGCGAAGGCTTCTTCAATGGGGTTCAGGTTTTCGCGCTGGATGTTCTCGATCAGCGCCATCGCAATGGCGGCTTCATCCGGGACATCGCGGACAATGGCGGGAATACGGTCCAGTTCTGCCAGTTGGGTGGCACGCCAGCGGCGCTCACCGGCAATCAGTTCATAACGGCCTTCCGACACCGGACGCACCACGACCGGCTGCATCACGCCCTGCTGACGAATGGAGTCTGCCAGTTCCTGCAGAGCGGCGGGGTCCATATCCCGGCGCGGCTGATAACGACCACGCTGGATCAGGTCGACCGGGATCTCACGCAGTTCACCATCGTGATCACTGGTCTCCTGATTGAGATTCACCTTCGAGCCCTGGAGCAGTGCCCCCAGTCCCCGTTCGCCCAAGCCTCGCTTCTTCGCCGCCATGGTAGTTGTCATTCTTCCTGTTGAAATAGTGGGTGCATGGTTGCCTGACGGCGATCTATGTTACACCGCAACCGCGGGCGATGTCTTTTTCGATCCGTGCCGGCGTACCATCTCGCCAGCCAACGCCAGATAAGCCACCGCACCTTTGGACACCCGATCATACTTGAGTGCCGGCATGCCGTAGCTGGGCGCTTCTGCCAGCCGGACATTACGGGGAATCACCGCCCGGTAAACCTTGTCACCGAAATATTCACTGAGCTGACCGGAGACATCCAGAGTCAGGCTATTGCGGGGGTCGTACATGGTGCGCAGGATACCCTCAATCTCCAAATTGGGATTGACCGTTTCCTGAATCTGCTGGACGGTGTTCATCAGTGCCGCCAGCCCTTCCAGGGCATAATATTCACACTGCATCGGGATCAGTACCGAATCCGCGGCAGACAGAGCATTCACGGTCAGCAGACTGAGTGAAGGCGGGCAATCAATCAGGATGTAGTCGTAGTTTTCCCGAACGGTGTTGAGGGTCAGCCGTAACCGGTGTTCCCGGCCAATCTCGTTCATCAGCTCCACTTCGGCGGCGGTCAGGTCACCGTTGGCGGGCAGCAGGTCAAAACCGGAGACTTCAGCGTGGACGATCACGTCCGCCGGAGTAGCCCGTTTGGTCAGCACATCGTATCCGGACAGCTCCAGGGAGTTTTTATCCACACCGCTGCCCATGGTGGCATTGCCCTGGGGATCCATATCCACCAGCAGCACCCGGCGCTTGGTGGCCGCCAGAGACGCGGCAAGATTGACGCAGGTGGTGGTTTTGCCCACACCGCCTTTCTGATTGGTCACTGCAATCACGCGCGCCATGCTTTGCCTCCTGCTGTTGAGGGTTACCGGTGTCGTTCAGCCCGGGCGACGATCAGTAAATGCCGTTCACCGTCGGCTCCGGGGACGGTCAGGGAATAGCTGGATTCTACCTGCCAGTCCGCCGGAAGGGCAGCTACTTCATCATCCGGATACTGGCCTTTCATGGCAAGGAACTCGCCGTCATTCGCGAGCAGACCGCCACACCAGGTCACCAGGTTTTCCAGCGCGGTAAAGGCCCGGCTGCTGATCTGGGAGAAGGGCTGATCGGGCTGGCAGTCTTCCGCCCGGCCGTGGATAACTTCAACGTTGTCCAGCCCGAGCTCAAGCACACACTGATTCAGGAATCGGGTTTTCTTGCCGTTGCTGTCCAGCAGGGTAAAGCGTTTTTCCGGGAACACAATGGCCAGCGGAATACCCGGCAGGCCGCCGCCGGCGCCCACATCCAGCAAATGGTCTGTGGTCACCCAGGGCAGGATGCTCAGACTGTCCAGCAACTGGCGGGAGACCATGACCCGCTCATCCCGCACGGCGGTCAGGTTGTAGGCCTTGTTCCACTTGTTCAGCAGAGCCAGAAAAGCCAGCAACTGTTGCTGCTGGCTGTCGGACAAAGACAGGTTCATGGCCGCGAGGCCGTCCCGAAGCTGGCCGGGCCACTGTGGATAACTCATCTCAGGCGCTCTGCTTTTTCAACAGGTCGCGCTTTTTCAGATGAACCAGAATCTGGCTGACCGCCGCCGGGGTCACACCCTGGATACGGGACGCCTGAGCCACCGTTTCCGGGCGCACGTCCTTGAGCTTCTGCTTGATTTCGTTGGACAGGCCACCGATGACGTCGTAATCCAGATCCAGCGGCAATGCGGTGTTCTCGTTCTTGCGCAGGCGCTCGATCTCATCCGCCTGGCGGGAGATGTAGCCTTCGTATTTGATCTCGATTTCCACCTGATCGGCTACGTTCGGGTCCTCCGCCCGTTCGGCCCCGATCTCGGCGATGTGATCGTAGACAATCTCCGGACGGCGCAGCAGCTCCGCCAGAGACTGGTCACGGGTCATCGGCTGTTTCAGGTAGCCATTGGCTCGCTCACCCGCCTCGGTGTTCGGATGGATACGGGTGCTTTCCAGGCGGCTACGCTCTTTGGCAATGCCTTCGCACTTCTCGCTGAACTTCTGCCAGCGTTCGTCGTCCACCAGGCCCAGCTGGCGGCCGGTTTCGGTCAGGCGCAGGTCGGCGTTGTCTTCCCGCAGGATAAGCCGGTATTCGGCGCGGCTGGTGAACATGCGGTACGGCTCCTGGGTGCCCATGGTGATCAGGTCGTCCACCAGTACGCCCAGGTAGGCTTCATCCCGGCGCGGGTACCACTCGTCTTTATCCTGGGCACGCAGCGAAGCGTTGATGCCCGCCAGCAAGCCCTGGGCACCGGCTTCTTCGTAACCGGTGGTGCCATTGATCTGGCCGGCAAAGTACAGGCCCTGGATAAACTTGGTTTCCAGGGTGTGGCGCAGGTCCTGCGGGTTCAGGTAGTCATACTCGATGGCGTAGCCCGGGCGCAGGATGTGGGCGTTCTCGAAACCCGGAATCGAGCGCACGGCCTTGAGCTGGATATCAAACGGCAGGCTGGTGGAAATACCATTCGGGTACAGCTCGTTGGTGGTCAGGCCTTCGGGCTCTACGAAAATCTGATGCGAATCCTTGTCGGCAAAGCGGTTGACCTTGTCCTCGATGGACGGGCAATAGCGCGGGCCCACGCCTTCGATGTTGCCAGCGAACATGGGCGAGCGGTCAAACCCACTGCGGATAATGTCGTGGGTTTCTTCGGTGGTGCGGGTCACGTAACAGCAGATCTGCTCCGGATGCTCATCACGGCTGCCGATAAACGACATCACCGGTGTCGGATCGTCTCCCCACTGCTGCTGCATCGCGGAGAAATCCACGGTGCGGGCATCAATGCGCGGCGGTGTTCCGGTTTTCAGGCGGCCAACGTTGAACGGTAGCTCCCGCAGGCGTTTGGCCAGGGCATTGGCCGGCGCATCACCGGCGCGACCACCGGCGTGATTCTGCATACCGATGTGGATAACCCCACCCAGAAAGGTGCCGGTGGTCAGGACCACGGTCTTGGCGTTAAAGCGGATGCCGGTCTGGGTCACCACGCCCACCACCTGGTCGTTTTCCACAATCAGGTCATCGGCCGCCTGCTGGAACAGGGTCAGATTGGGCTGGTTTTCCAGCATATGGCGAATGGCGGCTTTGTACAGAATCCGGTCCGCCTGAGCGCGGGTAGCGCGCACCGCCGGGCCTTTACGGCTGTTCAGCACCCGGAACTGGATGCCAGCCTGGTCGGTGGCCCGGGCCATGGCGCCGCCCAGGGCGTCGATTTCCTTTACCAGATGGCTCTTGCCAATGCCACCGATGGCCGGGTTGCAGGACATCTGCCCCAGAGTCTCAATGTTATGGGTCAGCAGCAGGGTTTGCGAACCCATGCGCGCAGCCGCCAGGGCGGCTTCAGTACCGGCATGGCCACCACCAATGACAATGACATCGAAACGGGTCGGAAACTCCACACTACACCTCGGAAATCGGGGAAAAAATCAGGGCGGCGAGTATAACGCCTCGCCCGGTAAATTGCAGTCAGAATGTGCAAATTTTAACCAGCAACGAGGTGAATAAAAACCCTGTCAGCTGGCCATAGACGATTATCTGGGCGCCACGGCTCTCTGAAAGGGTGCGTGCAGGATAAGGAAAAACCGAAAGTTTCAGGATTTCATAGCCTTGTCATTCATTGTTCAAAAAACTTTTCAAAAAGTTATCCACACAATTGATGCCTTCACTTACAGCCAAAAATGTCGGTAACTATTTGTTAAATAAAAATTTAATTAAATTGCCCTGGCATTATTCGAAAATTATCCCAGTAATTATCCACAGCGTTTTTAGCAAATGCCTATATACGGTGCAAAAAACCGGTACCCCTGAACGCAAGTGCACCAACAAAGGGCCAGTTTCCACGCAGGCTCGCCAGCGCTGTCGTCAGGCCCAGGGCCACCGGATCTTCTGCGTGGATATCCACCCGGATGAGGTCCTGGACGGTCAGGTTCTGTTCCCGGACACCCTTTGATACCGGGATTTCACCCGGTCGGGTTCAGAAATCGTCCGCCTTGCGCTGTGGCACCGCCGCCGAACTGCTACCGCCGGATGGGCCCGCTGCCAGGCGTTCCAGCTCCTGCTCCACCGCGTTCGAGGATTTCGCAAAGCGGGCCAGAAGGTTGTACAAGACCGGGATAATGAACAGAGTCAGGGTGGTGGCGAAAATCAGGCCACCCAGGATCACCATGCCGATAGCCGCCCGGCTCTCGGCCCCGGCACCAGTGGCAATCACCAGCGGAACCGCCCCGAACACCGTAGATATGGTGGTCATCAGTACCGGACGGAAGCGCAGGCTGGCGCCTTCCAGAATGGCTTCTTTCACCTCGTAGCCCTTGTCCCGAAGCTGGTTGGCAAATTCCACGATCAAAATTCCGTTCTTGGCCATCAGTCCCAGCAGCATGATGATGCCAATCTGGCTGTAGATGTTCAGACTGATGCCCGACCAGGCCAGCGCGATCAGCGCACCGGTCACCGCCAGCGGCACCGACAGCATGATAATCAGCGGGTGGATCCAGCTCTCGAACTGGGCCGCCAGCACCAGGAACACGATAATAAACGCCAGCCCGAAGGTCAGGTAGATGGCCGCCGAGGAATCCTGGAATTCCTGGGACAGGCCCTTGTAACTGAGCCGGGCCTCCGGCGGCAGGTTATCCACAGCCAGGTTATTCAGGTAGGTCAGCGCTGAACCCAGGTCATAGCCCTCGGCCAGGGACGCACTCACCACCACCGCCGGCAGCCGGTCAATCCGGCGCAGATCCGGATTGGCCCCGATCTCTTCCACAGATACCAGAGCCTTGAGCGGAATCAGTTCCCCACCTGCCCGAGGCCGCAGGAAGATCTGCTCCATATCACCGGGCGTGGCCCGGTCGGCATCGTCCGCCTGGATAATGACGTCGTATTCCCGGCCCCGATCCAGATAGGTGGTTACCTGCCGGGAAGCGAGCATGGTCTGCAGGGTGAGGCCTACGTCTTCGATGGTGATATCCAGATCCGCTGCCCGGTCGCGGTCAATGTTGACCTTCAGTTCCGGCCGGGTCAGCTCAAAATCGGTGTCGACATTCAGCAGATTCGGGTTTTCCTTTGCCCGTTCAACGATCTCCTCACTCCAGGCCTGCACCGACTCGTAGTCGGGGCCGGCAATGACAAACTCCACTGGCTGATTGAAGCCGCGCTGGCCAAGCCCCGGCGGGTTAATGACACTGATCCGCACCCCGGAAATGTCAGACAGCTTGTCGCGAATCTCGGTGGTGACCTGCTGCTGCTTGATATCCCGCTGTTCCCAGGGCACCAGCCCCATGATCATGAAGGCATTGTCTTCTTCATCCCGGAATCCGACGATGGACAGGAATCGCTCAGAGATACCGTCATCCAGGTAGGGCAACAGCCGCTCTTCGGCCTGTTTGACAAAGTGATCGGTGAATTCAACCGTCGAACCCCGGGGCGCGCTGACGGGCATGATGATCACGCCGCGGTCTTCGGTCGGGGCCAGTTCCTGGGGCAACCGGGGGAAAATCACCACAGCGATGATCAGCCCGACGATACCGAGCCCGAGCAACAGCCCCGGTTGGTTCAGGGAGAAGCGAAGCATTCTCTGATAGCCATTCGTCAGGCCATTCAGGATGCGTTCACTGAAGGCCCAGAGCCGATGCCCCTCGGCACTTTCGGGACTGTGCCGGAGCCACTTGGAACAGAGCATCGGCGCCAGGGTCAGAGCAACCAGGCTGGAGACCACCACGGCAGCCGCGAGAGTGAAGCCGAATTCCGCAAACAACCGGCCCACGTTGCCGCCCATGAACGAGATGGGCACAAACACCGCCACCAGAGTCAGCGTGGTGGCGATCACCGCGAAAGCCACCTGCTTGGCGCCCCGGTAGGCCGCCAGCAACGGTGGTTCGCCTTCATCAATGCGACGCTGGATGTTCTCCAGCATGACAATGGCATCGTCCACCACCAGGCCGATGGCCAGAATGATGGCCAACAGGGTAAGTACGTTGATGGAAAAGCCCAGGAAACCCAGGCCGATAAACGCACCGATCACCGCCACCGGAATGGTGACCGCCGGAATCAGGGTTGCGCGCCAGGAGCGCAGGAACAGGAAAATAACCAGTATCACCAGCGATACCGCAATCGCCAGCGTGGTCAGAACCTCTTTGATCGAAGCCCGGATAAACACCGATTCGTCATAGCTCTCGGCAATACGCACTTCCGGCGGCAAGGTCTCGCGAATCTTCACCAGCTCCGCCTTCACCGCATCCGACACCGCTACCGTGTTGGCCTTGGACTGGCGGATTACCCCCATCCCGATAGCGGTTTCGCCATTGGCCCGCAAACGACCAACATCCGATTCCACCCCGACCTGAACATTGGCAACCTCGCCCAGGCGCAACAGGTCGTTGCCATCCCGGCGGATCACCAGATTGCGGAAATCTTCCACATTTGACAACCGCCCTTCCGCGCGCACGGTAAAGTTGCGGGTGGAGGAGTCCACTGAACCGGCCGGTAACTCCACGTTGTTCTGCCGCAGTGCCTGCTCCACCTCGGCAACGGTTATGTTGCGGGCCGCCAGGCGGGTGCGGTCGAGCCAGACCCGGATGGCGTAACGGCGTTCACCGCCAATCCGGACATCGGCAACACCGTCCAGAACCGATAACCGGTCTGCCAGAACCCGATCGGCAAAGTCACTGAGTTCGGCACTGTCCCAGACGTCACTGATCAGAGTTATCCACATCATTGGCCGGGCATCGGAATCGGCTTTTTGAACCACCGGGGGATCGGCCTCATCCGGCAACTGGTTCAGAACCCTGGACACCGCATCGCGTACGTCGTTGGCGGCAATGTCGACATCCCGGGAGGTATCAAATTCTATTGAGGTTCGGGATTCACCCTGTTCGGTTGAGGATTCGATGGAGCGAATGCCTTCAATGCCACTGATGGCCCCTTCAATCACCTGGGTAATCTGGGTGTCGACCACTTCCGCCGCAGCGCCGGTGTAATCGGTGGACACCGAAACCACCGGCGGATCAATATCCGGATACTCCCGAACCGGCAAGCCCAGCAAGGCGGCCACGCCGAATACGACAATCAGCAGGCTCAGAACGGTGGCAAACACCGGGCGTTTGATGGAGACATCGGACAGCACCATGGATCAGGACTCCACGGTCCGGGCAAACCGGTTTTCCGGAATCGCCTGGTCGTTACTCTGTACTTCAATGCGGTCGCCGGTACTCAGGCGATCCTGCCCGGTTACTACCACGGCATCGTCCAGGGTCAGGCCAGAGGTAATTTCCACCAGACCGGGCATGCGCGAACCGGTCGCCACCGATACCCGGCGTGCCACGCCGTCTTCGGCAACAAACACATACTTGTCGTCGCCACGAATCATCACTGCCTGCTCCGGAATCACCAGCCCTTCCCGTTCCTGCAGGGTCAGTGACGCCGACATGAACTGGCCCGGCCGCAGACGACCGTCCGGATTATCGATAAAGGCTCGCACCGACAGGGTTCGGCTCAATTCGCTGATGCGGGTGGCGAGTTCCACCAGCTCTCCCCGGAAGACCTCGTCTGGGAATGCCGGCGAGGAGGCAATCACCGATTGGCCTACCCGAACCTGGCCGACAAAACGTTCCGGAACCGCAAAACCCATTTCCATTCGATCGGTGGTGTCCAGCGTGGTAATGGTGGTGCCCGCTTGCAGATATGCCCCCACGCTGATGTCGCTCAGGCCCACCACACCGGAGAACGGCGCTTCAATGCGATGGTTTTCCAGCCGCACCCGGGCAGCCTGTCGCTGGGCTTCAGCCACACTCACGGCGGTGACCAGTTCATCCACCTGGGACTGGGACACGCTATTGTTGGAGCGCAAACGCTGGGCCCGCTCCAGTTGCCGCCTGGCATCGGCCAGCTGGGCTTCAATCACCTGGAGATCGGCACGGGCCTGACGATCGTCGAGACGTAACAGGACATCGCCCTGAGATACTTTCTGTCCGGGTTCGAGGTTGATCTGCACCACCCGACCGGTGACTTCGGTGGTCAGTTCCACGGCATTCAGTGCCTTGAGGTTGGCCACCGAACGAATCTCATCCCTGACCTGCTGCAATCTGGGCGCCACTGCACTGACTTTGCTGGCCCTCGGCTCCTCACCGGCCTGTTCTGTGGACGAGGAATCCATCGCCAAAAAGAACACCGCACTTCCGGCACCCGCTGCAACCAGTACCACCGCAATCAGCCATTGCTTCCACATGGGTATCGCAAACCTTTCCGAGTTCAGTTCTGCGGGACAGCCCCGCTTTCATGTTTCTGAATCACCAACACCACTTCACCCACATCGACACCCCACTTGCTCATGGTGGTCTGGTTGATCAGGGTGTCGGGAGTAACCAGGTACATCCAGTCGTCCATCCGGACATCGATCGTGCCATCGCCGTATGCCACCCGCAGGACATAATTCATGTGTATGGCGTTGCCCTGCCAGCGCATGGTGCCGGCTTCCACCACGTCGCCGGCGCTGGCGTGATAGCTGCCGTTGTCCGGTGTCAGCGTCCAGATCCGGGTCTGGACCTCGCCGTCGTTGAAACGGAACACCTCATCCAGCGTACCGACACCGTTTTCATCCCAACTGGCCACAATGTCTGCGTCGAAGGTACGGATAACCTGGCCGGCGTAGTCCTTGACCACACCCCGGGCCGAAAGTTCGCCCCGGAAAAACTCCGAGGGCACCAGCTCCGGTGCCTGGCCCTGATAATCCTCCAGATTCGGCCCGGCACACCCTGCCAGCATCAGGGTCATTAACAGTATAAGACCACCGCTGCGAAGACCATGGAAAAGACCGGGGAAAGGCTGCGTTTGCATGACTTTTACACTCCTTGGCGACTACCGGATAGCAACAGAACGTTTACAGCATTACGGTCCCATGACCGTGCCCGATCAGTCCCCGGGCCCAACCGTCATTTCAGCCAATTGTCCATTCTGACATCAGCACCAGCGCTTTCCGTCAATGGCAGCCCGCCGGGAATACCGTACAACTGCACACACAGTGGCCTTTCTGGCCCAACCAATTCCGGATGATCAATGCATGTGAGGACTGGCTATGCCTGTGTATAAAGCGCCCCTGAGGGACATGAAATTCCTGCTCAATGACGTATTCGATTACCCGCGGCACTACCAGACACTGGCCTCCGGTGAGAACGCCACGCCCGACATTGTCGACGCCATTCTGAGCGAATGCGGCCGTTTCTGCGAAGAGGTGCTGAGCCCGCTGTATCAGTCCGGCGACGAAGAAGGGTGCCACCTGGAAAACGGTGAAGTGATCACCCCCAAGGGCTATAAAGAAGCCTACGAGCAATATGTGATGGGCGGCTGGCAGGGCCTGTCGGCACCGGAGGAATTCGGGGGCCAGGGCCTGCCGGCCTCCATGGGCCTGTTGAAGCAGGAAATGATGGGCACCGCCAACTGGTCCTTTTCCATGTACCCGGGCCTGTCCCTGGGGGCCATGAACACCATCTATCTGCACGGCGATGAGCAGCAGCAACAGACTTATCTGGCGCCGCTGACCGAAGGCCGCTGGGGCGGCACCATGTGCCTGACCGAGCCCCAGTGCGGTACCGACCTGGGCCAGGTCAAAACCCGGGCCGAACCCCAGGCCGACGGCAGCTACAAACTCACAGGCACCAAGATCTTCATTTCCTCAGGCGAGCACGATCTGACCGAAAACATCGTTCACATCGTGCTGGCCCGTCTGCCGGATGCCCCGAAAGGCACCAAAGGCATCAGCCTGTTTATCGTGCCCAAGTTCCTGCCCGATGCCCAGGGCGGTGTCGGTGAGCGCAACGCCGTCAGTTGCGGCGCGCTGGAGAAGAAAATGGGCATCAAGGCTTCGGCCACCTGTGTGATGAATTTCGATGGCGCCGCCGGCTATCTGATCGGCCCGGAGAATCAGGGCCTGGAGTGCATGTTCACCTTTATGAACACAGCCCGCATCGGTACGGCAATTCAGGGGGTTGGCCCCGCCGAGCTGTCCTATCAGTGGGCTCTGGATTACGCCAGGGAGCGCCGTTCCATGCGGGCGCTGTCCGGCAAGAAAGAGCCGGATGAGGTTGCAGACAGCCTGATTCACCATGCCGATGTCCGGCGTATGCTGCTGACCCAGAAAGCCATCGCGGAAGGCGGCCGCTCCATGCTCTATTACGCCGCCAAGATCGCGGACCATATGGTGGAAGCGCATACCGCAGGCGATACCGCCAAGGTTGAGAAATATGACGACAAACTCGGCTTCCTGACGCCAATCCTTAAGGGATTCCTGACCGAACTAGGCTGTGAGGCCACCAACCTGGGCATGCAGGTGTTCGGCGGTCATGGCTACATCCGCGAACACGGTATGGAGCAGATTGTCCGGGATACCCGTATTGCCACCCTGTACGAAGGTACAACCGGCATCCAGGCGCTGGACCTGCTCGGGCGCAAGGTCTTGCTGATGACCCAGGGCGGAGCAGTGCGGGAATTCACCCTCAAGGTGGCCAATTTTGCCCGCAAGCACCTGACCAACAAACAACTGCGGCCGATGGCGGTGGAGCTGCTGAAACTGACCGCCCAGTGGAACCTGCTGACCGTGCGCGTGATGCTGGCAGCACGCAAGGATCGCGACGTGGTCAGCGCCGCCGCCAACGACTTCCTGATGTACAGCGGCTACGTGACCATGGCGTATATGTGGCTACGCCAGGCGGCGGTGGCCAGCGATAAACTGGAAAACGGCGGCGATGAATCTGACGCCTTTTACCGCACCAAGCTGGCGACCGCCGAGTTCTATTATGAGCGCTTGCTGCCCCGGGCCCAGGCCCACGCCACCAGCATGCTGAGCCCGACCCGCAACCTCATGCAGGTGGCGCCGGAAGAGATGGCCTTTACCGGTTAACCTCCGGTATTTTCCCGTCCCGGGCGCTGCCCGGGACATTTTTGCCTGTTCATGACCATCCGGAAACCGGGGTTGAAATCCCGTTGATACGACCTCAACTTTCCCCCTGCCTTACCACTTTTCTCACAATGCACTGAGGTTTAACGACTTTTAGAGACATCACCATTCTCGCGTATAAAAGAAGGAGGTTCGAAAATGGACAATCGTACTGACGACTTTTATCCCACCCGCCTCGAGCGCCCGGCAGAGAGTTTCGAGCGCAAGGACCCGGTTATCCACAGCCAGGGAACCGACCGCCACAATGGGCCGCTGAGCGAAACTGAACTGGCCCGGTATGAACGGGACGGCTTTCTGGTATTTAACAACTTTCTGGATCAGGAAACGGTCAAACGTTTCCGGGACGACCTGCGAGCCTATGAGAATGACGACAGCATCCTGCGTTCCGAAGGCACTATTACTGAGCCGGGCAAGCAGGAAATCCGCTCTATTTTCGGGATCCACGAACTGTCTGATCGCTTCGACCGACTGACCCGGGAGTCCCGCCTGCTGGATATGGTGCACCAGCTACTGGGCAGTGATGCCTACATCCACCAGTCACGCATCAATTTCAAACCCGGTTTCCACGGCAAGGGCTTTGACTGGCATTCGGATTTCGAGACCTGGCACGCCGAGGACGGTATGCCGCGCATGCGGGCCGTCAGCTTTTCCATCGCCCTCACCGACAACACACCATTCAACGGCCCATTGATGCTGATTCCCGGCTCCCACAAAACGTTTGTGCCCTGTGTCGGCCGCACGCCCGAGGACAACTACCAGTCCTCACTGAAAAAGCAGGAGCTGGGGGTCCCCAACGAGCAGGACCTGCAGAAGATGGCCGATCAGTACGGCATCCAGGCGCCTACCGGGCCAGCGGGCTCTCTGATCATATTCGAGTGCAACACGTTGCATGCCTCCAATGCCAATATGTCACCCTGGCCCCGCAGCAATCTGTTCTTCGTCTACAACAGTGTGGAAAACCGTCTGGAACAGCCATTCTGCGGCAACAAACCGCGGCCCGACTTTCTGGGCAATCGCAGCCATACCGAGGCCCTGCGCCCGGTTCGTTCACCGGATCTGCGCCGCACTGGTTAAGCGATGGCCCAATAACGAAAAGGGGAAGCGATCGGCTTCCCCTCCTGCAACAGAGCGACGCTTTGATCAGAGACCGTACTTGGTCTCAATAGCCTCATAGATGCCGTTGTTCTTGATGGTTTCCAGGCCCTGATTCAGTTTCTGGATCACCTCGTCCGGCGTTTCCATGTTCATGGCCAGGTACAGTTCGGTCTTGTTGAACGAATACACCGGAACCAAGCCTTCCACATCCTGCTGGGACGCAAAATAAGGCCCGGCCAACTGGTCTGCAATCCAGAGGTCAACCTGCCCCAGTTCCAGGCGCTTCGGGTTCAGATCGTCGCTTTCCATCTCCGAGACCTTGTAGCCGCGCTCCAGCAGGTATTCGGTCATGACGTCACCGCGATAGCCGGCATACAGCAAACCCCGGGTATCTTCCAGATCGTCGATCTGCAGGTTGGTGCCGGCCGGGGCAAAGATGGTCCACAGGTTGTTGGCCAGTGGCCCCACCCACTTGAACTGGGGCGCCCGGCTTTCGGTATAGGTGGTGCAGAAAATGCCGTGGTTCTTCTTGTTCAGGGCCCGGTTGTAACCGTAATCCCAGTTCCGAAGCTTGATCACATGGTCCAGCCCGGACGCCTGCAGCACCGCTTTTACCATCTCGGTACACAGACCATCAATTCCATCGCCGTTGTGCTCAAACGCACGGCCGGTGGAACTCATGTTGTACGGGGGAAAGTTCTCAGTGTATATGTAGAGTTTGTCTGAGCCCAGGGCGGGCACAGAAACGCCGGCAAACACCAGCGTGGCAGCTAACAAAGAGGCCAACTTGCGCACGGGTTATCTCCTTTACCACGAATGACTTGGTCCGCTGCACAGGCAGCGGCACGATGAGACAGTGGTGGAGTTTACCCGAGCTTTTAACGTTGTTTTACAGATAAACTGTTTGTTTTCGTAAGGGAACACCCGAGAGCCAGAGCGGGCTGAGGGCTTCTTCCTGAATTATTTCCCGATACAGAAACTGCTGAATATCTTACCCAGAAGCTCATCCGGCGTCAGATGCCCGGTGATTTCCCCCAGGGCATCCTGAGCGGCCCGCAGATCTTCGGCCAGCAATTCGCCTGCCCCGTAACCTTCCAGCTGGGTCTGGCCCTGTAGCAGGGAATCCCGGGCACGTTCCAGTGCATCCAGGTGCCGGCGCCGGGCCAGGAAGCCACCTTCGGTGGTGCTGGCAAAGCCGATGCATTCTTTCAGATGCTCACGCAGAACCTCCAGGCCCTCCGCAGCTTTTGCTGCCAGACGAATCACCGGAGCGGTCTGATGCGACTCGGCGCTGATACCCACCGGTTCACCAGACAGATCCACCTTGTTCCGGATCACTGTCACCGGTGCACTCCTGGGCAGTTGATCAATAAAATCCGGCCAGATTTCATGGGGCTCGGTTTTGTCGGTGGTGGTGGCATCCACCATCAGCAAAATACGATCAGCCTGTCGGATTTCTTCCCAGGCCCGGGCAATACCAATCTGTTCCACTTCGTCCGGGCTGTCCCGCAGGCCGGCGGTATCAATAATGTGCAGCGGCATACCATCGATGTGGATATGTTCCCGCAACACATCCCGGGTCGTGCCCTCGATGGCGGTGACAATCGCAGCCTCCCGCCCCGCGAGGGCGTTCAGCAGGCTGGATTTGCCGGCATTGGGCCGGCCGGCAATAACCACTTTCATGCCGTCCCGCAGAATGGTGCCTTGCTGGGCTTCACCGAGAATCTGCTGCACCTGCTCCAGCAGGCCCTGCAAGTCAGAAGCAACTTTGCCATCGGCCAGGAAATCGATCTCTTCCTCCGGAAAATCGATGGCCGCTTCCACGTAGATGCGCAGATGGGTGATGGCCTCCACCAGGTTATCCACACGTTTGGAGAACACCCCCTGCATGGAACGCACGGCACAGCGGGCCGCCTGTTCCGAACTGCTTTCAATCAGATCAGCAATGGCCTCAGCCTGGGCCAGGTCCAGTTTGTCATTGAGAAACGCTCGTTCGGAAAATTCACCGGGCCGGGCCAGCCGGGCCCCCAGGCTGCAGACTTCCCGTAACAGGATATCCAGAATCACCGTGCCGCCATGGCCCTGAAGCTCGAACACATCCTCGCCGGTAAAGGAGTGCGGGTTGGGAAAGTACAGACCGATGCCCTCATCAATCAGCTCTCCCTGACGATCCCGGAACGGGCCGTAGTGGGCGTATCGGGGTTTTGGCTCAAAGCCCAGCATGGTGCGGGCAATGGCCATGGCCCTGGGTCCGGACACCCGGACAATCCCCACCCCGGCCTGGCCCGGGGCAGTGGCGATGGCGGCAATGGTGTCAGTCGCTGGCTGCATCTTGGTTTTCCTGAAATAGAAATGACAAAGGCTCCACAAGGGAGCCTTTGTCAGGTCAGAAGCACTGTTGAATCAGTACTTCTTGCCTGCCGTTTCCGCTTCGATCTTGCGGGTAATGTACCACTGCTGGGAGATCGAAAGAATGTTGTTCACCAGCCAGTACAGAACCAGACCAGCCGGGAACCACAGGAAGAACACGGTGAAGATCAGCGGCATCAGCTTCATGATCTTGGCCTGCATGGGGTCCGGGGGCGTCGGGTTCAGGCTCATCTGGATGAACATGCTGGCGCCCATCAGGATCGGCAGGATGAAGTACGGGTCCATCTGGGACAGATCCTGAATCCACAGCATGAACGGCGCATGACGCAACTGGACACTTTCAAACAGTACCCAGTAAAGCGAGATGAACACCGGCATCTGCACCAGTATTGGCAGACAGCCCCCGAGCGGATTGATTTCCTCGCGCTTGTACAGCGCCATCATTTCCTGGGACATGCGCTGGCGATCGTCGCCATAGAGCTCTTTCAGCCGGGTCAGTTGCGGAGCGACCGCGCGCATTTTTGCCATGGAGCGATAGCTGGTGGCGGAGAGGTGGAAGAACACCGCTTTTACCAACACCGTCAGCAGGATGATAGCGACACCCCAGTTACCGACCAGACCATAGAACCATTCAAGAATGTAGAACAGCGGCAGGGAAATGAAGAACAGCCAGCCGAAATCAACGGTGCGATCCAGGTTCGGAGCCAGAGCTTCCAGCCGATCAATGATCTTGGGACCGACATAAGCAGTGGCGCCCACTTCTGCGGTCTCACCCGGTGCTACCGTCGTGGCAGGATAAACAAAGCCCATAACATGGAGATCGCCCCGTCGGGTGGTCTGGAACTGGGCTTTCTGGTCCCGCTCGGGTACCCATGCGGTCAGGAAGTAATGCTGCAGGAAGGCCAGCCAGCCATTAGTGACCGACTGATTGACGCGCTTCTCTGACAGATCCTCGAAATCGTACTTCTCATACGGATCTTCCGGGGTACTGATCACCATGCCCAGATAAGCCCGGATTCCCATGCTGGCCTGGGAGGTCGGATCCGGCGCCTGATCACGCACGATCTTGCCGGTGAAGTTACCTTGCCATGGGCTTTCTGAACGGTTGTCGATCAGGTAGCTGACATCAATCTGATAGCTGTTGCGGGCCAGATGATAGCGTTTGGTGATGGCTACACCGCTGTCAGTGGTGTACACCAGGTTGATGGTCAGTTCATCTTCCCCTTCCGCGAGCTGGTAACTGCCGGTTTCTGCCTGAAATACCGGAGCTTCACCGGCCTGGCTGCCATCCGGGCCATCGCGACCGATCAGGCCGCTTTCCAGCAGATAGGTGCGGGTGCGGGTATTGGTCAGCAGTTTCAGTGGTTGTTCGCTGTCCAGAGACTCGTCGTATTGCAACAGGGAACTGTCAACCACATTACCGCCTACGCGGTCGATCTTCAGTTCGTAAACATCCGTGGTCACGGTAATAAAACGATCTGCCAGATCTTGATCGCTGTTGGCGGAGGTTGACGCCAGTGAGCCGGTCTCCGGTGTTGCAAACTCTTCGCCGCCTGCGTTGTTATCCTCAGGCAGGATCATGTCATCGGTGCTGTTGGTAGCACTGCTGTCTGAGGAAGATTGCGCCTCGGCAACCTGTTCTGTTTGAGGCTGGTGATAATCCTCGTTCCAGGCAAGTACCATCAGGTAACTGACAATGGCGAGGCCGGCAAACAAAACGATGCGTTGAATATCCATAAACTTAGTGTCTGGTCTGAGTAGTGGAATGAGTGCTTTCTGTCGGATTGCAGGCCTGGCCGGAGCGAGGCGCCGTATTCAGTTCCGTTCCCGGTACCGGATCATAACCGCCTTCTGCCCAGGGATGACACCTGAGTAGCCGGGCTGTTGCCAGGTAACCGCCTTTAAGAGGTCCGTGATGTTGGATGGCCTCGACGGCGTATTGTGAACAGGTAGGGTAATGACGGCAATGGCTGGCCATCATCGGACTGATGGCATACTGGTAGAACCGGATGGGCAAGAGCAGGAGTTGACGCATTACTCCGTACCTCTGGGATTGCCGACGGATTGATCAGGCGTGGACTGCCGGTATTTTTTCTTAACCCGATGCCAAAGATCATTCAGTGAGGAACGGACCGTATCGTTATCCAGCCGATCCAGCCCCTGGCGGCCGAGCACAATGATATCAAGGCCTGGCAGATCTGATTGGAGCCGGAAGGTTTCCCTTACCTGACGCTTGATCCGGTTTCTCTGAACGGCGAGCCGAAGATTCTTCTTGGAGAAGATCAATCCGACCCTGGCGTGTCCCAATGAATTGGCAGAGGCCAGGATCAGAAAATTCCTGTGCGGAACTTTCAGCGTTACGTCATTGAAGACCCTGCTGTAATCCGAAGGTTTCAACAGTCTGTGAGACTTCGGAAACGTCAAGGCCTTCATGAGGCAGGCTTCAGATTACGCAGACAGGCGTGCACGGCCCTTGGCACGGCGACGAGACAGTACCTTGCGACCATTGGCTGTCGCCATACGGGCACGGAAACCGTGAACGCGCTTGCGCTTCAGGACGCTCGGTTGGAATGTTCTTTTCATGGTGATGTTCTCACAAATCGTCGATGGACATTGATCACTGGCTGGAAAATAGACAGCCAAAACAGGAGCGGCATTCTAGTCAAATACCGGTGCAAGTTCAATGGTTATGGTTTGGTCAGGCAAGATTCTGGCATGGGTACTAACCGACATGGCGAGTAATAGAATCTGTTAGGTCTTTTTAAAATTCTTTCAAAGATATTTATTACTGCTGTTAAGCACGTTGATTTCTGTGGATAAGGAAAAATTCATAAAATAAATCAATAATCTGAAGCAATGACAAAGCTTGTGACAGATGCCGGTGAGCTCTGTGGATTTCGTCAGCACGGATTGTGCACAAGTGCGATTGAGGATGTTGAACCGAGTTATGCAAGTATCGGTCAAGATCTTTCTCACAGAGTTGAACCCGGGGTTTACACAGGGTCCTGTGAATAACTTTTTTTCAGGCATTTTCTGTACACAAGCTTGTAGATATGTCTGAAACAATTTGAAAAATATAGGGAAAAGTTTCCACAGGGTGTTTATGACAAAGGTTTCCGGCCTTTTACTGAAGGCCCGTGCGGGTTAGAATCTCCGGTCACTTCAGGCACCGGTGGCGTTGGTTTAACGGTGTCTCATCAGTCAGGTTTTCGGGAGCAGGCGGTCGTGCCGAACAGTATGTGGCATCAATGTCTTGAAGTACTCCGGGATGAGTTTCCCGCACAGCAGTTCAATACCTGGTTGAGACCTCTTCAGTCTGATCATCGGGAGGGGCAGCTCATGCTGTTCGCTCCAAACCGGTTTGTGATGGACTGGGTCAACGAGAAATACCTCCACCGTATAGAAGAAGTCTTGAAGGATCTGAATGGTGGTCAGGCGCCACGAGTCATGATGAAAGTGGGCTCTGCGCCCAAGCCTGCGGACCCGGTGGTTCGCTCTGAAGTGGCACCGCCGGTCCGGGTCTCGGAAGAAACTGAGCAGACCGTTACTGAAGAAGAAAGAAGTGTTGCCGCTACCGTTTCCGATTCGGCGCCAAGAGCGATGGCCGCTCCGGCACCCAAGGCCCAGACCGAGCGCCGTCCGGTGCAGGTAGAAGGTGATATCAAACACCAGAGTTTTCTCAACGAAACCTTCACCTTCGATACCTTTGTCGAGGGTAAATCGAACCAGCTGGCCCGGGCTGCGTCCATGCAGGTGGCGGAAAACCCCGGTGGCGCCTATAACCCGCTGTTCCTCTATGGCGGCGTGGGCCTGGGTAAAACCCACCTGATGCACGCCATTGGCAACGAGATTGTGCGCCGCAACCCGCGCGCGAAGGTGGCCTATCTGCGTTCTGAACGGTTTGTGGCCGATATGGTCAAGGCACTGCAGCTGAACGCGATCAATGAATTCAAGCGGTATTACCGGTCGGTGGACGCGTTGCTGATCGACGATATCCAGTTTTTTGCCCGCAAGGAACGCTCTCAGGAGGAGTTTTTCCACACCTTTAATGCGTTGCTTGAAGGTGGCCAGCAGGTGATCGTGACCTGTGACCGTTTCCCGAAAGAAATCTCTGATATGGAGGAGCGGCTGAAATCCCGCTTTGGCTGGGGCCTGACGGTGATGGTCGAGCCTCCGGAACTGGAAACACGGGTGGCGATCCTGATGAAGAAGGCGGAACAGGCCAATGTGAAACTCAGCAGCGAGGCCGCGTTCTTTATTGCACAGAAAATCCGGTCAAACGTTCGTGAGCTTGAAGGGGCGCTGCGTCTGGTGATAGCGAATGCTCACTTCACTGGCTCGGAGATTACCCCGCCGTTTATCCGTGAGAGCCTCAAGGATCTTCTGGCCCTGCATGAAAAGCAGGTGAGCATCGATAATATCCAGCGCACGGTGGCTGAGTACTACAAGATCAAGGTCGCGGATCTGCTGTCCAAACGCCGCACTCGCACAGTCACCCGGCCGCGCCAGGTGGCTATGTCCCTGGCCAAGGAACTGACCAACCATAGCCTGCCGGAGATTGGCGACGCGTTCGGTGGGCGTGACCACACCACCGTTCTGCATGCCTGTAAAAAGATTGTTGAATTGCAGGAAACCGATCCCGGTATCCGTGAGGATTATCAGAATTTTATGAGATTGCTGACCACCTGATTGAAGGTGGCCCGTACGAACAACACATACATTCACTTCCGATAACTGAAGCCGAGTGCCATGAAACTGACCATCAGCCGTGAATCACTGATCACCCCGCTGCAAAGCATCGCGGGCGTTGTGGAAAAGAAACAGACCATGCCGGTGTTGTCCAACGTCCTGCTGGAAGCGGAAGACAATACGCTGACACTGACCGGTACCAATATGGAAGTGGAGCTGGTGGCTCGGGTAGCACCAGTCCATGTGGATCAGCCTGGTCGTATCACGGTTCCGGCGCGGAAGTTGGCTGATATCTGCCGGGCTCTGGGGGATGAGGCGCCTATCGATCTGGCACTGGAAGGCGATCGTCTGCATCTGCGTTCTGGCAATTCCCACTTCACCCTGTCGACGCTGCCAGCGGAGCACTTTCCCAATGTCGAAGATGAGCCGGAAAGCTTCCGCCTGGCATTACCCCAGAAAGAGCTCGGTCGCATGCTGGATGCCACTGCGTTCGCTATGGCCCAGCAGGATGTGCGTTATTACCTGAACGGGTTGTTGCTGGAAGTGGATGTTAATCATGCCCGGGTTGTGGCTACCGATGGTCATCGTCTGGCCATGGCCCAGTTCGATCTGGATACCGGGTGTCCGGAGTTGCGGCAGGTTATTGTGCCTCGTAAAGGTGTACTGGAACTGGCCCGGCTTCTGGATGATGAAGAATCGCCGGTTACGCTGGTCATCGGTGACAATCATCTGCGGGCGACGGTGGGCAGCTATACCTTTACCTCCAAGTTGATTGAAGGCAAGTTCCCGGATTACAACCGGGTGATCCCGCGAGGCGGTGACAAAACCGTACTGGCGGATCGTTCAACGCTGAAAAGTACCCTGCAGCGGGCGGGCATTCTGTCGCACGAGAACATCCGTGGTGTGCGCCTGAACCTTTCTCCCAACCAGTTGCAGGTGTTCGCCAATAACCCTGATCAGGAACAGGCTGAAGATGCGTTGCCGGTGGAGTATCAGGGCGAATCACTGCAGATCGGGTTTAATGTAGGCTATCTGGTAGATGTCATGAATGCACTGGATGATGACCAGGTGAAGATTACGTTGTCGAATCCCAACAGCAGTGCGCTGATTGAGGCTCAGAACGACAACCGCTGCCTGTATGTTGTCATGCCGATGCGACTGTAATCAGGTTTGGAGGGCTCTATGGGTGCTGTAACGAATGGAATCAAAGGCGCGTTCAGGATCGGTCAGACCCTGTCTGTGCTTGGCCGCACCGGGGTAAACTGGGTTCGGGGCGATCGGCCCCCTGCCCCGAGACTTTTAAGGCAGACCTTCGAAAGCCTGGGCGCAACCTACATCAAGTTGGGACAATTTATTGCCAGCTCGCCGACCTTTTTCCCGAAGGAATATGTGGAGGAGTTCCAGTTCTGCCTCGACAAGACCCCGAGCCTTCCCTTCAGCGTAATCAAGAAGATCATCCGGGACGAGCTTGGTCGCCCTATTGATCAGGTGTATTCGGAAATTGATCCGGTTGCACTGGCTTCGGCATCCATTGCCCAGGTTCATGCTGCTCGCCTGGTAACGGGTGAAGAAGTGGTGATCAAGGTTCAGAAGCCGGGTGTGGAAAACATTCTGCTGACGGACCTCAACTTCCTTTACCTGTCTGCCCGAATGCTCGAGACGCTGGCCCCGAAACTGTCCTGGACCTCCATGTCCGGCATTGTTGATGAAATCCAGAAAACCATGATGGAAGAATGCGATTTCATCAAAGAGGCCAACAACCTGAAAGTCTTCCGGGAGTTTTTGCAGAATACTCACAATGAAGATGCGACCGTGCCGCGGGTGTACGAGCATTGCAGTACTCGCCGGATTCTGACCATGGAACGTTTCCGCGGGGTCCCATTAACGGATCTTGAGAGTATTCGAGGCTTTTCCCGTGATCCGGAGCGGACATTGATAACCGCCATGAACACCTGGTTTGCCAGCCTGACCCAATGCGAGTTTTTTCACGCAGACGTTCATGCCGGTAACCTGATGGTGCTTGAGGATGGTCGGGTTGGTTTTATCGATTTCGGCATTGTCGGGCGTATCAGACCGGATACCTGGCAGGCCGTGAGTGATTTCATTTCCGCGATTATGGTGGGCAATTTTGATGGTATGGCCGACGCCATGATCCGGATTGGCGTCACCCGGCACACCGTGCGGGTGGACGATCTGTCTGCGGATCTTCAGCGTCTGTATCGTCAGATGGATCGTATGGTTCCGGATGATGTGCCCTATCAAGCGGAACAGGCCGAGGACGACGTGAATAATATCCTGATGGACATGGTAAAGGTTGGCGAAAGTCATGGTTTGCATTTCCCCCGTGAATTCGCCTTGCTGCTCAAGCAGTTCTTGTATTTCGACCGCTATGTTCACATCCTGGCGCCAGAGATGGATGTGTTCATGGACGAGCGGCTAACCATGCTTCATTAACCGGTCTACCGGGGTTTCTAGTACACTAGGGCGATATCGGAAACGGTATCGCCCTTTCTCGTTTTGGTCGTCCGAATTTTCAGCCTGAGCACTCCGTTAACCTATGGCGCTAGTCAAACTCCAGACACAGCACTTCCGAAACCTGTTATCTGCGCCTGTAGAATTTTCACCGTCCTTCAATCTTCTTTATGGCGCCAATGGCAGCGGTAAAACCAGTGTTCTGGAAGCGATTGGCTATCTGGGTCTTGGTCGGTCGTTTCGGGTCAGCCGGCATCAGGCAGTCGTGGCTCATGGGCAATCGAAACTGACTGTCTTCGGGGCACTGGATTCAGGTCTGTTGGCGCAAGAGTCTTCAGAGAAGGTTGAGCACAGAATTGGTATTTCCCGGGATGTCAGCCTCAAGGAAACCCAGTTGCGGGTAGATGGTGAGGCGGTTCGCAGTCTTTCGTTTCTGGCGATGCATCTGCCGGTCTCGGTCATTGATCCCGGGGTATTCGACATTGTTGCTGGTGGCCCGGGTAAGCGTCGGCAGTTTCTGGATTGGTTAGTGTTCCACGTGGAACCTTCCTTTTCTTCCCTGTGGCAACAGGTTCAGAGAGTCACGTCACAGCGGAATCAAATGCTGAGAAATGGTAGACTGGACGAATCGTTGATGCGGGTCTGGGATTCCCAGTACGGCGCCTTGGCGGAGTCGTTGAGTGACATCCGGCAAACTGTTTTCCAACGCTTCAAGATCGCTTTTGAATCGGTGTTGGCGGAGCTGGATGCGCCCTGGGTGGAAGGTCTGAAGATGGACTTTTATCCGGGCTGGGATCGAAGCACAGCGTTGACCGAAGTATTGGTCAACCATCGTGAACAAGAACGTCGGATGGGCCACACCTTGTACGGCCCGAACCGGGCGGATATCCGTCTGAAGTTTGGTGGTCGTCCGGTGGCGGAAACGTTCTCGCGGGGGCAGCAAAAGACACTGGTGATCCTGATGAAGATTGCTCAGGGCAAGGTGTTGAGTGATCTTGGCAAACAGGTGACGTTTCTGTTGGACGATATCAACGCCGAGTTGGATGTTCGTCATCGCGTTATGCTGGCTCGCAACTTACAGGAACTGCGTTGTCAGGTGTTTATCACCTCCATTGAGCATCCGGAACCGGACACGTTGTGGCACGATGGGGATACACCTGAATACAGAATGTTCCACGTGGAACATGGACAATTGACGGAAGAATAGCTGAGCCGGGCGGGTTCGCGAATGATCGTGTCTGTCGCCAGGGCTGGGCTCACCTCCAGGAGTCTCTTTTAATGAGTGAATCGAACTACAATTCCTCCAGTATCAAAGTCCTCAAAGGACTCGACGCGGTGCGTAAACGGCCCGGTATGTACATCGGTGATACCGACGATGGCACCGGCCTGCATCACATGGTCTTTGAGTTGGTGGATAACTCCATCGATGAGGCTCTGGCTGGTTACTGTTCTGAAATCGGCATCATCATCCACCCGGACGAATCCATTACCGTAAAAGACAATGGTCGCGGTATCCCGGTCGATCTACATGAAGAGGAAGGTGTTTCGGCCGCCGAAGTCATCATGACTGTGTTGCATGCCGGCGGTAAGTTCGACGACAACTCCTACAAGGTCTCCGGCGGTCTGCACGGTGTGGGTGTGTCTGTGGTCAACGCCCTGTCTTCCTCGCTGACCCTCACCATCCGCCGGGATGGCAAGGTCTATGAGCAGAGCTACACCCACGGTGTACCTAATGCGCCCTTGGGCGAAGTCGGTGAAACCGATGCCTCCGGTACCAAGGTTCACTTTATTCCCTCTCCGGAAACCTTCACTCATATCCAGTTCCATTACGACATCCTGGCCAAGCGCCTGCGGGAACTCGCTTTCCTGAACAGTGGTGTGCGTATCCGCCTGACGGATGAGCGTTCAGGCAAGGAGGAGATTTTTGAATATGAAGGTGGTCTGCGGGCCTTTGTTGAGCACCTGAATACCAACAAGACGGCCATCAACCGTGTCTTCCATTTCAACCGTGAGCGGGAAGATGGCATTGCGGTAGAAGTGGCCATGCAGTGGAACGATGCCTTCCAGGAAAACATCTACTGCTTCACCAACAATATTCCCCAGCGGGATGGTGGTACTCACCTGGCCGGTTTCCGGGCAGCACTGACCCGCTCTCTGAACAACTACATTGATCATGAAGGCCTGGGCAAGAAAGCCAAGGTAGCGACCTCCGGTGATGATGCCCGGGAAGGCCTGACCGCTATCATCAGTGTGAAAGTGCCCGATCCCAAGTTCTCCTCCCAGACCAAGGACAAGCTGGTGTCCTCGGAAGTGAAGACGGCGGTGGAGCAGGAACTGTATCAGAGCTTTGCGGAGTACCTGCAGGAGCAACCCAACGAAGCCAAGCAGATCGTTAACAAGATGATCGAAGCGGCCCGTGCCCGGGAAGCAGCCCGTAAGGCCCGGGATATGACCCGCCGTAAGGGCGCCCTGGACATTGCCGGCCTGCCCGGCAAGCTGGCGGACTGCCAGGAAAAAGACCCTGCCCTCTCCGAACTGTTCATTGTGGAGGGTGATTCTGCGGGTGGCAGTGCCAAGCAGGGCCGTGATCGTAAGACCCAGGCCATCCTGCCCCTGAAAGGTAAGATCCTGAACGTCGAGAAAGCCCGTTTTGACAAGATGCTGTCTTCCGCGGAAGTTGGCACTCTGATCACGGCACTGGGTTGTGGCATCGGCCGCGAAGAGTTCAACCCGGACAAACTCCGTTATCACTCCATCATCATCATGACCGATGCCGATGTGGACGGTTCACACATCCGTACCCTGCTGCTGACCTTCCTGTTCCGCCAGATGCGGGAAATCATCGAGCGCGGCCATGTGTTCATTGCCATGCCGCCGCTGTACAAGGTCAAGCGTGGCAAACAGGAGCAATACCTGAAGGACGAGAAGGCGAAGGAAGCCTATCTGACCCAGACGGCCCTGGAAGGCGCCCAGCTGTATGTGAACCCGGAAGCACCGGCCATCAAGGATTCCGCCCTGGAAACCATGGTGAAGGATTATCAGGCAGTGATGGCGATGATCGATCGCCTGTCCCGGGCCTATCCGGCCAAGGTACTGCAGCAGATGGTCTACAACAGTACGCTCAAGCCGGAACACCTGAAGGAAGAGGTTGAAGTGGCCCGTTGGGTGGCGCGCCTGGGTGAAGGTCTGGATCTGGATACCCGCACGGGCACCAAGTACACCTTCTCCGTTACCCGCGATGAGGAACGGGGCCTGTACCTGCCCAAAGTCACCATCTTTGTGCATGGCATTCCCCATGAGCATGTGTTCAGTCATGACTTCTTCGAGTCTTCGTCCTACGGGGCCATTGCCCGTCTGGGCGAGACCCTGGAGGGGCTGATTGAGGATGGCGCCTACATCCAGCGTGGCGAGCGCAAGCAGTCTGTGCTGTCCTTCGAGGGCGCCCTGGAGTGGCTGATGAAGGAAGCCCAGCGTGGCCTGAACATCCAGCGATACAAGGGGCTGGGTGAAATGAACCCGGATCAGTTGTGGGAAACCACCATGGATCCGGAAACCCGCCGGATGATGAAGGTCACCATTGAGGATGCGATTGCCGCGGACCAGATCTTCACCACACTGATGGGGGATGATGTGGAGCCACGGAGGGACTTCATCCAGAGCAACGCGCTGGAAGTGACCAACCTGGATATCTGATCAGACCAACCTTGTTGGCAATAAAAAACGGTGGCTCCTTGAGGATGCCACCGTTTTTTATGGGTGTCCGGGGAACCCGGAAACCGGTGTTGTAATAACCTATTTCGAGGACCCTGACTCTGCCCTCTTCCGTTCCTTTTCTTTTTCCTTTTCAATCAGATGTGGCGCCATCACCTCTTCCAGGGTATACCCCGTCAGGCGTCGGATGGTGCGCCAGAGGTAATAGAAGATCAGCATCATCATCACCATGGAGGGGATGGCAATCATCGGATAGCTCACCAGGGTCATGCGGCCCAGTTCCTCATTGAAGGCCTGGGTGCCCGAAGGGCTCACCACAATCCATTTCGCCAGCACATAATTCATGATGGACGAGAACAGGAAGGTGCCGGCAAAGAAATAGCTGGCCTTAAGTAGCCGCCCTTCAAACTCCTCCACGCAGTTCTTTTCTTCCAGTGAGGCCTGAATCTTGTCCACGTCCAGCACATTCGGGTTATAAAGCAGAGTACGGACCAGGGGGTACCTGGTGCGCGTAGACACCAGTACCGCCAGACCAATGACGGCGGGCACGGCCGCTTCCTTGATGGCGAGCCAGCCGGCATCCAGTTCCAGCAAACCAATGCCGCCGGTGAGGCCGACACTGATCAGGCCCAGCAAGGCGATGAAGTTTTTCTTGTGGTAGCGCACCAGCTCGAACAGGCCCCAGCCGAGGGGAAACGCCAGGCCGATGATCAGTGCATTGACGCTGCCCAGGTGTTCGTCACCACTGAACTTCATCAGAATCACCGAGGGAATGATGATACTGACCAGCAGATCGATCCAGGGTCTGGGTTGGTGGTCGGGAGTGGGAGAATTACTCTGGGACGTCATGGTTACCGCCTGATCGGTGAATCAACGGCAGAACCCGAGGGGGGAAACTGCCGGAAAGAGCTTCCGGCAGTATACGACGAATAGGAAGTCAGACGTAACCGCCTGGTTCAGGCGCCCACTTCCTTCAGGCATTCCTCAACAATATTCAGCCCTTCTTCCAGCACTTCGTCTTCGATGGTCACCGGCATCAGGAACCGCAGTGTGTTGCCGTGCATACCGCAACTCAGCAGGATCAGTCCTTTCTCCTTTGCCTTCTTGGTAATGGCCCCGGCCAGTTCTGGCATGGGCTTGTGACTATCCTTGCTTTCCACCAGCTCAAAGGCCGCCATGGGGCCCAGATTGCGAGCGTTGTCCACATGGGTGAACTGCTCCTGCCATTGGTCGAACCGGGCTCTGAGTTTCTCGCCCAGGCGCTGGCTCTTGCCAAGGATGTCTTCTTCTTTGATCACATCAAACACCGCCAGAGCTGCGGCACAGGCAGTGGGGCTGCCGGTGTAGGTGCCGCCCAGGGAGTTCGGGCCGGAGGAGTCCATCACCTTGTCGGTGCCGACAATGGCAGAGATAGGCATGCCATCGGCCATGGACTTGGCCATGGTCATGATGTCCGGCTCAACACCACTGTGCTCGATGGCGAACAGCTTGCCGGTGCGGCCAAAGCCACTTTGCACTTCATCCACGATCATCATGATGTCGTTGTCATCGCAGATCTTGCGGATGGCTTTCAGGAAACTTGTCGGTGCCGGGTAGAAACCGCCCTCACCCAGAACCGGCTCCAGTACGATGGCGGCGGTTTCGTGGGCCGGGGAATCGGCTTTCATGGTCATCGCCAGGCCCCGCAGAGCCTCTTCTTCGGAAATGCCATGGTAAGGCACCGGGTAAGGCGCGCGGTACACCAGGCCGGGCATGGGGCCGAAGGAGGTCTGGTAAGGGGCGGCCTTGCCGTTCATGGCCATGGTGAAGAAGGTGCGGCCGTGGTAGCCGCCGTCAAAACAGATAACGTTGTTTTTGCCGGTGGCTGCGCGGGCAATCTTGACCGCGTTTTCCAATGCCTCGGCGCCGGAGTTGGCCAGCATGACCTTGCCGTGGCCTTTTACCGGCACCACTTCGCTCAGTTTCTGGGCCAGCTTCACGTAGCCCTCGTAGGGCATCACCGTCTGGCAGGTGTGCATCAGTTTGTCGAGCTGCGCCTTGACGGCCTCAACCACCTTGGGATGTCGATGGCCGATGTTCAATACGCCGATACCGCCGGCGAAATCGATCATGCGTTTGCCATCTGCGTCCCAGACCTCTGCGTTCAGGGCGTGATCTGCAAATTGATCATTGGGGCTTGCTGCGCCCGCGGCGACGTATCGCTCTTTGAGTGCCTGCAATTCTTTGTTGCTCACTTTGCGTGTCTCCCTGTGTCAGGATTAGGAATTTCTAGTACCAGTGTAGGGAGTACGCACCCAACACACAAACCGACCAACGGGGCACTCAGTGTTCTGTCTGGCTCCCGGTGTCCCGGAATTGCAGGCTGGCCAGGCGCCGGTACAGCGGGTTATCGCGGATCAACTGGTCGTGACTGCCCACTGCCAGCAGTCGGCCTTCGTCAAATACCGCGATCCTGTCGGCATCCCGCACCGTTGCCAGCCGGTGAGCAATCACCAGGGTAGTCCGGCCCTCCGTGAGCGCCGGCATGGCCCGCTGAATCAGGTGCTCGCTTTCCGCATCCAGGGCGCTGGTGGCTTCATCAAGCAGCAGAATCGGAGCGTCGGCCAACAGCGCACGGGCAATCGCCAGTCGTTGTTTCTGGCCACCGGAAAGGCCCTGGCCGGCATCACCCAGGGGCGTGTCGTAACCCTGTGGCAGGGCCTGAATAAATTCGTGGGCGTGGGCAATACGGGCGGCCTGCTCGATCTCAGCCTGATTGGCCTCGGGCCGGGCGTAGCGCAGATTATCGGCGACAGTGCCATGAAACAGGGCGGGATTCTGCGGCACCAGAGCGAAACACCGTCGCAGGTCAGCCAGTGGAACCTTGGCGGTGTCTATGCCCTCCAACCGGATAGAACCGTCCTGTAGCGGATAGAAACCCAGTAGCAGATCAAACAACGTGGATTTACCGGCACCGGACGGTCCGACCAGGGCAAGGGTTTCACCCGGCTGGATTTCCAGAGAGACCCTGGCAAGCGCTGGCCGTTCCGTGCGCCCGCTGTAGCTGAAGCTCAGGTTATCCAGAGTAATTGCACCGGTCACTGTGCCCGGAAGCCGGTCCGTTCCTGTCTCGGGACGCCGCTCCGGCTCGGTCTGCAGCAGCTCAAACAGGCGAGCTGCGGAACCGGCGGCGCGCTGCAATTCGCCAATCACCTCACTGATGGCTCCAGCCGCGACCCCCACCAGCAGGCTGTAGAACACAAAGGCTGCCAGCTCACCCGGTGAGATTCGGCCATGAATCACATCCAGCCCGCCAATCCAGATGACAATACCGACGGCGCCCATCACCAGGGAAATCGCCAATGTGGTCAGCCAGGCGCGCTGCCGAATCCGTTGCCGGGCAATATCGAAGGCTTTTTCAGAAACCTCGGCGAAATAGCGGCGGTCGTGAGGCTGATGATTGAAGGCCTGTACGGTTTTGATCTGGCTGAGATTCTCCCCGACATAACTGCCAACATCCGCCACCCGGTCCTGACTCAGTCGGGACAGCGCCCGCACCCGGCGGCCGTAAAACAGGATCGGCGCAATCACCAGCGGAAATCCCAGCAGGATGATGCTGGCCAGCTTGGCGTTGGTGACAAACAGAAGAATGAGCCCGCCGATAAGCATCAGCGTGTTGCGCAGGGCGATGGAGACGGTGGAGCCAATCACCGATTGCAGTACGGTGGTGTCAGCCGTAAACCGGGACTGAATCTCCAGGGCCCGGTTCTGTTCAAAGAAGCTGGGCGTGAGATCGATCAGGTGATTGAATACCCGTTTTCGAATATCTGCCACCACCCGTTCGCCAATCCAGGACACCAGGTAGAATCGGGCAAACGAACCAAAGGCCAGGCCGAGTACCAGCACGAAAAACAGGCCGATGGCTTTGGCGAGGTTTTCCGGAGACTGCGTGGCCAGGCCCTGATCGACCAGAATGCGCAGGCCCTGGCCCAGACCAAGAGTGATGCCGGCAGTAATAACCAGTGCCACCAGTGCCCCTACAACCGCGCGTCGATAGGGACTGATAAACTCGATGACAAGTCTTAGAGCTTTACGATGGTTGGGGCTGATGGTCACTCTCCTGATCGATCAAAGTTTAATTAAGCCGTTTCTTTTACGATTTGTCCTCAGATGAAGACGTATCATAGCTGTTAGCAAGAGTGCACGGGATGGGGAGCCTTTCCGGGACCGTCAAAAGCCAGGGATGGCTTTTGTCGAGCGTACAGGGATGTATTTACAGCGTGTCCCGGAAAGGCTCCCCATCTCGGGCGCTCGACATCTCCAAAAGTTCAAGGATATTGCATTGAGAGCCTACGCCGACAACGACTACCCCGCCGATCATAAGCCAGACTGGTCGATTATTTCCGGGCTGTGGCCGTATCTTCTGGAATTCAGGGGGCGGGTCGCGTTGGCTATGGCGATGCTGGTCTTGGCAAAGCTGGCCACCGTCGCCACCCCGGTGGCACTGAAATACATTGTCGACTACCTGGACCAGAACCGCGGTGCCGACATGCTGCTGTGGATTCCGGTCGTGCTGGTGGTGGCCTACGGTAGCCTGCGCTTTGGCGCCACCCTGTTCAGCGAACTGCGGGATGCCGTGTTTGCCCGGGTGGCGGAACGGGCCATGCGGCGGGTGTCATTGCGGGTGTTTGAACACCTGCACCAGAGGGAACTGGGATTTCATCTGGACCGTAAAACCGGTGGCCTGGCCCGGGATATTGAACGCGGCACCAACGGTATCAGCTTTCTGCTGCGCTTCACCCTGTTCAACATTGTGCCTACCATCCTGGAAATCCTGCTGGTGGCGGGCATCCTGCTGGTGGTGTTCAACGTCGGGTATGTCGTCGCCATTCTGGTGGCGGTGGTTGTGTATGTGGTGTTCTCTATCAGGATCACCGAGTGGCGAACCAGGTTCGTGCGGGAAGCCAATGCCCGGGACAACCAGTCCAACTCGCGGGCCATCGACAGCCTGCTCAACTACGAAACCGTCAAATACTTCAACAACGAACGTTATGAAGCCGAGCTTTACGATCAGGACCTGGATGAGTGGGAAAAGGCTCGGTTGAAGAACCGCCTGTCGCTGGCCACCCTGAACGCTGGCCAGGCATTGATCATCGGCGTGGCGCTGATCGTCATTATGGCCATGGCGGTGGGCGAAGTGGCCAGCGGTGAAATCACCCTGGGTGATTTCACCATGATCAACGCCTACCTGATCCAGCTGTTCATTCCCCTGAATGCTCTGGGCTTTGTCTACCGGGAAATCCGCCAGGCGCTGGTGAATGTGGAGCGGCTGTTCAAGCTGTTGGGTGATGAGCCGGCAATCCAGGATGCGCCGGATGCCAGGCCGTTGGCTGTGGATAACGGTGAAGTGCGCTTTGAACACATCCACTTCGCCTACCGGCCCGACCGTCCCATTCTGCAGGATGTGAACTTTACCATTCCCGCCGGCCACACCGTGGCGGTGGTGGGCGCCAGCGGCGCGGGCAAATCTACCCTCGCCCGGTTGCTGTTCCGCTTCTACGAAGTCGATAAGGGCGCAATCCGGATTGATGGCCAGGATATCCGATCGGTCACCCAAGACAGCCTGCGTTCGGCCATCGGTGTGGTGCCGCAGGATACCGTGCTGTTCAACGACACCCTTTACCGAAACCTGGCCTATGGCCGGCCTGAGGCCACCGAGGAAGAGGTGTACCGGGCGGCGAAAATGGCCCATCTGGAAAACTTTATCCACAGTCTTCCAGAAGGCTACGAAACGAAAGTCGGCGAGCGCGGCCTCAAGTTGTCTGGCGGCGAAAAACAGCGGGTGGCCATTGCCCGGGTTATCCTGAAGAACCCGCCAATACTGATCCTGGACGAGGCAACCTCCTCCCTGGACTCCTTGTCCGAACAGGCCATCCTCGGTGCCCTGAAAGAGGTCAGCCACCAGCGTACTACCCTGGTGATTGCCCACAGGTTATCCACAGTTCGCGATGCCAATAGCATTCTGGTGATGGACGGGGGCCGGATTGTCGAAAGTGGCAGCCATCACGAGTTGCTGGCCCGCGATGGTCATTACGCCCGTCTTTGGGAACAGCAACATCGGACTGAGGATAACTGATGCCCGTGGCCATTATTGCTCTCCGAGCCGAAGCGCCAGTCCTGAAGCCCGCACCACCTGTTGGCTTACGCTGTCTTTGAACACCTGCGCATCGCCGGTAATCAGGCTGAACCAGTTCCTGGCCCGGGTGATGCCCGTGTACACCAGTTCCTTGGTCAGTACCGGGCTGAGGCGATCCGGCAGCACCAGACAGGTGTGGTTGAATTCGGAACCCTGGGACTTATGCACCGTCATGGCGTATACCGTTTCCAGCTGCTGCAAACGGCTGGGGGAAATCCAGCGAATGCCGCCGGTGCTGTCACTGCTCGGGAAGGCTACCCGAAGGGTCGCTTTTGGCTCGCCGGTTTCGGTCTTATCCCAGGGTACACTGAAGGTGAGGCCGATATCCCCGTTCATCAGGCCGAGGTTGTAGTCGTTGCCGGTGACCAGCACCGGCCGGCCGGCGTACCAGCCGTCGGTTTTGTCGATCAGTTTTTCAGCCAGCAGCTTCTGGGCGATACGCTGGTTCAAGCCCTCCACGCCCCAGGGGCCTTTGCGTAACGCACACAGCACCTGGAAATCGTTGAAGGCTTCCAACACCTCAGCGGCGTGGGCATCCCAGGCTTCCCGGGGACTGTCGGCGGTCAAATCACAGCTGTGGATAACTTCCAGATAATGGCTATAGCCTACCGGTGTTGGCAGCGCCTGGCCATTCACCACCCGGCCCTGGCCGGCGTTTCGGAAAGCCTCCGGTGAGCCGGTGATGGCGTGGTGGCAGATCAGCTCAAGTGTCTGATCCGGATCGGGTTTTGGTGTTTGGCCGTTCAGCCAGATTACATCATCAAACCCGGCGTCCCGGATATGACCCAGTACCTGGCTGGTGAGCTCGCTGGTGTTTACGGCTTCTGCCAGTTGACGGATACCACTGTCCTGTCCGAAGCGGTAGCTCTTGCGCAACATCGCCACCGCCTGGTCGAGTGGCTGGCCGGAGTTATCCACAAGGCTATCCGGCACCTGCGCGCCGGTGATGGCAGCCAGCCAACGGGCAGTATCCGGCGTGTAGTGGGCGTCCAGGGCCCGTTGGCACAGTTCCCCCAGCACCGCACCGGCGTCCACTGAGGCCAGCTGGTCCTTGTCGCCCAGCAGGATCAGCTGAGCGCTGGCGGGCAGGGCATCGAATACCGAGGCCATCAGGTCGACATCCACCATGGATGCCTCATCGATGACCAGGATATCCACCAGCAACGGATTGTCTCGGTGATGTCGGAACTGGCGCGTGTCTGGCCGGCTACCGAGTAGCCGGTGCAGGGTGGTGACCTTGGTGGGAATGTCCTCCAGTTTCACGGAGCCGGGCAGGTCGGCCAGTGGCAGCTTGCTGACCGCACCGCCAATGGATTCGTTCAGCCGGGCGGCGGCCTTGCCGGTGGGTGCGGCCAGGCGGATACGGTACTTGCGCCCTGCCCGCTCCGGGCTTTCCCCGGCCACGGCCTGCAGGGCTGCCAGAAGATTCACCACGGTGGTGGTCTTGCCGGTACCCGGACCACCGGTGATCACGGCGAAGCGGTTACGGGCGGCCAGAGCGCAGGCCAGTTTCTGGTAATCCACCGGCTCTGTGGACTGGAACAGTTTGCTGAGCGCTGTGGATAAGGTTTGGGAGGCCGCCGATTGCGGGTCGGCCAGCGGCGATGGCAAGGCCAGTCGTTGCTGAATGCCCTCGGCAATGCGTTGTTCGTAACGCCAGAACCGGCGCAGGTACAGTCGGGTGCCGTTCAGTACCAGCGGTGCCGGCACGGAGCCATCGCTCACGGCCAGAGAACCCTGCAGGGCTGCGAGGCAATCGGTTAGCTGTACCCGTGACAGCAGTTCCTGTGGATAACGCCCTTGCAGGTTGGCCACCTCGCTCTCAGACAGGCCGGTATTGGCCGGTTCTTCCGGCGGCAGCGCCAGGGTCTGGCCGGCATCGTCGAGTAGCGTGGCCAGATCGATGCATACGTGCCCCCGGCCCACCTGGTGCGAGGTCAGTGCCGCCAACAGCAGCACCAGTGGTTGCGGGCCTTCGCCCTGCTCTTCGCTGAGTTCCCTGATCAGCCGGGCAAAGCCGGTATCCAGCGGGCGAATCCAGCCGGCCTGTTGCCATTGCCCTAACAGCGCCTCGGTGTCGTCAGGATGGGCCAGCAGCTGGGAGTTATCCACAGCCTCCGGTGATTCTGTGGCCGCCCGGTTCACTGGCGTGTCGTCACCCAGGTCCAGGGCAAACTGGTTTTCGGTATGGCGGGTACGGCTCATGCAGCCACCTCCCCGGACACCGGCTCGCCATCGAACAGGGCGTCCAGTTGTTCGATCAGCACCCTGGGGGGCTTGTCGGTAAAGGCGCCGCCGCTGGCGGAGTTCACCCCTCGCAGGAACAGGTACACCGCGCCGCCAATGTGCTGGTCGTAGTCGTATCCCGGTAAACGGGCCTTCAGCAACCGGTGCAGGGCCAGCAGGTAGAGGATGTATTGCAGGTCGTAGCGTTTGTCCAGAATCGCCTGGCCCATGGCCTGGTCGGTGTAGGCGTCGTCGTCCTCGCCCAGAGCATTGGATTTGTAGTCCAGCACGTAATACTGCCCCTTGTGTTCAAACACCAGGTCGATAAAGCCCTTGAGCATGCCATTGAAGCGGTTGGCCTCGGCCCGGGGCCGGTCCGCGCCGTTCAGGGTGTAACGGGTGACCAGTTTGTCCAGTGTATGGATGCTGACGTTACGGCTTTCAAACCAGAACTCCAGCTCCGGGCGCAGATTGGCCAACTGCGCCAGGCTGGCGGCATCCTGGCCATTGCGATCCAGTCGCAGTGGTTTGCGGATCAGCCCCAACAGCCACTGTTGCAGGGGCTCGATCCAGTCGCCCCAGCCCCGGGTGGAGCAGCGGCGGGCCAGCTGCTCGTGCAACAGCTCCGGGTTATCCACAACCCGTTGGAAGCCCTGGGCGGTGCACCATTCCAGCAATTCGTGCAGGAAGGTGCCGGGTCCCGCGCCTTTGGGGAAATGATGGTGGTTGCGTACGGCGGGTACGGCGGGGGCCTCCCCGGTGTCATTCTGGGCGCTTTCTTCCAGCAGGTTCTGGGTCTGGGCGTCTTCCACCTCGCCGGTGAAGGTAATACCGGTGCCGGTCATGCCGGTGTATTCGATGGTGGAGTAGCTGGCGATCCACCAGTCTTCCTTCGCTTCCCGCGTGGAGATCAGCGCCGGGCCCAGGGCGTCCGGGGCCATTTCGGTGAATATTGTGTTTCCGGCTTCCGGCAGCGGGGAAATCCGGATTTCCGGGCGGCCCTGGGCCAGTGAGGCCAGAGCCTGGCTGATGGACTGCTCCGGTGTTCCGGCAATCGCATAGCCCAGGCCGCTCTGATACCAGTTATCCACAGCCGCCGCGCCCACCCAGGTGGCAAACCGGGCCCGCGTCAGGGCCACATAGAGTTTACGGATGTCCTCGCCCAGGCGTTCCTGGCCGGCCCTTTCAATGTCTTCCGGAGTCGGATCGAACACGGTCACCAGCTTGCCGGTGTCGTCGTGGTAGCGAACATACGCCTGCTTCGGGTTCTCTGCCCGGAAGGCGGTGCCGAAGGGCAGGAATACCAGCGGGTATTCCAGGCCCTTGGATTTGTGCACGGTGATCACTTTTACCAGACCGGCGTCGCTTTCCAGGCGCAGGGTGCGGTGTTCGTCTTCTTCGTCTGCCGCCCGCAGGATCTGGGTGAAGTGGTGCACCAAGGCATGTTCGCCGTCCAGTTGCAGGCTGTCCTGCTGCAGCAGTTCGGCGATGTGCAGGATGTCAGTCAGTCTTCGCTCACCGTCAGGGCGTTGCAGCAGGCGGCCGGGAACCTCGAAGTCCATCAGAAAACTACGCAGCATGGGCAGTACGCCCTGGCTCTGCCACTGTTGCTGGTAGCGCTGGAAGCGCTCGATTTCCCGTTCCAGTATCAGCTCGTCGGTGAGCAGCCGATCCAGTGCCTGCCAGCTCTGGCCCAGGGTCGGTGTGGCCAGCGCGGCGCGGATGAAGGCCAACTGCCGGGGTTCGGCAAAGGCGCGCAGCCAGCACAGTACCTCGTTCGCCTCCCGGGAGGTCAATACTGAATCCCGGTCCGACAGGTACACACTTTTGATACGCCGGCGGCCGAGGGCGTCCCGCACCGCAGCCGCTTCGTTGCGGTTATTCACCAGTACGGCAATGTCGCTGGGTTCAACGGGTTCGAGGTCGTCCGGGCTGTCTGGCAAGGCAAAGCCGGCCTGCCTTCCCTGCCCCAGGGTCAACAATCGGGCGATTTCACTGGCGCAGGTTTCGGCCATTTCGGCCGTGGCGGTGCCCTTGGCGAGGCCTTTTGGGTTGCCCTCTTTGTCGGTTTCACCGGATTCGTGGGTCCAGAACACCAGGCTGGGCTGGACTTCACTCTGCACCGACCACAGCCGCCTGGTGCCGTTGGCATCGACGCCCTGGAACGGCAGCGGCGTGCTGTCGCCCTTGCCGAACAGGAAGGCGCCTCTGGCGCTGAACTGGTCGCTGTGCTCAAACACCCGGTTGACGGCGCTCACCATGGTTTCGGCGGAGCGGAAGTTTTTGCCCAGGGTGTAAGTGCGTGCCTGCACACCCAGGCGGGCCTGCAGGTAGGTGTGGATATCGGCGCCCCGGAAACCGTAGATGGCCTGTTTCGGATCGCCGATCATCAGCAGGCAGGTGTCCGGTTGGTTGCCTTCTACGTTATAGATCCGGTTGAAGATGCGGTACTGCACCGGGTCGGTATCCTGAAACTCGTCAATCAGCGCTACCGGAAACTGGCGGCGGATGGTGGCGGCCAGTTGGTCCCCCCGGGGGCCGTGCAGCGCGTCATCCAGGCGGGTGAGCAGGTCATCAAAACCCATTTCCGAGCGTTGCTGCTTTTCCGCTTCCAGTCGCCCGGCAATCCAGTGGCTGGCGTGGCGCAGGATGTCGGACTTGGCACTGGGCGGGTTCTGGCCGAAGGCCAGCAAGGCGTCGATGGCGTCAAACGCCGGGTGATGGGGTGCCGGGTCGTCGCCTTTCAGGATGTTGTCCAGACCCTCGGGGGTCTGGTTCTTGTAACCGGCAGCGCTGTCCAGCTTCTCCGGCAACAGCTCGTCGGATTCGGCCCAGGCGACCAGAAATTCCCACACCTTGAGCATGGCGTTCTTGCTGCCGCCGTGCAGGCGCTTGCCTTTGTTCAGATCGTTCAGCAGGTCAGTGACTTCCTGTTGCCACTGGGCCCAAGGGTGGGCTTTCAGTTCACCGGCCCGCGCGAGCCGTTCGCTGACCACCTGGTCAATGGCTTCGTGTACGCTCTGGGGCGGTGTACCCAGAGCATCCGGGTCGTCGATCAGGTTACGTACCGCCTTGCGCAGGTCGGTGGGGGTTTTCCAGTGGCTCAGGGCTTCGTCCATAAGGGCCGGTGGTAAGGGGTAAACGAAGGTGCGCCAGTAATCCCTTGCCACCTCGTCCAGCAGTTCGCTCTGGTCCGTTTCCAGGGTGAGCTTGAACAGGCTGCCGCTGTCGAAGGCGTGTTCGCTGAGCATGCGGTTGCAGAAACCGTGAATGGTGGATACCGCCGCTTCGTCCATCCATTCGGCGGCCAGCAGCAGTTTCTTGCGGCAGTCAGGCCACCTGGCCGGGTCTGGGTAACTGTCATCCCGCAGCTTGTGGATAAGTGCGGTTTCCGGGGTGGGTTCGAGGTGGTCAGCGGCGTCGGAAAACACCTCGGCGGCCTGGGTCAGCCGGGTGCGGATGCGGTCCCGCAGCTCCTTGGTGGCGGCGTCGGTAAAGGTGACCACCAGCAGGTTAGGCGGCAACAGGTTCTGCAGCGGGCTGTCTTCTGCCTGGCCATGGCCCAGCACCAGGCGCACATAAAGGATGGCGATGGTGAAGGTTTTGCCGGTGCCTGCGCTGGCCTCGATCAGCGCGCTGCCGTTCAGGGGCAGGGCCAGTGGGTTCAGATTCGGGTTTCGGTTGGTTCTCTGTTCCGTCATTCCATGCTCCCGATTTGCTCCGCCGCCGACTTGCCCTGTTCGGCTTCCCACAGAGGCACATAAAGCTGATGCAGCAGGGCTTCAAACTCGCCGCTCGCCATCAGTGCCTCGGGACTTTCGAAGGCACCCAGCAGGTAGCCGGTGTCCCGGTCCAGGGCGGTGGAATAGGCCTGTTCTGCTTCACTGATGGCCCGTTCGTGGTCGCCGATAAATTTCTTGCCGCCATAGAAACTGGTGATCCAGGCAAAGCCGGCTTCGCAGTGAATGGGCAGGGTCCGGGTGGTGGCTTCCATCCAGCGGCCCAGAATGGCTTCGAAGTGCTTTTGTGCCTGCTCCGGGGCCATGACCGGGAAGTGGAATTTACGGCCTTCTTCCTTACCGAGGATCAGGGTTTCAAAGGGCTGGCCGCTGAGTTGCCCGGCCAGATGAATCAACCAGTCTCGCAGCAGGTTGGCGTAGCGGACTTTTTTAGAGTAACCGGAGCCGGTCAGCAGACCGGCGTTGGCGATCACCAGTCGGCACAGTTGTCCTGAAGGGTTGCAGCGCAGATTGTCGATTAAATCGACCACCTCCACGGCGCCTGTGCTATCCGAGTACCGACACTCGAACGGTAAGGGCTCGGCCACTGCTTCCGGCCACTCGGTCAGCGCGCCGCGATAGCGTTGAAACAGGTCTGGCAGGCGGCCGGCCAGCTCGGTGCGCAGGCGATGTTCGGTCACCCCCATACCCAGGTCGCCCCGCCGGGCCATGCGGTCCAGAGTGGCTTCCAGGCGTTCGTGCAATTCCTCTTCGCTGGCGGCTTTGACGACACCCTCCTGGATCAGCTCGTTGTCCAGGCGCCAGCGGTCCAGGCCGTTCAGGTCGAAGTTTTCGTTATCGGTGTCGTCTTCTTCCACCGCTTCAAAGCGCACCTGCAACCGGCGCTGGTAGAAGGTGTCGATGGGCTTTTTCAGGAAATTCGCCAGCTCGTTCAGGCTGATGGGCTCTTCGGGCGTCTGGTACGGCAGCGCTTCCCGGCTCTGCTCCGGGTTATCCACGGCATGAGCGCTGCGCCATTCCCGTTCATAGGTGAACAGTCCCCGGGCCTGCAGCACGTCGGCCAGGGGTTTGGGTTGGGTCTCTTCACCCTCGCCCACGCCGTTGGTTCTGGGGAAATAGTCCCGGCTGAAAGGCTGCAGCGGATGCTGGGTGGTCAGAGCCTTGGTAACAGAACCATCCGGTTGCCCCGCCACGGTCCACAGACTGTTCAGGTGGTCCTGTAACTGGCCGATGAGCACCGAGGGTGGCCGTTCGGAGTCGTCCCTGATACTGCGCCCCACCCAGCTGATGTACAGCTGTTCCCGGGCGGACAACAAGGCTTCCAGAAACAGGTAGCGGTCGTCTTCCCGGCGGGAGCGGTCCCCCGGCCGATAATCCTGGGCCATCAGGTCGAAATCCACCGGCGGCCGGGAGCGAGGGTAATCGCCGTCGTTCATGCCCAGCAGGCACACCTTGCGGAACGGAATGGCCCGCATCGGCATCAGGGTGGCGAAGTTGACCTTGCCGGCCAGGAAACGCTGGTTCAGGCCGCCCTCATCCAGGCCCTGCAGCAGCACATCCTTGACGATATTCAGGGGAAGCGGTTGCTGTTCCAGTCCGGCGGCCAGGGCATCGTCCAGCCACTGCTCCAACTGACGGCGGAAGCGGTTGAGCAACAGCAGGTCCTGGCCTTCCACCTTGTGGAAAAACTGCTCCAGCATGGCGGAGAACAGGGCTTCCCATTCCCCGGGCGTGCGGGTGGCCTGCAGTGCCTGCCACAGGGTTTCCAGCTGGTGTACGAACTCGCCCAGGCGCCCGGCCAGGCTGGCTTGCAGCCCGCCGATTTCGCCATAGGGCTCTACCCCGCCCCAGGGTTCGTCATCGCCCATGCCGTAACCGAGCAGCATAGAGCGCAGCCCGGACTGCCAGGTATTGCGATCCAGCTCTGCCGGCAGGTCCAGGCTTTCCCGGTGCTTGCCATGCAGGCCCCAGCGAATATTGGCGCCTTCCACCCAGCGCCGGGCCAGAGGGATGTCGTCTTCGCTGATGTCAAAGCGGTCGCGGATGCCGGCTACTTCCATCAAGCTGATGATTTCGCTCACACCGAAGCGGCTTCGGGGCAATGACATCAGGGTTTCCAGGGCAATCAGCACGGGTTCGTGGTGGCGCTGTCCCTGGTCGGAAATGGTGAACGGAATGTGGCGCTTGCGGCCCGGCGAGTAGCGACCGAACACCGCCTGAATATGAGGCGCGTACACGTTGATGTCAGGCACCATCACAATTACATCCCGGGGCCGCAGTGTCGGATCGGCATTGAACGCAGCCAGCAGCTGGTCGTGCAGAATCTCCACTTCCCGCTGGGGGCCGTGGGCGTCGTGGAACACGACGGAATGGTCGCGGGTCAGATCCACCGTGCGCTGCTGCTGGCGGATTTCCTGCAGCGGCGTCAGGTTGTGGATATCGTTCTGCAACTGGTGCAGCAGGCAGGGGTTATCCACATCGCCATGGTCGGTGAAGATGTCGATCTTCTGGCCCGGCGTCTGGAAACTGGCGCGGTAGTCGTCCGGGTTGTCGAACTCATCCAGCAGGCGAATGTAGTCCCGGCCCTGTTTTCCCCAGGCCGCCAGCAACGGGTTGGCGTGCTGGTGCAACTGGTCCGGGTCGTCAATTTGCGACAACACCGGGTGTGCTGCGCCCCGCTTGCGTTCGGCTTTTAACAGTTCCCGGTCGCTGATGATGTCGGCCCAGTAGAACTGGCAGGGGTTGTGAACACACAGTACCACCTGGCTGAACCGGCTCAGGACATACAGGGCTTCCAGCGCCTGCCGGGGTAAAGACGAGACCCCGAACACCACGATGCGTCTGGGCAGGCGGGCTGGGTTAGCCGGTTCGCTGATGCGCTGGCCCTGTTCCATAAAGCGGGTGTGAATCTGCGAGCGGCTGGTGTGGGCCTCGCTGCCTGTATCTGCTACCAGCTTGCGCCAGAGCAGCGGCTGCCAGCGGGTTTCCGCATCCAGGGCTTTCTCCTCGCCCCGAGCGGTGATTACCACATCCTTGCCCTGCTCCCAGGCCGCCAGCCAGTCGGCCCGGAACACCTGGTACTGGTCGAACAGGTCGGCCACTTTCTCGGCCAGCTGAAAGTTGCGCAGGTCGGTATCGCGGCCGTCCAGGAATCGGGCCAGTGGCGTAAACGCCTCATCCTGCCCCACAAGCTCCGGCAGCAATCGGTACAGCCGCCAGACCAGGCGGCGCTTGTCGAAGGGGGACTGCTCCGGTACTTCGCCGTCGGGCAACACCGCCCGATAGGCCTGCCAGATGAACCGGGCAGGAAACAGGAAATCCATGCCGGCGGCAATGCCCAGGCCGCCTTCCACGCCATCCTCGGTGCGCTTCTCCGCCAGCGCCAGCTTCAGCCACTGGGCAATGCCGTTACTCTGCACCAGAAAGGTCTCGCTCTGCAGCGGCGGCATGGGGTTCTGCCGGCAGATATAGACCACGGCGCGGCGCAGGTCTTCCAGATGGTTGGCATGGATGGCGTGAAAGCCGGGTTCAATGGCTGTGGAGTCGGCCATGGTTTTCCTTGTCTGATGAACAATTCAATCCTCGGGCCACAGCTTACCGCAGTTGGCCGAGAATACGGACCGTCAGGCGTACTCCATCGTAACCTGACGGAGCGACACGGGCAGTCGTGATTGTTCAAAAGACAGAGGTTGCGAATCCGGATGTCGGCCGGGTCAGGAATGCCGCAGACAAGCCAGAAGCAGATGACGAACCAGACTCTGGGAGGACGCATCCAGACAGGAGAAATCCTCGGCGTGCAACTGCCTGTTTTGCATCAGCCTGGCCAGGCTCCCGGCATCGATACTGATGCAGACCCGGTCATGATGCCGGCTCTCCAGCCAGCTCAGATCTTCAATCTTGTGCGCCTGAACCGGGTTCGGGCGTGTGAAGGGCATACCCATAGCTCCTCCGTAAACCTGTCAGTGCATGGCCATCGCCGGACGTGTTGTCGGCGTTGTGAACGGGAACGAGGGCCAGTTCAGGTACTCGGCAAAGAATGCCGAATGGCGACGATGATCCAGCAATACCTCCAGACACTCATCGGTGCTGCATCGACCGGTTATACCCGGGCAGGGCTCGCTGGATTGCAGGCTGTCCAGAGCCCGGAAAAGCACATGCTCGGCGGCGCTGATGTCGCCACGGTCGCGCAGCGCCCGGCACACCAGTATCGCCGCCAGGGTCAGCTCTACCTGCATGCAGTCCGGGTGATGTTTGCGGGCCAGGCACGCCAGATCGAAAGCACTGCCGGTGGCGGCCACCAGCTTGTCGGAATCCTGGTTTTCGCTGAAGGTAAAGGCATATTCCATCCAGAGCAGCCATAGATCATTTTTCTCGTTCAGGGAAAGACTGGCAAACATCCGGCGGTGGCGTGGGCAGAGAAATTTCATGGCGTCCTCCTTGTCTTGATGCAAATGATAATAGTTATCATTAAATAAATTGGCAAGGCTCGTGATGATTAATTTTTGTGCATGGAACAGGTTTGAGCCTGCCCGCCATCCGGCGTAAAGTTTGTGCCTCTCTGCCAATCCAACGTCTGCATTCCTATGATCAAGCACCGACCGGTTCCCGCCAGCCTGGATGATCCGCTCTATTATCTGGAGAACATGGATATTCTGGTGGCCTGGGTCGCGAACCACCACGCGGACCTGTTAACGGAACAGGAGCGAAACCGGCTGGCGGCCTTCAGCGGCCTGGCCACCGGGCCCCGGGCGCTGCTGACCCGCATGGTAATGCGTACCGGAGAGCTGTTCCGGGCCGACAAGCTGCGTTATCCCGAACTGCCGGTGCCGGAATCGGAAGCACTCAGGACACTGGTGCAGGCGGGCTGGCTGGATCCTGCGCCGGAGCTAAGCGTGGACGACCTGTTCCGGCTGTTTACCCTGGCAGAATTACGGCCGGAGTTCGCCGATTGGTTGCAACAGCAGGGTCACCCGAAAACGCTGGGTAAGGCCCGGATGCGGGAGCTGCTGGCGGAACCGTTCAATGCACCAAGAGCCCTGGGGGCTTGGCTGCCTGGTGGCGGTGAGGCTTCGACTGTGGTCCGGTTGCAGGACATGGCCTTGTTCGATCGCATCCGCCTGATGTTCTTCGGCAATCTGCGCCAGAGCTGGACCGACTTTGTGCTGGTGGAACTGGGCGTTCAGCAGTTCGAGTCTGTGCCATTTACCCCGGCATCCCGGGCCTTCCAGCAGCGGGCCGAGGTGGATTGCTACCTGCAGATGCACCAATGCCGGGAACGGCTCGAAAATGGCGAACCGGCGGTGGACGTCTGGCCCGATGTCCCGGGCCCTGTGGATAATCCCTGGCTTGCCAGCCGACGGGACCGTTTATTGCTGGAACTGGGCCGGCAGGCGGAGCGCCAGGGCGAACGGGAACTGGCACTTGAGGTCCTGGAAAACAGCGGTCACCGGGAAGCGCAGCTGAAACAGCTTCGCTTACTGGAACGGATGAAGCGTTTTGAGGAGGCCTGGGCCATAGCCTGCCAGTGGCAGGCCACGGAACTGAGCGATGCCGAAGCCCAGGGCCTGAGCCGGTTGTTGAAACGGCTGGCACCGAAAGTGGGGGCCGACCAGCCCGAGCCTGTGGATAACCCCCCATTGCAGGAATTCACCCTCACATTGCCGAAGCCGGACACCGGTACGGTGGAGCTGGCAGCGCTGCAGCATCTGGGCACGGATGACGCCCCGGTGTTCTATGTGGAAAACACCCTGATTAACGCCCTGTTCGGTCTGCTGTGCTGGCCGGTGATCTTCCAGCCCCTGCCCGGCGCCTTCTTTCATCCGTTCCATATTGGCCCGGCAGACCTGACCCGGGAAGACTTCGTTGCCCGTCGCCAGCAGGCGTTCGAGCAAAGGTTCCGTTTGCTGGGCACCGGCGCCTATCGCAGGGAAATCCTCGACACCTATAAGAACAAGCAGGGCATCGCCAATCCCTTCGTGTTCTGGCCGGTTTTGGATGAAGCTCTTTTAGAGCTGGCCCTGCACTGCATTCCCTCTGGCCACCTGGAGGCCCTGTTCCGGCGCCTGCTGAACAACATCAAGGAACACCGCAGCGGCTTTCCGGATTTGATCCGGTTTGTACCGGACGCGGAGCAACCCGAACAGCGTTATGAAATGATCGAAGTAAAAGGCCCCGGCGACCGCCTGCAGGACCACCAGGTGCGCTGGTTGCAGTTCTTCGCCCGGCAAGGCATCCCGGCCAGCGTATGCTATGTGCGATGGCAGGATGATGAGGCTCGCGGGTGAAAGTCGCCGTTCGCACCCTGTGTGAGTTCGCCGCCCGCCACGGCGACCTGGACTTCCGCTACACCCCGGCGCCCAGCAGCGAAGAGGGCATTGCCGGCCACCAGGCGATCCAGGCTAAACGCGGTTACGGCTATAAAAGCGAGTACTCACTGACCGGTAAGGTTCTGGGAATGCAGCTTTCCGGTCGGGCCGATGGTTACCACCCGCACAAGAACCGGCTGGAAGAAATCAAAACCCACCGGGGCGATGTGTCCCGCATTCGCCCCCACCAGCGCGCCCTGCACCGGGCCCAGTTACGGGCTTACGGCGCCCTGCTGTGCCGACAGGAAAACCGCAAAAACGTGGAACTGGCGCTGGTGTATTACGACACCGGCCGCGACAAGGAAACCGTGCTCACCGAAACCGCCACCGCGGGCGAACTGTGGCAGGAACTGGAAACCCTGTGTGGCCTTTACAAGGCCTGGGCCGAGCAGGAAGAACACCACCGGGAGCTGCGTGATGCGCTGCTGGCCAAACTGCGCTTTCCGTTCCCGGACTTCCGGCCCCGGCAACGGCAACTGGCGGAAACCGTGTACAAGAACTCGGTCAAAACCGGCACCCTGCTGCTGGAGGCGCCCACCGGCCTGGGTAAAACCCTGGGCACCCTGTTTCCGGCCCTGATGGCCATGCCCGCGGCAAAGCAGGACCGGCTGTACTACCTCACCTGCCGCAACACCGCCCGGCAGCTGGCGCTGGATGCTGTGGATAAGTTGCGACACGCCCAGGATGAGCTACAACCCTGGCCGCTGCGTACCCTGGAGCTGGTTTCAAAAGACGACGCCTGCGAACACCCGGACAAAGCCTGCCACGGCGAATCCTGCCCGCTGGCGAAAGGGTTTTTCGACCGCCTGCCGGACGCCCGGGCCGAGGCGGTGCAGAGCAAAGAACCGTTAAATCAGGAGAATTTGGCGAAAATCGCCGCAGATCATGATATTTGCCCCTATTTTCTTGCCCAGGAAATGGCCCGTTGGTGCGATCTGATCATTGGCGATGTCAACCGCCTGTTCGACCAGTCGGCCCTGTTGCACGGCCTGATCCGTCAGAACAACTGGCAGGCCAGCGTGCTGGTGGACGAAGCCCACAACCTGGTGGATCGTGCCCGAGGCATGTACTCGGTGCAGTTGGAACAACAGCGGTTATTGAAGCTGAAGAAGACCGCCCCGAAACCGGTGAAAGCAGCGCTGGACCGCACTGCCCGGGCCTGGCAGGCGCTGATTCGGGACCATGGTGAACAGGCGCAACCGGTGTTCCTGGCCACCCTGCCGGCGCAACTGCTGGGCGCATTGCAGGCCTTGGTCTCGGTGATCACTGACTACCTGGCTGACAACCCGCCAGACCTCGCCCTGCAGGAAGTCCTGTTCGAAATCGTGGCCTTTATGAAACTGGCGGACAGCTTCGGCGACCACTCCCTGTGCGAATTTCAGCGCAGCGGCCGTGGCCGGGCCCGCCTGACCATCCAGAACCTGATCCCGGCGGATTTCCTCACTGAACGCTTCAAGGCCGCGCACTCGGTACTGCTGTTCTCCGCAACCCTCAGCCCCGGCGTGTATTACCGGGATTTGCTTGGTTTGCCGGAAGACGCCCGCTTCACGTCCCTGCCCAGCCCTTTCAGCGCCGGACAACTGAAGGTTGAGTTCACACCCGGCATCAGCACCCGGCAGGTGCATCGTGAAGCCAGCCTGCAGCCCGTCGCCGAACTGATCGCCAAACAGTACCGGGAACGGCGGGGCCACTACCTGGCGTTCTTCAGCAGCTTTAAATACGCCAAAGAGGTGAGCGATGCGTTGGCAAAACAGGCACCTGATATTCCCCAGCGTTCACAGCAACCGGGGATGAGTGCGGAGCAGCGTCGGCAGTTCCTGGCTGACTTTCGGAAGCCTGAAGGCAGCATCGCTTTCGCGGTACTCGGCGGCGTGTTCAGCGAAGGCATCGATCTGCCTGGTGACCAGCTGATTGGCGCCTTTGTGGCCACCCTGGGCCTGCCACCGTTTGATGCCTGGCATGAAATCCTCAAAGAGCGCCTGCAACAACGATTTGGCGAAGGCTATAACTACACCTACGTGATCCCCGGCCTGCAGAAAGTGGCCCAGGCCGCCGGCCGGGTGATCCGCACCCCGGACGACCGGGGCGTAATCTGGCTGATTGATGACCGCTTTCTGAAACGACCGGTGCGTGGCCTGTTGCCGACCTGGTGGTTCACCAACACCTGATTCAGAGAGCGTCAAATTGTCGCGATCGACGTCAGTTGTTACATATCACTATGGAAAAACCTGTTCGCTTGCTTAGAATCCGTGGCCCTTAATGACAACCCCCCCGATGATCAAGGACACTGATTGCAAATGAACCCGACCGATCTTGTTTTCCAGAGCTATGGTCGCTGCTGCCGCAAGGATGAATTCTTTGTGGATTTCTACGACTTCTTTATGTCCAGCTCCGATGCCATCCGCAACCGGTTTCTGAACACGGATATGTCTGCTCAGCGCCATCTGCTGCGTAACGGTGTGATGCAGATCATCCTGGTTGCCCGGGGTATGTCCGACCGCAAATTGCGGGATCTGGGAGAAAGCCATAATCGCCACAATTACAATATTCAGCCTGAGTGGTACGACCTCTGGCAGGAGGCATTGCTGAAAACGGTCCGCGCTCACGATCCGGAATACACGCCCGAACTCCGAGAGGCGTGGCGTAGCGTGCTCAAGCCCGGTATCGACCTGATCCGCGGCGCTTACTGAGTTCGTGGCAAGCTGACGGGCGGGATAGATTGGAAGCTATTTTGATTCCCGTCAGCCTGAACGTTACACTTCTGCTCTATACTTACCCTGTCATACCTATTCTTCCCCTCAAGGACGACACATGGCCCAGAAAAGCACCAACACCGCTCCCAAACTTTTTCTCGTTGTGCTGATCGTGGCCCTGATTGCCGTTGCAGCCTGGTACCTGATGCCGAAAGGCGATCAGGTGCCGGAGCATATTGGCTCTGGTAACGGTCGTATTGAAGCCACCGAAGTCGATATTGCCACCCGAATACCCGGACGCCTGGAATCCTTCGAAGTCCGCGAGGGCGACATGGTTGAAGCCGGCATGTTGCTGGCTGTGATGGATACCGACGAACTTGAGGCCAGCCTGGCAGCGGCGCAAGCCAGTTTGCACCAGGCCGAGCAGAGCCGGCGACTGGCCGAGGCCGTGGTGGCCCAACGGGAAAGCGAGCGTCGGTATGCCCAAGCCGAACTGGCCCGTATTGAATCGCTGGCCGATCGGGGCCATGCCTCTCAGGAGCAGTTGGACCGCGCCCGTACCGCGGCGGAAACCGCCGAGGCGGCATTGCAGGCCGCCAGAGTACAAGTGGCGTCTGCCGATGCCAGTATCGAAGCTGCCAAAGCCAGTGCCCGCCGTATCCAGACCAATATTGATGACAGTCAGTTGACCACGCCGGTGGGTGGCCGGGTTCTGTATCGGCTGGCGGAGCCGGGCGAGGTGCTGGCCGCCGGTGGCAAAGTAGCCACGGTACTGGATGTCACCGATGTGTACATGACCATCTTCCTGCCCACAGCCCAGGCGGGCAAAGTCCGGGTTGGCTCTGAAGCCCGGATCGTTCTTGATGCCCTGCCGGACTATGTGGTGCCAGCGGAAGTCAGCTTCGTCGCCGCCGAAGCCCAGTTCACGCCGAAGTCTGTGGAAACCCGCAGCGAGCGGGAGAAGCTGATGTTCCGGGTTCGTATCCGGATTGATCCGGAGTTGCTCAAAGCCTATCGGGACCGGGTGAAAACCGGCGTACCGGGCGAAGCCTACGTAAGACTGGATGAGGGCCAGCCCTGGCCCGAGAGCCTGAAAGTGGCTTTGCCCAATGACTGAGACCGTGGCCCGGCTGGAAGGAGTCAGCCATCGCTACGGGGAAACCGATGCGCTGTCTGAACTATCCCTGACGTTTCCGTCTGGCTGCATGGTTGGGCTGATCGGCCCGGACGGGGTGGGCAAATCCACACTGTTGGGCCTGCTTGCCGGTGCCCGTGAGTTGCAGACCGGCGAGTTGCAGGTGCTTGGCGGCGATATGCGCAGCCAGAGGTTTCGTAACCGGGTCGCCCCCCGCATTGCCTATATGCCCCAGGGACTGGGCGGTAATCTCTACCATACGCTGACGGTGGACGAGAACATCGCCTTCTTCGCCGATCTGTTTGGTTTGCGAGGCCCCTCCAGGAAGGATCAGATTGACCGGTTGCTTGAAGCTACCGGGTTGTTGTCTTTCCGGGACCGTCCCGCCGGCAAGCTGTCCGGCGGTATGAAACAGAAGCTGGGGCTGTGCTGTGCCCTTATCCACAGCCCCGATCTGCTGATTCTGGATGAACCCACCACCGGCGTGGACCCGCTCTCCCGCAAGCGTTTCTGGGATCTGATCGATACCATTCGCCGACAACGCAGCGGTATGAGCGTGTTGGTGGCCACGGCCTACATGGAAGAAGCCGAACGTTACGACTGGCTGGTGGCCATGGACGAGGGCAAGGTACTGGCCACAGGCTCACCGGCCGAACTCCGTGAGCAGACCAATACCGAGACGCTGGACGATGCCTTCATCGCGCTGTTACCCGAAAACCGGCAGGTGCAGGAAAGCGGCGATACGGCTATTGCTGCGCAGCGAGAGCCAACCGGGGAAAACCAGACGCCGGCCATTGAGGCTGAGCATCTGACCCTGCGGTTTGGCAGCTTTACGGCGGTTCGTAACGTCAGCTTTTCCATCCCGAAAGGCGAAATCTTCGGTTTTCTGGGATCCAACGGTTGTGGCAAGACCACCACCATGAAAATGCTCACCGGATTGCTGACTCCAACGGAAGGCGAAGTCCGGCTGTTCGGTGAACCACTGGATGCCAAAGACCTGGCCACCCGGCAGAAGGTGGGCTACATGTCCCAGGCCTTCTCGCTCTATGGCGAGCTCACCGTGCGCCAGAACCTGGATCTGCATGCCCGGCTGTTTCACCTGCCGGACACCAGAATCCCGGAGCGTATTTCGGTGCTGGTTCGGGAGTTCGGTCTTGAAGATGTACTGGACCAGCGAGCAGGCGCCCTGCCACTTGGGGTTCGCCAGCGGCTGTCCCTGGCCGTGGCTGTGGTGCACGAGCCCGAATTGCTGATCCTGGATGAACCTACCTCAGGCGTCGACCCGGGGGCCCGCAACCGGTTCTGGCAATTGTTGATGCGCCTGTCGCGGGAAGATGGCGTGACCATTTTTATCTCCACTCATTTCATGAACGAGGGTGAGCGCTGCGACCGGATTTCGCTCATGCACGCGGGCGAAGTATTGGCTTGCGATACGCCCGATCGACTGGTTGAAGCCTCTGGCACCGACAGCCTGGAAGGCGCGTTCATGAAAACCCTGGAAGCGGTGGATAAAGAGCCGGAGACCGGCGCCGACCAACTGGCTCTGGAGCCCGCCAGTCATGGTGACCGGCCGACCGTGTTCAGTCCCCGGCGCTTGCTCGCTTACGCCACCCGGGAAGCGAGGGAACTGTTGCGGGACCCCATTCGAATGGCCTTCGCCTTTATCGGTTCCGCGTTGTTGATGCTGATCCTGGGTTACGGCATTACCCTGGATGTCGAAGACCTGTCGTTCGCCGTGCTGGATCGGGACCAGACACCCCAGAGCCGGGATTACATTGCGGCGGTGTCCGGCTCCCGGTATTTCCTGCAACAACCGGAGTTGCAGAATATCCAGGAGCTGGAACAACGCATGCGCTCCGGCGAGCTAAGCCTGGCTATTGAGATTCCGCCGGGCTTCGGCAAAGACCTGAAACGGGGGCGACCGACTGAAATGGCGGTCTGGGTGGATGGTGCCATGCCTTTCCGGGGCGAGACCATCCTGGGTTACGTTGAAGGCATGCACATCAGTTACCTGACGGAGCTGGCCCAGCGCACTCTGGGCGTGGTACCCACACTGACACTGGTCACGCTGGAGGACCGGTATCGCTACAACCAGGACTTCCGGAGCCTGGATGCGATGGTGCCCGCGGTTATCCCCATTCTGCTGATCTTTATTCCGGCCATTCTGATGGCCCTGGGCATTGTTCGGGAAAAGGAACTGGGCTCCATCACCAACCTGTACGTCACTCCGGTTACCCGTGTGGAGTTCTTGCTGGGCAAACAGCTGCCCTACATCGCGTTCAGCATGATCAGCTACGTGAGCCTGGTCTTGCTGGCGGTGTACGTGTTTGATGTCGCGATCAAAGGCAGCCTGCTGACGCTCACCTTCGGCGCCCTGCTCTTTGTGACGGCCACCACGGCCCTGGGTCAGGTAATGTCGACCTTTGCCTCGACCCAGATTGCCGCCCTGGCGGCCACTGCGATTCTCACCATCCTGCCGACCGTGCAGTTCTCCGGCCTGACCGAACCGGTGTCGTCCCTGAGCGGTGCCGGCGCATTGATCGGTCCCGTCTGGCCGGCGACCTGGTTCCTGCAGATCAGCCGTGGCGTGTTTACCAAAGGCCTGTCGCTGGCGGATATGCAGGGCGCGTTCCTGGCCCTGGCGGCGTTCGTTCCGGTGCTGACCGTAATGGCGGTGGCGTTGCTCAGAAAACAGGGGCGCTGACATGAATTCCTTACGCAACATCTGGCACCTCGGCATCAAGGAACTGCGCAGTCTGTGGCAGGACAAGGCATTGATGGTGTTTGTGCTGGTGGCGTTTACGGTGATGATCTACACCGCAGGTTCCGCCGGCTCCATGGAGCTTCACAACGCACCGATCGCCGTGGTGGACGAAGATCAGACGGTGTTGTCTGGCCGCATCATCAATTCGCTCCAGCAGCCATGGTTCCTGAAGCCGGATCTGGTGGCCTACGGCGACATCGACGACCTGCTGGACAAGGGCAGCCATACCTTTGCCCTGGTGATTCCCGAGGGCTTTGAGCGGGATGTCCGGCAGGGCAACCCGGTGGCGTTGCAGCTGAACATCGACGCCACCCGCATGAGCCAGGCCTTTATTGGCACCAATTACATTCAGCGCTTTGCGATGGCAGAAGTGGCGGAGTTTCTGCAACCGGGTAGCTCTGCCAGCACCGGGCTACCGATCGAGCTGGTCACCCGGGTGAGTTACAACCCCAATCTGGACGGAACCTGGTTTGGCGGTGTCATGGAGCTGATCACCCAGGTGACCCTGATCAGCATCATTCTTACCGGGGCAGCACTGATCCGGGAGCGGGAGCACGGGACTGTGGAGCATCTGATGGTGATGCCGTTGCGGCCTTTCGAAATCATGGCGTCCAAGGTGTGGGCCAATGGTCTGGTGGTGTTACTGGCCGCGGCGCTGTCGGTAACGCTGGTGATCCAGGGCTGGCTACAGGTGCCGGTGGCAGGGTCAGTGTTGCTGTTTCTGCTCGGCGCCCTGATTCACCTGTTTTCCACCACCGCCATCGGCATTCTGATCGGCACCGTGGCCCGAACCATGCCCCAGTTTGGCCTGCTGCTGATTCTCACCATTCTGCCCTTGCAGTTGCTGTCGGGCGGAATCACGCCCCGGGAAAGCATGCCCGAGCTGGTGCAGGATCTGATGCTGGCGTCGCCCACCACCCACTTTGTCAGCATGGCCCAGGCCATTCTGTACCGCGGTGCGGGGCTGGAGGTGGTGTGGCCACAGATGCTGGCTCTGATGGCCATTGGCGGGGTGTTCTTCACGGCGGCGTTGTTGCTCTTCCGTCGCCATCTCTCGGTGTAAGTCAGTAAGCCACCACCCAACCGGGGTGGTGGCGGTCGACGCTTAGCCGAATTCGAAGAACGCCAGCTTGTTGCCATCCGGGTCGCGCACATAGGCGCCGTAGAACATCTCCGGAATACGCTGCCCCGGTTCGCCATCGCAGGTGGCGCCCAGTTCAATGGCCTTGTGGTACAACTTATCCACGGCTTCTTTGGAGCCCGCCGGAATGGCCACCATATTGCCGTTGCCGGGATGGTTAGGTTCACCGTTGAACGGGGTGCAGACGGCCAGCATGGGGGCTCCCATGCTCTTGCCAATAAACGCAATTCGGTCCATGTCCATCAGCACCTTGGCGCCCAGATCTGCCAGCAGATCCGTGTAGAACTGCTTGGCCCGGCCCATATCGCTGACTCCGAGTGTGACGTATCCGATCATATTCGACTCCTTGGTTGGTTAGCGCTGGGTATACGAGCGCCAGGGTGTTTCAGAGCTTAACACCTGTTTGACGATCTTTGCCTGTGGCTTTGCGTTGGTTCACGACTGTTCTTTGGGAGTTTGTCATGAAGACTGGATTGGCTGTAATCGTGTTACTGTTTCTGATGACGGGCTGCACCGGTGTGCCCAAAGGCATTGAGCCGGTGACCGGTTTTGACCAGCGGCGCTACCTGGGCACCTGGTACGAGATCGCCCGGTTGGATCACTCGTTCGAAGAGGGCCTGAGCCAGGTTACCGCCGAATACACCCTGAACGACGACGGTAGCGTCAAAGTTATCAACAGGGGCTATAACGAAGAAAAAGGCGAATGGGAAGAGGCCGAAGGCCGGGCAAAGTTTGTCGGTGACAGTGATGTGGGCCACCTGAAAGTGTCCTTCTTCGGGCCTTTCTATGGCTCTTACGTGGTGTTCGGGCTGGATGACGACTACACCACGGCTTACCTGACCAGCTACAACCGGGATTACCTGTGGCTGATGTCGCGCACGCCGGAGGTGAGCGACGAGGTGCTGGAGGCGTTCAAGGCCCGGGCCGAGGCGGAGGGGTTTGAGCTTGGGGAGTTGATTGTGGTGGAGCAGTCGCGCTAACCGTGGTGGCTGCCTGGCAAAGCCTGAAACCGTTTGAGTTGCTTATGTCCCCAGCACAAATCGGGCATTTAACTCTCGAAGGAACTGAAACGTATTGATGCAGGTAACGTCAAACTGCTGACATATATTTGGAACTTTTACCTTCCGGGCGTTTGGTGCAACTACCGATTCATGAGTGACGACAGTTGCCCCGAGGCATTGTGCTTTAGCAATAATCCAGGGATCGGCTTTTGCCAGAAAACTATCACGATTACCGGCGTTGTAATCACCTTCCATGACGGATTGCACAATGGCGGCAAAGGCACTTTGGGTTGCTTCGTCGTCATTGCTGATGAAATGCCCAGGTCTTTCTCGCACCCAGTCTGCCAGGTCATCGTTGCCGTCCCGCAGCTCCCGGCCGATCATATCCACACTGCCGATCAGGCCTTGCTCGAACTGTAAGTCCAGCCAGTCCCAGTACGCGGGGCAGATATCCATGCCGTAGTATTGATTCTTGGCTTGTATGTAGGTATTCGCATCCAGCAAATATCTCAAACGCCTAACTCCCTGGCGAACGTCTCAATTTTCCCCGGTTTGATTCCACCCAGAAGTTCACCTGCTGCCCGCAGCAACAGTTGGCCACTCAAGGCTTCACCGACAACGGCCTGGGAGAATTGGCGACTAATCTGTGCCTTTTTGGTTTGGTAGTAAGTCGGGCCACCGCTTCCTTTCCGCTGTTCGTGGCGCATTTTCTGCTCAAAAATGTAGCGGCCATACTCTTGCTCGGAAATAAAATTGAGCGTTAAAGCACGCCTGGCTAGCGCCCAGGTGCTTACGTGGAAATGAGCCTCAAGCGGCGGCAGGTTGTCTTCCCAGCTTTCAGAATCTTGTTGCCAGAGTGCCCTGAACTCCTGGGCAGGCACCAGAAATTCTGCAGCAACAGCGTTACACAGAACCTCTTCCTGACGATGGGTGTTGGTGTTGCCGTCAGAGATCCCGGATTGGCCAATCCAGATATGGCAAAGTTCATGAATCAGTGTGAAAAGGCGCGCACCCAGTGCGTCGCTGTGATTCACAAAAATGATCGGAGCATACTCATCAACAATCGCAAAGCCACGGAATTCCTCAACGTTGAGCGGACGGCTATGGTGCCCAAGATTACCCTGACGCATAACGAGAATCCCCAAGGATTCAATACGCTGGACTAAATCCCGATAGTAATCATCCCATTTACCTCTGGTTGGGTGGGGCTCAACACCCAGGCACGCGCGGATGTCTTCGACAATGGACTCCACGGAGTCAGAATAGGAAGCGCGGCCGACATAGGGGTTGGCCTCGGCAAAATGCTGTTGAAGGTACTCCCGGTACCATTCCTGGCGTTGCATCATCAGTTTGACCAGGTCTAGCAATTCTGCGCTCGGGCGCTGTACACCTTGGCCTTCGAGGGTGCGCAGGTCCGGAATGGGTAAGACTTCCTCAGGTGGCTTTGCCAAGAACAGATAGCCAAACGGCACATGCGCTTTTTCAGCGAATCGCATTGCCTGGTTGAACGTCAGTTTTCGTTCGCCGGACTCCCATTCCCGAAGTCGCTCCTCAGAAATACCGCAGCGCCGGGCAAAATCAGGCACAGAGATACCAGAGCGCTCCCGCGCCCAGGTCAACATGTCTGTGTTGATGTTTGCCGTGGTCATTGTGGCGTTCCGGAATACTCAAAAAAAGAAAAAGCCCCAAGGGCTCGGCACACCCTCGGGATAGTTGAGGGAGGCTTACTGCCAAGGGGCGGATGTGATTTGAAGTCTGATATGGCGGAGTTGGGTTGTCAAACACCATCGAGTTGAATGCTAATCATCAATGACGCCAACAAATTCCCCAACCACCCGATATTTAAGTGCTTCTTCATCTGTCAGCTCAAGGGGCTGAAAATTGTCATCGTAAGAGTTGGGGCTCAGTTGAATACGGGTATGACGCCAGCCTTGTTCGTCATCAACCTTATAGCTTTCATAGACTTTCACGGTGTAGCGTGAACCTGACTCGGCATCAACACTGTCGATACATTCAACCAGTACGGTCTTCCCGTTTCTGGAACCACCACGGTCGGTTCGGAACAGGCACACGGCACCATTCGGAATAACCCGGTTCATGGATTCGCCGAACACCCGGCAGGCAAACATGTCTTTGCGCACCCGGACTCCTTCGGGCACAGCAACCCAGTCTAAGTGCCTATTGGGGTCAAGCTCGCTAACCTCACTAAGTTCTCCGAACCCTCCCGCAGCCGCTTGCAGATCGAACAGCGGCACAGCGTTTACGTAAGGTTCAAGCTCCACCACGTTGGTGTTTTCAGGCTCTGGTTGGCCAGAACTATGAACGGGAATGTGCTGTTTCAGGTAATCCCTTAGCGCATCATCACATGCGTAGACAAAAGTGCCGCGAATACCTCGGAGCATGATGGTACGGTAGATGTTGATGATGTACTGCTTCAGTTCTTCTGGGTCTTTGATGCCCTGGCCGCCGGTGCGGTCGTGGTAGTTGCCTTTCTCTATGACAATGACTTGGCTTTCCGGGTCGTACCGGATCTCCTCGCCGAAGATAATGCCGGCGTAGTTCAGGTCGTAACCCTGGGTGGTGTGAATGCAGCCGACTTCCCGGTGCGATCCTGCCTTGTTGATCCAGTCGGTATTGGTGCTGTTCCAGCGGAGCTGAACGTCATCGATCACGATGTCGTAGGCCTCACAATCCTTCTTCGAGGCCCAGGGCCAGGAGTAGCCGGCGATCAGTCTGGACAGTCCGACCTGCTGCTCTTTCTCGTGAATTGTACTGACCATGTCACTGAGCGAATCAAATACTTCAAATTCGTAGTTTTTGGCGGTGAACACCACGCCGTCATCAACACCGCCTTTCAGTAACTTATCCACAAACTCCACATAGGGTTGCCCGGCCTTGACCCGGAACTGGGAGAGTAACCGGTGGGTCACCGAGCCCTTGGCAGCTTTAAGGAGCTGGAACACTTCGACATCGGCGTCGGAGGGTTTGATGGACTGGCCTTCGTCGTAGAAGAAAATCGCCTTGTTGGCTTGCTGGCACACCCAGTCCACTTCGCTGCAGGTATGCTTGTCCATATCCAGAGCCTGACAGGCTTTGTCGAAACTGCCGAAATAGGCACCCAGATTCTTGCGCTTGCGCAGACGGTGGGATTCGTCAACCAGAACAATATCGTAGCGCTGTTTGGTCAGCTCGGACGGGCTGATCACCATGTCGGAGCTAAGCCCGGCAACGTGCTTGAACGCATTCTTCAGGGTGGTTCGGAAGGAGGTCATGGGCACCACCAGCGCCATTTTGGGTTTGGGCAGTGTTTCTCTGAGGGGTTTTAGCAGAGCGTGGATCTCAGCCTCCTCGTCGGAAAATTCCCGCAGGCTGATCTGGTGATCTTCGGAGGTTAGTAGTTTGAACAGAAAAATGGCCAGGACCGACTTGCCGGTTCCGGCTCCCCCTTCCACCACAATATTCTGGACACCGGGGTTGGTCAGTTCATGCAGTATGGTGAGAAGTCCCTGACGCTGATCGAAGGACAGGGATTTGTAGGGCGAGTATTTGAAGACATCGGAGTTATCAAGGTGGTCCAGGGTGCGGGACACAACGCCCTTGGCTATTAACCGGTTCCAGACTTCCCGGAAGACTTCTTCATACAAGGCGCTGCGCTGGTAATAGTTGTGGTCGGCCAGCCCCAGGTTGCCGTTGAGCAGGGTGTACTTGCCATCGGCGGCCATGTACTTGATCAGCAGGGATTCCACATCCAGCGTTGCGGATTTGTTGAAATACTCGCTGGTGATCAGGTGAACCGCGGTCAGCAGCTGCTTTTCGTCGTGTTTGAGGTGGGTGCTCATGCGGGTGAGCGTGTCGGTGGTTTCGCCGATGTAGGCACGCCCGTGCTTTTCGTCACTGAGTACGTAGACCAAGGGCCAGTTACCCGCAGCAAAGGCATTGTCGCGCAAATCGTTCAGGGCGTCCTTGCTGAAGGGGTAGCGCTGAATCTCAGCCATCGGCGATTGGCTCATAGCTCGGTGTACTTCTTCGCGGTTCCCCTGGCTTTGCTGACCGGGTATTTCTTTTCGTTCAGGGCAATCTTGTCGAGCACAATCTGCTCCACATCCAGCTCATAGCTGTCTGCCAGCAGTAACGCATAGGCAATCACATCGGCGAGTTCTTCTTTTACTTTGCTGACATCGGCCTGTTCGGGAGATTTCCATAGAAATAACTCCAGCAGTTCCGAAGCCTCGATACTCAGGGCCAGCGATAGATCTTTCGGGTTGTGGAACTGCTTCCAGTCTCTGTCATCCCGGAATTGACGCAGCCGGGCGATCGCCTCATTCATCAAAACACCCCTTTAATCATGAGCAGATTGACTAAGGATACAGAAATTCATTGGGCTGGGGTGTAACAACCCAGAATGAAATATTATTGGAAAACTGAAATAGGGAAAGATAAATCAAGAAGGGAAAGTGGTCGGCGTGGCAGGATTCGAACCTGCGACCCCTTCGTCCCGAACGAAGTGCGCTACCAAGCTGCGCCACACGCCGATCAACGGCCGGTATTATACGCATTGGCGGCGGTTTTGCTACCCCTTCCCCGGGCTGGAATTCAAAAATTCTGTCGTGGATTGTCCGGATCGGTGGCAAGCAGAAGCCTCGCCCTGGCAGTGGTAAACCCGGTTGAATGGGCGTATAACAGCGGCGTGGATGCCGCCTTGCCTTGTAAGGCGTTGCGACTGGCCTGTGTCCGGACATCGGAGCCCCCTGCCCTGTGAACATTATCCCCATTGTTCAGATCCTCGGTTTTCTGCTCATCCTGCTCAGTTTCCTCATGACCCTTCCGGTTAACCTGCTGGTATTCGGTGATACGCCGGATTGGCTGGCGTTCGTGAAATCCTCGGTGGTCTGTTTCAGCATTGGTGCCGCGGCTCTGGCTTTGGCGGGGCGGCGGAAACACGCGCTACGCCAGCAGCAGATGTTCATGCTGACGGTGTCGGCGTGGGTTGTGATTCCGTTATTCTCCAGTTTGCCGCTGCTGCTGAGTGACATGAAGCTGAGCATGACCGATGCTTTCTTTGAGAGCATTTCCGGCGTGACCACTACGGGTTCCACCGTTCTTACCGGCCTGGATCATCTGCCGGACGACATTCTGCTCTGGCGTTCGATCATGCAATGGATGGGCGGTATCGGGATCATCGGTATGGCGGTTGCCATCCTGCCGTTTCTCCGGATTGGCGGTATGCGGCTGTTTGCGACCGAATCGTCCGAATGGAACGAGAAAGCGGTGCCCCGCACCAGCCACCTGGCCCGCAGCCTGGTACTCATCTATCTGGGCTTGACGCTCGGTTGCGTGCTCACCTACTGGCTGCTGGGGATGAGTTTCTTTCAGGCGCTGAATCACGCGTTGACTACAGTATCGACCGGGGGCTATTCCACCTCGGACAGCTCCATGGGGCAGTTTGATTCGCCGTCCATTCTACTGGCGTCGACGGTTTTCATGGCCATGGGCGCCATGCCGTTCTTTCTGTTTGTACGGTTTATTCACGGACAGCGACAGCCACTGTTGCGGGATCAGCAGGTTCGTTTCTTTCTCCGGTTCCTGGTGATTGTCGCTGCGTTGCTGACCATTTACCGGGTTCTGAGGGAGCCGGTAGATCCGTTTGAGACCTTTGTTTCAGCGCTGTTCAATGTCACGTCTGTGGTAACCACAACCGGCTTCGCCTCCACGGATTACTCTTTGTGGGGCCCGTTTGCGGTGGTGGTATTCCTGTTCATTACCTTTGTCGGCGGGTGTTCCGGGTCCACGTCTGGCGGCATGAAAATCTTCCGGTTCCAGCTGTCCATGCTATTGCTCAGGGAGCAGGTACGTCGTTTGCTGCACCCTCACGCGGTGTTTGCCCGCAACTACAACGGGCGGGTGATTGGTGACGATATCGTGGCCTCCAGTGTCGCCTTCTCTTTCATTTTTCTGGCGACGCTGGCGCTGGTGACGGCGATTCTGGGGGCGCTGGGGCTGGATCTGGTGACCAGTCTTTCCGGAGCCGCTACGGCTTTGACGAATGTCGGGCCAGGACTGGGCGATACCATCGGCCCGGCAGGCAATTTCCAGACCTTGCCGGATGCGGCCAAATGGGTTCTGATGGGCGCCATGATTCTGGGCCGGTTGGAGCTGTTGAGTGTGTTTGTGATGTTGTCGCCGGACTTCTGGCGCAGCTGAGTGGAAAAGCAGGATAGGCAGGCGGCTGGTTTATTGTGAACCAGCGGCCTGTGTGCCTCAGCCTGCTGTGGGCAGCAGGGAGATGTCGGCAACCCGCAGGAACAGGTTGCGCAGGCGGTTCAACAGTGCCAGACGATTGTTGCGCACGGCTTCGTCGTCGGCCATCACCATCACTTCATCAAAGAAGGTGTCTACCGGCTCACGCAGGCTGGCCAGCGATGTCAGCGCACTGGCGTAGTCACCCTGCTCGAACATCGGCAGTACTTGCTGTGCCTGCTCTTCCACCTTCGCCGCCAGAGTTTTCTCGGCAGCATCCTGCAACAGCGCGGTGTCTACGGTCTCGCCGATGCGGTCACCACCCTGTTTGGTGAGGATGTTGGAAACCCGCTTGTTGGCGCCGGCCAGGGCCTGGGCCTCTGGCAGCTGGCGGAAGGCTTCCACGGCTTTTACCCGGCGGTCGAAGTCCAGCGGGCGGGTCGGGCGGCGGGCGTGCACCGCCAGGTACACTTCGGCGCCGATGCCCTGCTCATCATAGTGGGCACGGAAACGCTCCAGCATGTAGTCCACCACGGTGCTGGCGGTGTTCTTCTCGGTCAGCACGGAGAAGTTTTCTTCCGCCCACTCGCAGACCGTCTGCAGGTCGAGTGGCAGTTCACGTTCGATGATGATGCGCAGCACACCGAGAGAAGCACGGCGCAGAGCGAACGGGTCCCGGGTACCGGACGGCGGCTGGTTGATGCCGAACAGGCCGACCAGGGAATCGATGCGGTCAGCAATGGCCACCGCACAACCGGTCAGGGTGGTGGGCAGGTCGTCGCCGGCAAAGCGCGGCATGTACTGCTCGTTCAGGGCCTTGGCGACATCGGCATGTTCGCCGTCGTTGGCGGCGTAGTACTGGCCCATAATGCCCTGCAGGTCGGTGAACTCCAGCACCATTTCGGTGACCAGATCGGTCTTGGCCAGCATGGCAGCACGCTCGGCCAGGGCCGGGTCGCTGTTGATGGCTTCGGCAATCTTTTTGGCCAGGGCTGCTACCCGTACAGATTTGTCGTAGATGCTGCCCAGCTTGTCCTGGAACACGATGGGCTTGAGTGCCTCGATGCGGTCTTCCAGCCTGGTCTTGCGGTCGGTGTCGTAGAAGAAGGCGGCGTCGGACAAGCGCGGGCGAATCACTTTCTCGTTACCGGAAATCACCTGGGCCGGGTCTTTACTCTCCAGGTTGGCCACGGTGATAAACAGCGGCAGCATCTTCCCGCCGGCATCCACTACGTGGAAGTACTTCTGATGCTCCTTCATGGAGGAAATCAGGGCTTCGGCCGGTACATCCAGGAAGCGCTCCTCGAAGCGCCCCATCAATGGTACCGGCCATTCGTTCAGGGCAGTCACTTCGTCCAGCAGGTCTTCGTCGATTACGGCCTTGCCGCCGGCTTCTTTCTCCGCCAGCGCGGCCACGCCGGCGCGGATCTGCTCACGACGCTCGGCGAAGTCTGCCAGTACGTAGCCTTCCTGCTTGAGCACCACTTCGTAGTCGGCCGGGGTGGGCACAATCAGCTCTTTCGGGCAGTGGAACCGGTGGCCACGGGTCTTGTTGCCGGGCTTGAGGTTCATCACCGGTGCTTCAATCACCTTGTTGCCGTACAACAGAATCAGCCAGTGTACCGGGCGCACGAATTCCGTCTTCCAGGCACCCCAGCGCATGCGTTTGGGAATGGGCAGGGCGGCCAGGGATTTGTCCACCAGATCCGGCATCAGTTCTACGGTGGGCTTGCCCTTCTCAACGGTACGGTACACCAGCCAGGCACCCTTGTCGGTCTCCATGGTGTCGAGCTGATCCGGGGTAATCCCCAGGGAGGTGGCGAAGCCGGTCAACGCCCGGGTGGGGTTACCGGAATCATCAAACGCTGCTTTCACGGCCGGGCCGCGCTTCTCGACCGATTTGTCCGGCTGGGCATCGGCCAGGTCCCGGATACGTACCGCCAGACGACGGGGTGCTGCGAAGCTTTCCACCGCACCAAAGGCTACGCCGGCTTCTTCCAGGCCTTTGACAATGCCCTGGGTGAAAGCGTCAGAGAGGGGCTTGAGAGCTTTCGGAGGCAGCTCCTCGGTGCCCAGTTCGACCAGAAAATCCTGAGTTGCCATGATTATGCGTTCCCCTGTTCCTGCGGTGCCTTGTTGGCTTTCTTGCCCTTTTTACTGGCCTTGGCGTCGGCGGCTTCAGCGGCGGCCAGCACTTCCTTGCGGAGGTGTTCCGGGGCCAGCGGGAAGCCCAGCTTGCGACGGCTCTCGAAGTAGGCCTGGGCCACGGAGCGAGCCAGGGTACGTACACGCAGGATGAAACGCTGGCGCTCGGTCACGGAGATGGCGTGACGGGCGTCCAGCAGGTTGAATGTGTGGGAGGCCTTGAGCACCTGCTCATAGGCCGGCAGTGGCAGACCTGCGTCGATCAGGCGGGCGCTTTCCCGCTCATAGACATCGAAGCTGTGGAACAGGAACTCGGTGTCGGCATGTTCGAAGTTGTAGGTGGACATTTCCACCTCTTGCTGATGGAACACGTCGCCGTAGGTAACCACGCCATCCGGGCCATTGGTCCAGACCAGGTCATACACGCTGTCCACACCCTGCAGGTACATGGCGATACGCTCAAGGCCGTAGGTCAGCTCGCCGGTGACCGGATAGCATTCCAGGCCGCCTACCTGCTGGAAGTAAGTGAACTGGGTCACTTCCATACCGTTCAGCCAGATTTCCCAGCCCAGGCCCCAGGCGCCCAGGGTCGGCGATTCCCAGTTGTCTTCGACAAAGCGGATGTCGTGCACCAACGGGTCCAGGCCCAGGGCGCGCAGAGAATCCAGGTACAGCTCCTGAATGTTGTCCGGAGACGGCTTCAGAACCACCTGGAACTGGTAGTAGTGCTGCAGGCGGTTGGGGTTCTCGCCGTAACGGCCGTCGGTGGGGCGGCGGCTGGGCTGGACGTAGGCGGAGTTCCAGGTTTCCGGACCGATGGATCGCAGGAAGGTGGCCGGGTGGAAGGTACCGGCGCCCACTTCCATATCCAGGGGCTGGAGAACCACGCAGCCGTGCTGCGCCCAGAAATTCTGCAATGCCAGGATCAGACCCTGGAAGGTCTTGATGTCCGGCGCGGAGTTGTTGGTTGCCTTGTCTGTCACGACGTTTGCCTGCTGGTCAGTCTGTGTGTGGGCCCCGGTTCCGGGGCACTCCGAAAATTTGAAAACGCGCATTATACGCTGGCCGGCGCCGCATTTCTAAGTGCCAGCCAGGGTGTTGTTTTGCCTGAGATCAATCAGAAGAACGTGAGGCCCACCTGGAACAGTTTCTCGACGTCCCGTATGCGCGACTTGTCCACCAGGAACAGGATCACGTGGTCGTCTGGTTGCACCCGAAGGTGGTCGTGGGCGATGAGCACTTCGTTGTGCCGGACAATGGCACCAATGGTCGTTCCGGATGGCAGATTGATTTCGTCCAGGCGTTTGCCAACCACCTTGGAGGAACGGTGGTCGCCGTGGGCGATGGCCTCAATGGCTTCGGCCGCGCCCCGGCGCAGGGCGTGCACGTTCACCACATCACCACGGCGCACGTGGGTAAGCAGGCTGCCGATGGTGGTCTGCTGGGGTGAGATGGCCACGTCGATATCGCCGCCCTGGATCAGGTCCACGTAATCGGGGTTGTTGATCAGGGTCAGGACCTTGCGGGCACCCAGTCGCTTGGCCAGCAACGAGGCCATGATGTTGGCTTCGTCGTCGTTGGTGACGGCGCAGAACACATCGGTATTCTCGATGTTCTCTTCCAGCAGGATGTCCTTGTTGGCTGCATTACCTTCCAGTACCACGGTCTTGCGCAGGCGCTCGGACAGCATCACGCAGCGTTCATGGTCCCGTTCCAGGAGTTTCACCTGATAGCGGTCTTCCAGGGTGTTGGCCAGCCGGTAGCCGATGTTGCCACCGCCGCAGATGAAGATGCGTTTGTAGGGCTTCTCCAGCGGTTGCAGTTCGCTCATCACCGAGCGGATATGGTCGGCGGCGGCGATAAAGAACACCTCGTCGCCGTCTTCAATTACGGTATCGCCCTGGGGCATGATCGCCCGGTCCTTGCGGAAAATCGCCGCCACCCGGGTATCGATCTTGGGCATGTGGGTGCGAAGGTAGGACAGTTCGTGCCCCACCAGTGGGCCGCCCTCGGTGGCGCGAATGGCGACCAGTCGGGTCAGGCCCTTGGAGAACTCCAGTACCTGCAGGGCACCGGGGTATTCAATCAGCCGGGTAATGTGCTGGGTTACCAGATGTTCGGGACTGATCAGAACGTCCAGGGGGAAGCCTCTCAGGCTGTCCAGGTCCTTGACCGTATCCCGGTTGTAGAACAGTTCCGGCTTGGCCAGATAGGCGCCGGCACGCACACGGCAGATGGTAGTGGGGGTCTTGTACAGCAGCTTGGAGACCTGGCACGCCACCATGTTGGTTTCATCGCTGTTGGTTACCGCGATGATCATGTCGGCATCTTCGGCACCGGCCTGTCGCAATACCGTGGGATAGGAGGCGCGGCCATGCATGGTGCGGATGTCGAGCCGGTCCTGCAGTTCGCGAAGGCGGGCGCTGTCGTTGTCCACCACGGTGATGTCGTTGGCTTCGTTTGCCAGGTTTTCCGCCAGGGTGCCGCCGACCTGGCCGGCGCCGAGAATCAGGATTTTCATGGTTCAGGTTTCTCCAGCACGGCGTAGAAAAAGCCGTCATGGCTGTCCGGGTCTGGGAACAGCTGACGCCCGGTGTTCATGTCCCGGCCCCAGTCTGCGTCGATGGTCTTCAGCGTTGCCTGATTCTGCTGCTTCAGGAACCGCTGGATTATACGGTGGTTCTCCTGTGGAAACACCGAACAGGTGGCATACACCAGTCGCCCACCGGGCTTCAGGATAGACCACATGGCCTCCAGCAGGCCAAGCTGGATACTGGCCAGAGGCACGATGTCGGACTCCCGGCGCAACAGTTTGATGTCCGGGTGCCGGCGGATCACGCCGGTAGCGCTGCAGGGAACGTCCAGCAGGATGCGGTCGAAGGGCGTGCCGTCCCACCAGCTGTCGATATCGGCGGCATCGGCCTGGGTCAGGGTGGCGTGCAGGTCGAGCCGGTCCAGGTTTTCCTGGACCCGGGGCAGGCGCTCGGCGGATTCGTCGATGGCCACCACTTCGTCCAGTTCGCCACAGGCTTCAAGGATGGCGCAGCTCTTGCCTCCGGGCGCGGCGCAGGCATCCAGTACCCGCTGGCCTGGCTGCAGATCCATTAGAGTCGTACACAATTGGGCGGCTTCATCCTGAACACTGACCGCGCCGTCCTCGAACCAGGGCAGTCGGTCCACCGGCACCGGCCGTTGGAGCTGGATGCCGCTGGGGGCAAAGCGCGTGGCGTGGGCCTCGATGCCGGCTTCCGACAACAGGTTCAGGTACTCGTCGCGTTTGAAGCGCAGGGCATTGACCCGCAGGGTCATGGGTGCCTGCTGGTTGTTGGCTTCAAGGATGGCCTGCCAATCGTCCGGCCAGTTGTGGCGAAGCTTCTCCACCATCCACACCGGATGACTGAAGCGGCCACTATCGTCTTTCGGCGCTGGCGCCCCTTCCCTTTCGGCGGCCCGCAGCACTCCGTTGACCAGACCGGTCAGGTGGGGCTTGTCCAGTGCCCGGCAAGCCTCCACGGTTTCGTTCAGTACCGCGTAGGTGGCCTGTTCGCTGTAACGCAACTGGAACAGGGCCACCAGCATCAGGTGGTGAATGATCCGGTCCGGCTTGCGCAGGGGCTTTTTCAGGCGCTGGTTCAGCTCGCTCTCAAGTCGGTGAAACCAGCGGCAGGTGCCATAACAGATAGCTTGCAGCTGTGGCCGTTGTTCCGGTGGTAACTGGTTCAGGGCGGGGGGCAGGCATTGGGATAACGACTGGCCCTGTTCCACCGCCAGCAATACGTTGGCGGCAATGGCGCGGAATGGCAGGGGCTGGTAGGCCATGGTCAGTTCAGCTCCTGGCCGGGCAGCAATACCTGCTTACCACCGTTGATCAGATCGTTGATGCTCTGGGCCTTGCTGCCTGGTAACTGCGCGGAAGTGATTCTGAGCGTGCCGGTGCCGCAGGCAACGTCTACACCGTCCCGCTCCCGGGCAATCACGGTACCGGGACCCTTGTCGCTGCCCTGCTTCAGGGCGCTGGCCTGATGAATACGGATACGTTGCTCGCCAAGATCGGTAAAGGTACCGGGCCAGGGGTTGAACGCGCGAATCAGTCGTTCGATTTCCTGCGCGCTTCGGCTCCAGTCGATGTGGCCCTCTTCCTTCGACAGCTTATGGGCGTAGTTGGCCTCTGCCTCATTCTGGACTTCGCCGGTCAGATCGCCCTTGGCCAGCCGCTCCATGGCCTGCACAATAGCCTTGCCGCCCATCTCGGCCAGCCGGTCATGCAGGCTGCCGCCGGTATCGTCGGCGCTGATGGGGGTGTCCAGTTTCAGCAACATGTCGCCGGTATCCAGGCCCTCGTCCATCTGCATGATGGTGATTCCGGTTTCGGCATCGCCGGCGGCAATCGCCCGCTGGATAGGGGCGGCGCCACGCCATCGCGGCAGCAGGGAGGCGTGAATGTTCAGGCAGCCATGGGTTGGTATGTTCAGCACTGCCTTGGGCAGAATCAGGCCATAGGCAGCCACGATCATCACATCCGGTTGCAGTGACGCCAGTTCCTGTTGGGCCTCTTCTGGCTTCAGACTGACCGGTTGATACACGGGAATACCAGTATCCAGTGCCACCTGTTTAACCGGGCTGGGCATCAGTTTGCGGCCGCGGCCGGCGGGGCGATCAGGCTGGGTGTAAACGCCGACGATGTCGTAACCGGCATTCAGCAGGGTTTTCAGGGCGGTGGCGGCGAAATCCGGCGTGCCGGCAAACACAATGCGCACGTTGGTTGCTTCTCTGTGTCGTTGATACGAAAAAACCGGGTCGTAACCCGGTCCTGAATTCGGTCTATGCTGGCAGCGCCTCAGGCGCTCTGCTTGTGCAGCTTTTCCAGCTTCTTGCGAATGCGATTACGTTTGAGCTGGCTCAGGTAATCGACAAACAGCTTGCCATTCAGGTGGTCCATTTCATGCTGGATGCAAACTGCCAGCAGGCCTTCAGCCTCCAGGACAAACTCCTTGCCGTCGCGATCCTTGGCGGTAATCCGGCAGTGCTCGATGCGCTTCACATCTTCATAGAACCCCGGTACCGACAGGCAGCCTTCCTGCATGGCTTCGAGCTCGCCATCCAGCACTTCCACTTTCGGGTTGATGAACACCCGCGGCTCGGTTTTATCTTCGGACAGATCCATTACGATGATCTGCTTGTGCACATCCACCTGGGTCGCGGCCAGGCCAATGCCGCGGGCATCGTACATGGTCTCGAACATGTCGTCGATCAGCGTACGGATGTCATCGGTCACTTCCTCCACCGGCTTGGCGATGGTGCGAAGTCGTGGGTCCGGATACTCAAGAATTTCTCGAATCATAATGCTCTTGCTTCTGGCCTGTGTGTATCGGGCAATCTCTAATGTCAGCCTGTTTTACGGGCTGCCCAGCGCAGAATTTTACCATTTGTAACGCTGTGAAACCGATTGCCGAAATGCGACAGCGTACTGCGCAAATTTTCTTGGTCTGCCTATGATGAATCCAGAGATTCCGACAGTATGAACCGTTAATGCTGGCAGAGTTCCCGGGTTCAAGGTAATAACGTCCGCCTGACGGTGCCTATTATCCAATAATTCGCCGATTGAGTACAAACTGATCAGTTCATAGTTAAAATCTTTCACGAATGCGCTTCGATGGCTGCAGAAATCACTCGAAGAACAAAAGATAACATCACAAATTCCGGGACTTCTTCTATAGTAACGGGAATAACAACGTAATATGCTGCGGGGATTCTGCGGCGACATTACCGAACGCAAAGATTCAAGGCACGCGATCAAGGACATAAACAATGAGGAAACTGTTGTACGCTCTGGCAGCCTCTGCGCTGCTGTTTACCTCCTGGGCCCAGGCACAGCCGGAGCTGAGGTCTGATCATCCTGAGCGTTACACTGTCGTCAAAGGGGACACCCTCTGGGACATTTCAGCGCGATTCCTGAACAACCCGTGGTACTGGCCGGAAATCTGGCACGTGAACCCGCAGGTTGCCAACCCACACCTGATCTATCCCGGTGACCGCCTGGCACTGGTGTACATCGATGGCAAACCCCGGATTACCAAGGTCGCGACCAGCGATGTGGTGAAGCTCTCGCCCCAGGTTCGTTCCGAGGCCATCGACACACCAATACCGGCCATCCCCCTGGATGCCATCGCCAGTTTCCTGACCGAAACCCGTATTGTCAGCCCGGAAGAAATTAACGGTGCGCCCTATGTGCTTGAAGGTGAGGACGGACGCATCATCACCGGTGCCGGTGACCGTATTTACGCTCGCGGCGAGAAGCCGGCCGATCGCGTGGGTATTTTCCGTCGCAGCAAGGAATTTGTGGATCCGGACACCGGCGAGTTCCTTGGCCTGGAAGCCCGGAGCATTGCCCGCGGTAACGTTAATGCCGAAAACGGTGATGTGCTGACCGTAGGCATTACCAAGTCCAGTGAAGAAGTGCGTATTGGCGACCGGTTGCTGGTGAATGAAGATCGCCGGCTGACCACCAGCTTCGTGCCCAGCTCGCCGGATAGTGAGATCGAAGGCAAGATGATTTCTGTCGATGGCGGTGTCAGCCAGATCGGTCAGTACGATGTGGTCGCCATTAACCGTGGTGAGCGCGAAGGCCTGGCGCCCGGTAATGTGCTGGCGGTGCTGAAGGCGGGCAACATGGTTCGTGACCCGGTCACCGGCGAAACCATTGAATTGCCGTCTGAGCGGGCTGGCCTGCTGATGGTGTTCCAGGCCTATGAGAAAATGAGCTACGGTCTGGTGCTGCAGGCAACGCGGCCCCTCTCGGTGGGTGACAAGGTCACCAATCCCTGAGGCCGCGCGTTTGATGAGTTGAAGGAATAAGACATGGCCGGGCCGGAATGCCCGGCCATTGTTGTTTTCAAGGAAGAGAAAATGTCAGATCAGGAATTTCTGCAAACACCGGCAGGCCAGTGGCTGCTGCTGTCACTGCTGCCCCGGTTCGGAATCCCCCTCAGGGAGCGGATTCTGGGTTCTGTTGATACGCTCACCGATATCCTGCCCCTGAATGCTGCCACGCTTCGCGCCATGGGGCTTGGCGGCGATGCCGTGGAGGCGATTGTCGCCTGGCAGGCGGGGGAGCTCAGCCAGGGCGTCATAGCCCGGGCACTGGATATCTATCGCCAATGTCGGGAACGGGGTATTGGCGTGCTCGGACAAGGCCAGGCGCCCTACCCGGAATGCCTGCGCCATATCCACAATGCGCCTCTGGTGCTCTATACCCTGGGTAACGTTGAGTTATTGCAACGGGACCAACTGGGCGTGGTCGGCAGTCGCAACGCCACCCGGGCGGGGCTGGACCATGCCCGCCAGTTTTCTGCCGAACTCAGCCGGCGGGGGCTGCTGATCACCAGCGGTCTGGCCCTCGGAATAGATGGCGCAGCCCACGCCGGCGCCCTGGATGCTGGCTATCCGACACTGGCGGTGGTGGGTTGTGGTCTCGACCGGTTGTATCCGGCCCAACATCGTAACCTGGCCCACCGCATCATTGAGAACGGCTTGATTGTTTCTGAGTACCCGCCGGGCACCCAGGCCAGGGCCGCCTATTTCCCCCAGCGTAACCGCATTATCAGTGGCCTCGCCCGGGGCGTGCTGGTGGTGGAGGCCAGCCTCCGGAGCGGTTCACTGATTACCGCTCGAACCGCCCTCGAGCAGGGGCGGGAGGTGTTTGCCATTCCCGGTTCGGTGCACAGCCCGGTGGCCCGGGGCTGTCACCAACTGATTCGCCAGGGCGCCCGGCTGGTGGAGACCGCCGACGACGTGATGGAAGAACTGGGTACCTGGTGGTCCATGCAGGCGCAGCCCGCAGAACCGGAAGCAACGGAGAATTCGTCAGACCTGTCGTTTCTGGACAGCCGGGAAATCGCGGTATTCGAGGCTTTGGGGTATGATCCGCAGTCTACCGATGCACTGGGCCTTGCCACGGGTTTGCCCGCGGATCAGTTGCTGCAGTCACTACTGATCCTGGAGCTTGAGGGCCTCGCCCATGCCTGCCCGGGTGGTTATCAGCGCACCGGTCGGGACCTTGTTCATTGTTCTGCATGAGGGCGCCGATATCTGATGGCGGATACATCTTCTCCGAGTTTTCTTCAACTGGCTCTTGCCCGCCAGACGGTACTGGCAGGCGGGGTAATCGCCTATCCCACGGAAGCGGTGTGGGGACTGGGGTGCGATCCCTGGAACCGGGAGGCGGTCGAATACATCCTTGAGCTCAAGCAGCGGCCCATGGAGAAGGGCGTGATACTGGTGGCAGCCTCGGTTGAACAGGTGCGTTTCCTGCTGGATCCGTTGCCCGACGCCGTTCAGAGCGAGGCTCTGCGCCACTGGCCAGGGCCGGTCACTTGTCTGTTGCCGGACGTAAACCAGCAGGTGCCGGAGTGGGTCCGCGGCAAACACAGTTCCATCGCCGTTCGAGTCAGTGATCATCCGGTGGTGCGGGCCCTGTGTGAGGCGACGGGTATGCCGCTGGTCAGTACCTCATGCAATCCGGCGGGGCGTCAGCCGGCCCGTGCCATCTGGCAGGTGCGGCGCTATTTCGGCGACCGCATAGATCGTATTGTCCCCGGTGCGCTGGGCGGCAATCGCAAGCCCAGTCGCATTATTGATATTGTTACCGGTCAACAGTTTCGCTAGGAGAATTCATGTCACAGCAGCCGGATATCCAGGCCGTCAAGGACTACCTCATCGGTCTTCAGGAGCGCATTTGTCAGCGGCTGGAAGCGGTCGATGGCCAGGCATCGTTTATCCGTGACAGTTGGCAGCGGCCGGAAGGCGGTGGCGGTATCAGCCGCGTACTGGCCGACGGTGGTGTTATCGAGAAGGGCGGCGTTAACTTTTCCCACGTGATGGGCGAGACCATGCCAGCGTCTGCCACGGCTCACCGCCCTCACCTGGCGGGCGCACCCTGGCAGGCCATGGGGGTGTCGCTGGTGATTCATCCGAACAATCCATACGTGCCCACGTCTCATGCCAACGTGCGCTTTTTCATCGCTACGCCGGAGGACAGCGCTCCGGTGTACTGGTTCGGTGGTGGCTATGACCTCACGCCCTATTACGGATTTGAGGAAGACTGCGTGCACTGGCACCGCACCGCAAAGGCAGCCTGCCAGCCATTCGGTGACTCCGTCTACGCGGACTACAAGCGCTGGTGCGACGACTATTTCTACCTCAAACACCGGCAGGAGCCACGGGGCGTTGGCGGGCTGTTCTTTGATGACTACAACACTGGCGATTTCGACCGTGACTTTGCCTTTATGCAGGCCGTGGGCGACAGTTACATTGAGGCCTACGAGCCGATTGTGCGCCGGCGTATGGATCAGCCTTGGGGGGAACGGGAGCGGGAATTCCAGCTCTACCGCCGGGGCCGCTATGTCGAGTTTAACCTGGTGTACGACCGGGGCACGCTGTTTGGACTGCAGTCGGGCGGCCGGGCCGAGTCTATCCTGATGTCCCTGCCCCCGTTGGTGCGCTGGGATTACGACCGCCGTCCGGAGCCAGGCACTGAGGAAGCCCGGCTGACCGAGTATTTTCTGACCGGCCGTGACTGGTTGGAGGAATGTAATGACTAACGATCTGTATGCCGTGGTGGGCAACCCCATCAGCCACAGCAAATCACCCCGTATCCACAGCCTGTTTGCCCAACAGACCGGTGAGGCCGTGGAATACACCGCGATTCAGGCGCCGCTGGAGGATTTCGCCGGCACCGTTCATCACTTCTTTGACCACGGCGGCAAGGGTCTGAACATTACGGTGCCGTTCAAGGAACAGGCCTGGACCCTGGCCGAGCACCGGACTCACCGGGCCGAGCTGGCAGGTGCCGCCAATACTCTCTATCTGGATCAAGAAGACCAGCTGGTGGCCGATAACACAGATGGTGTGGGTATTGTTCGCGACCTCCGGGACAACCATGGCGTGCCTCTGAAGGGCGCGCGTGTGCTGGTGCTGGGCGCTGGTGGTGCGGTGCGCGGTGTGCTCGGGCCTCTGCTGGACGAGCAGCCCGCCAGTGTGGTTGTGGCCAATCGTACTGTCGCCAGGGCCGAAGCGCTGGCCCGGCTGTTCGGCCGGGAACACAGTGGCATTGAACTCTCGGCCTGTGGTTTTGAGCAGGTCGAAGGACCGTTTGATCTGGTGATCAACGGCACCAGCGCCAGCCTGAAGGGCGATTTGCCAGCCATTACGGCAGATGTGATCGGCGCAGATACCGTGGTCTACGACATGATGTATTCTCTGCAGACCACCACGTTTAACCAGTGGGCCCTGGATCATGGCGCCGTACACGTGTTTGACGGTCTGGGTATGTTGGTGGAACAGGCTGCCGAAGCTTTTTTCGTGTGGCGGGGCGTACGCCCGGAAACCTCGGCCGTCATCGAGGAACTGAGAACAGACTGAGGCAGGCGATGCAGCCGAGCCGTCGATAAGGGTCAGTTATGGATATTCTTACGCTTGTCGGGTTGCTAGCCGGAACCCTGATTGTGTTGCTCGCCATGTTGGCGAATGCAACCGTGCTTACCTTTCTGAACCTGCCAGGCCTGGCCATCGTACTCGGGGGTACGTTTGCCGTAACCCTGATCAAATTCCGGATGCCCTCCGTGCTGAGTGCTTTCCGACTGGCTTTCCGCGCAGCCTTTACGGACCGGTTGGCGCGCCCGGCGGAACTGATTCGGGAAGTGGGCGTGCTGGCCCGGGTGGTTCGCAAGGAGGGCATTCTGGGTCTGGAGAACCATGACACCAAGGACGAGTTCCTGCAGAAAGCCATCAACCTCTGTGTCGATGGCCACCCGCCGGAACTGGTGGAAGAGGCCCTGTTGCAGGATAGCCAGCAGACCGCCGAACGCTACGAAGTGGCGGAACGGGTGTTCCGCGGTATTGGCGAATCGGCACCGGCCATCGGCATGCTCGGTACCCTGGTGGGGCTGGTGCAAATGCTCAATACCCTTGATGATCCTTCCTCTATTGGTCCGGCCATGGCCATTGCCCTGCTGACCACCCTGTACGGCGCATTCATTGCCCAGCTGATGGCGTTACCCCTGGCCGACAAGTTGCAGCTGAAGGCGGAAGACGATGCCCGTAACCAGATGCTGATCATTACCTCCATCAAGAGCATCATGCGCGGTGAAAACCCCAGGGTTATGACCGAACTGCTGTCTTCCTACGTGTCTCCGGAACACCGCACCAACCTCGAACCCGAGCGGGAGGCCTGAGGTTTGCAACCGGCACGGCCACTGAAAAAGAACCGGGGCAAGAAAGGCACCCCGGACTGGATCGTGACGTTTGCCGATCTGGCCACATTGCTGCTGACGTTTTTTATTCTGCTGCTGTCCTTCGCCGAAATGGATGTGGAAAAGTACCGGGCCATGGCCAACTCCATGTCGCTGGCCTTTGGCTCCAGCAACGTGGTGGCGGAGGACGTGGGTGGCTCCCCTATTACCCTGGTTGAATCGGATACCGTCTCGCTGCCCGAACCGTCGGAGTCGTTGCAACAACAACCTGAGTTTATTGATGAGCGTACCGAGCGCTCGGAAACCCGGCAGATACCCGGCGGTGTGCTGGACCTGGCCGGGCGTCTGGTTCGGGAACTGGAAGAGGAAGTGGCTTCCGAAGCCCTGCATGTGAACTACGACGAGGATCAGGTGGTTATCCGGTTCTCGGAGGAAGCGACCTTCCGCTCTGGCGACGCCACCATCAAGCCGGAAATGATCCCGATCATCGAGCGTGTGGTGAGTGTACTGTCTGCCTGTAGCGGGGATGTGGTGGTTTCCGGGCATTCCGACGATCGACCGATTTCCAGCAGTCAGTACCGCTCAAACTGGGACCTGTCTGCTGCCCGGGCGGTCTCGGTGGTGCATGAACTGGTACTCAACCGGGATATCCCCGCCGAGCGGGTCGTTGCCGCGGGCCGTGCCGAGACCCGGCCACTGGCCCCCAACACCAGCCCGGAAAACCGCGCTATCAATCGCCGGGTGGAAATCGCCATCCGTAACCCCGAATGCAGTGATGAAGTGCCCACCGCAGACCTGCCGGTGGAAATCCTGCCCTGAGCCGCCGGTATCTCCGCTCTCCTTATGCTCGCAGCGCAGATACTCATAGTGGATTCATATAACCTCTGCCCATTCAAAGCCTTATACTGTGCGCCCTGAATTGCACACAGCAGGAGATGCCAGCATGAGCGGACCGGACAAACCGAAAGTCATTGGTGAGGAATGGAGTGACGAGCGGGTAAAGAGCTATCTCGACCTGACCCCCTGGGACCGAAGCATCAATGCCGATTATTTCGTGCTGAGTCGGGCTTATGAATCTATGCGGGCCGAAGACTTCGAGCGCTTTATCAGCTTTTTTGTTGAAGCCGGTCGTGACCTGAATGCTGAAGACGAACACGGAGCAACCATTCTGGATCGGGTTGCTCTTCACCGGCGTAGTGCAGAGTATGCCCGCGTCCTGGAAAACGCCGGCGCACAAAAAAAGGCAGCGGCCGGGAATTGATTCCCGGCAAGGCTGCCTTGCCGCTGCTTTTTATTCTGAGGGATTCAGGTATTCGTCTTTCAGTTTGACGTAGTTGGCGGCAGTGTATTTGAAGAACGTTTTTTCCTTGTCGCTCAGGGCCCGGGCCTGCTTGCACGGGGAGCCCACGTACAGGTAGCCGGATTCCAGGCGTTTGCCTGGCGGTACCAGGGTGCCGGCGCCGATAATGACTTCGTCTTCCACCACGGCGCCGTCCATTACGGTACAGCCCATGCCGACCAGAACCCGGCTGCCAATGGTGCAGCCATGCAGCAGGGCTTTGTGGCCAACGGTCACGTCGTCGCCCAGGATCAGCGGCCAGCCGCCGGGGTTGTAGTCGCTGGCGTGGGTGATGTGCAGCACCGAGCCGTCCTGGATGCTGCAACGGTCGCCGATGCGGATCTTGTGCATGTCGCCTCGGATTACGGTCATGGGCCAGACCGAGCAATCCTCCCCCATTTGTACATCTCCGATGACCACGGCGCTGTCGTCTACCCAGGTGCGTTCGCCAAATTGTGGTGTGATACCCTTGTGAGTTCGTACATTCGCCATTACATATACCTCAATGCTGTCCAAGTGCGGTGCAAGGTGCCGGTGGGGGATGGCTTTCAGAAACACGCTCCTTCGGCACTCCTGCGGAGTCCGGCCCGCAATCACAGATTGCGGTCGCTCAGCGGTCGCATGAAGCTTCGCTTCATAAACGCTCGGCGGAGCCCCTGTGACGCTTGAGTTCCGCCATCCCTGGCTCCACACAGTTTCTGAAAGCCATCCCCCACCGGCACCCCGTAAGTTGGTGCAAGCTATCTCATTAACGAACGGCTGAGAAGGGGACCTATGAATAACCCGCTACTGACTGACGATCTGTTGCCGAAGTTCGGTCATATCCGTACCGAGCACATGGAAACGGCCATAGACCAGATTCTCAGCGAGAACCGGATGAAGATCCAGACGCTGGCCCAGCAGGAGGATCCCAGTTGGGAAACTCTGGCTCAGCCCATGCAGGAGCTGGAAAACAAGCTAAGCAATGCCTGGTCGGTGATCTCCCACCTGAACGGTGTCATGAACAACGATGACCTGCGCAAAGTGTACAAGAACTGCCTGGAAAAACTGACCGAATACAGCACGGAAGTCAGCCAGAACAGTGCCTTGTGTGAGGCCTATAAAAAACTGGCCGCCCGCGATGATTTCCACAATCTGAGCGAATCCCAGCGCAAGTCCATCGAGAACATCCTGCGGGATTTCCGGCTCGGTGGTGTGGATCTGCCTGAGGACAAGAAAAAGCGTTACGCGGAACTGTCCCGGGAGCTGGCGGAACTGTCCAACAAGTTCAGCGATAACGTGCTGGACGCCACTCAGCACTGGTACAAGCACATCACCGATGTGGACGAGCTGTCCGGTCTGCCGGAAACGGCCATTGAAGGCGCCAGGCAGGCGGCCCGGCAGAAGGAGCTGGACGGCTATGTGATTACCCTGGATTTCCCGAGTTTCTATCCGGTGATGACCTACGGTGACAACCGCAGCCTGCGCCGGGAAGTGTACGAGGCGTTTGTTACCCGGGCGTCAGATCAGGGCCCGGATGCCGCGAAGTGGGACAATACCCCGGTGATGGCTGAGATTCTCAAGCGTCGCCATGCCCTCGCCCAGTTGCTCGGATTCGACAACTACGCCGAGCGTTCGCTGGCCACCAAGATGGCCCGCAGTGTCGATGAGGTGATGGAATTCCTGAATCAGTTGGCGGCGAAATCCAAGCCCCAGGCGGAGAAGGAGTTCGCCGAGCTGAAGGCGTTTGTGAAAGACGAATACGGCGTCGAGGATCTTCAGGCCTGGGATGTCGGCTATTACAGCGAGAAGCTGCGCCAGAAGCGTTATGACATTTCTCCGGAAACCCTGCGCCCCTGGTTCCCGGTGGACAAGGTGGTGCCGGGCCTGTTCCGGGTGGCAGAGAAGCTGTTTGATGTTCAGATCGAAGCCCATCCGGAGGTGGAAACCTGGCACGCAGATGCCCAGGCCTACTGCATCAGTCGCCACGGCGAGCCGATTGCCTGGTTCTACCTGGACCTCTATGCCCGCCAGGGCAAACGTGGTGGTGCCTGGATGGCGGACTGCCGGGTGCGCTGGCGCGATCTGCGCGGCCGGTTGCAGTTGCCAGTAGCGTTCCTGACCTGCAACTTCACGCCGCCGGTGGACGGCAAGCCGTCGCTGCTGACCCACGACGAAGTCACCACCCTGTTCCACGAGTTTGGCCATGGCCTGCATCACATGCTGACCCAGGTGGAGGTGATGGATGTGTCGGGCATTAACGGTGTGGCCTGGGATGCGGTGGAGTTGCCCAGCCAGTTCCTGGAGAACTGGTGCTGGAATCCGGAGTCGCTGGCACTGATTGCCAGTCACCATGAAACCGGAGAACCGCTGCCGGAAGATCTGCTGCAGAAACTGTTGGCGGCCAAGAACTTCCAGTCCGGGATGGCCATGGTGCGGCAGCTGGAGTTCTCGCTGTTCGATTTCCGGTTGCATGCGGAATTCAGCGAGCAGGCGCCGACCAATCCGCTCGACATGCACCGGACAGTGCGGGAAGAGATTGCCGTGGTTCAGGCGCCGGAGTTCAATCGTTTTCCGAATGCTTTCTCCCACATTTTCGCCGGGGGCTACGCGGCGGGCTATTACAGCTACAAGTGGGCGGAAGTGCTGGCGGCCGATGCGTTCTCGCTGTTTGAGGAGAATGGTATTTTTGATCCGGAAACCGGCAAGGCCTTCCTGCACAACATTCTGGAGAAAGGCGGTTCGCAGGAGCCCATGGAGCTGTTCAAGGCGTTCCGGGGCCGGGAGCCCGAGGTGGATGCCTTGCTGAAGCAGACCGGCATTACGGACGAAGCGGCCTGATACAATCACGCCCGGTGGTCGTACTGGCCATCGGGTGACTTATCTGGAGTTGAGTTATGACGAGTCCGAAACGCTTTATCGCCGGTGCTGTCTGTCCCCGTTGTGCGGAGATGGACAAGATCATGATGTTTACCGATGACGACGGTGAGCAGGTGCGCGAATGCGTGGCATGCGGTTTTACCGATGCCATGTCCGATCAGGAGCAGCCGGCGGCACCGGAGATCGAGACCCGGGTGAACAAGCGCGACAACAAGGATGATCACACGGTAAAACAGGTGGTGTTCTTCAAGTCCGGTTCAGAAGACTGATCCCCCGGCTTGCCTGGCCGTCTTTGGCCGGTGGCAAACCGAGGGTGTTGCCGGTGCCTCAGAGCACCATGGCGGCCAGCCAGCCGAAGGCCAGCAGTGGCAGGTTGTAGTGCAGGAACGTGGGCACCACGGTGTCCCAGATATGGTTGTGCTGGCCATCCACATTCAGGCCGGCGGTGGGGCCAAGAGTGGAGTCTGATGCCGGAGAGCCGGCATCACCCAGAGCACCCGCCGTACCCACCAGGGCCACGATGGCCAGGGGGCTGAAGCCCAGTTGCAGCGCCAGTGGCACATACAGGGCGGCGATAATGGGGATGGTCGAGAACGATGACCCGATGCCCATGGTGATCAACAGGCCCACCACCAGCATCAGCAATGCTGCCAGCGCCTTGTTCTCGCCTATGGCGGCGACCGAACCTTCCACCAGAGTGGCGATTTCGCCGGTTTCCCGCATGACTTCCGCAAAGCCGTTGGCGGCAATCATGATGAAGCCGATCATGGCCAGCATTTTCATGCCTTCGGTGAACAGGTCGTCGGCTTCTTTCCATTTCACCACGCCAGAGACATTGAACAGCACGAAGCCGGCCAGGGCGCCCAGGATCATGGAGCCCAGCCAGAGTTGCACCACGAACGCCACAGCAATGGCGACCAGCGCCATCACCAGCGTTCTGGGGCTGTATTTCACATCCACACGCTCGGTCTGTTCGATACGCTTGAGGTCATAGCCGCGACCGCCCCGGTAGCTGAAGAAGACCGCAACCAGCAGGCCCAGGAGCATGCCCAGGGCCGGCAGCGCCATGGCAGACATGACGTTCAGGTTGCTGGCATCAACGCCGTTGTCGGCCACATTGGCCAGCAGGATCTCGTTCAGATAGATACCGCCGAAGCCTACCGGCAGGAACATGTAAGGCGTGATCAGGCCGAAGGTCAGCACGCAGGCCACCAGCCGGCGGTCCATGTTCAACTTCGCCATCACGTACAGCAGTGGCGGCACGACCAGCGGAATGAAGGCGATGTGAATCGGCAGGATGTTCTGGGACGATACGGCAATGGCCAGCAGCAGACCGATGATCATGAACCGGATGCCGGTGGCAGCGCCCCCTTCATCCTGCCGGCCCACCATGGCCAGGGCCTTGTCGGCCAGGGCGTGGGCCAGCCCCGATTTTCCGATTGCGACGGCAAACGCGCCCAGGGTGGCATAGGACAAGGCCACGGTGGCACCACCGCCCAGGCCGGTATTGAAGGCATTGATGGTCTCTTCAAGGGACATGCCCGCCACCAGGCCACCGGAAATGGCGCCGATGATCAGGGCAACAACAACGTGAATGCGGCACAGGCTCAGTACGAGCATGATCAGTACCGCGGCAACTACGGCATTCATGGCAAACTCCGGATAGGAATCGAGGGTTTACCGGCACCTTTTGGGCGCCGGCAGCACGAAAAGTGCGCTAATGTGCAGGAAATGGCCGCCGCAGTCAAAACGGTTGTGTAACCGTTACTCGTCCTCAACTCGCATGAAACGGGGAACCTGTTCGCCGGCCACATCGACGGTTTCCAGAAACATGGGGAGCGGGCGAACCCATAGACTATGGTCGCCGTACAGGCAGCGATAGACCACCAGCGGCTCTTCGGTTTCGCTGTGGCGGGCCACGCCGATCACGTCGTAGTCCTTGCCTTTGTAGTGCCGGTAGCGGCCGGGCTGAACCGTGTGTCTGCGTTCGGGCATGTCTTCCTCTCTGGTGGTAGCGGGGCTTTACCCCTTAATTTCGTCGGACTTGAGCGGGATATCCGTCTACACTGTTTGTGAAGCACGGTTGGTTATGGTGTTTCCCATCAGAACACAACAGTGTAGTTCAAGCACCTCGGGCCGGAAATTACAGACAAGAATGAACGGGCGCATTTCCCGCAGAACAGGCATATTCCTTACCTTGCTGCTGTGCTTGGCCTTCAATGCTGCCCATGCCGAGCCGGTAGCCTTCCAATGGTTGTCGGTACCTCAGGGGGCCAGGGATGTCGAGGCGGTCCGCGCCATCGGCCCTGACCAGTGGCAGACGGTTCCCGCAGGCCAGACCCTGAACCGGGGATTCAGTGACGACGAATTCTGGTTGCAGGTACGGGTACCGTCGCAACCCGCCAACCGGGTTCTGGAAGTGGGTTATCCCCTGCTCGATGAAGTGTCGGTGTATTGGGAACTGGATGGCCGGATTATCGAATCCCATCACACCGGGGACACCCGGCCGTTCGACAGCCGGCCGATTGTGCACCGCAATTTCGTCTTTCTGGTGCCGTCCAATACCGAGCCGGTCACCGCCTGGATTCGTGTGCAGACCCAGGGCTCGGTTCAGGTTCCCGTCGCGGTAACCCCGTCCGCCGAATTTCTTGCTAACGAGCAGATTTCCTATGGCTGGCAGACCATGTTCCTGGGAATCGTGGTCGCTCTGGCCCTGTATAACCTGTTTCTGTTCCTGATTGTCCGCCACCAGACCTACCTCTGGTATGTGCTGACGGTTGTCTGTTCCGGTGCTGTGCAGCTCAACTTCAATGGCCTGCTGTTCCAGTGGTTCTGGCCTGACGTGCCGTGGATCAACCGTTACTTCACTGTGCCGGTGGTCAGTGCCGCGCTGATTGCGGCCATTGTTTTCACCATGAAATTCCTGTTGGTCAAGAGTTACTCGCGCTGGGGTTATCGGATTCTTCAGGCACTGCTGGCGGTCAACCTGTTGGGTCTGATCTATGGTTTCCTCGGTTCTTACCAGGTGGGCATTATCTGGATAAGCAGTCTGGCTGCGTTCGCGACCCCGGTGGCCTGGCTGATTGGTATCAATGTCTGGCGCAGGGGCCAGATCCTGGGCGGCTTTTATGTACTTGCCTGGACGCCCTTGCTGCTGGGGCATCTGGTGCTGGCGGTCAGCAAGCTGGGCTGGATTCCGCGCAGTCCGTTTACCGAGTTGGCGCCCCAGGCCGGGGTGGCGGTTGAGGTGATTCTGCTGTCGTTTGCCCTGGCCTACCGGATCAACATGGAGCGCCGGCGCCGGCAACAGGCCCAGGAGCATGCCCTGGACATACAGCGCCAGGCCAACCTGACCCTGGAATCCCGGGTTCGGGAACGCACCGAGGAGCTGGAGCAGGCAAACGAGCAGTTACGGGCCATCAGCCTGACCGATGGCCTGACTCACGTCGCCAACCGGCGCCGGTTTGATGAGAAACTGGAAACCGAGTGGAACCGGGCGTTGCGTCACGAGCATGAATTGAGCCTGATTCTGCTGGATATTGACCACTTCAAGCAGGTGAACGACCGCTTCGGCCATCTGGTGGGAGACGATTGTCTGGTGGCGCTGGCCGCAATTCTGTCCGATGAAGTCCAGCGCTCTGGAGACCTGGTGGCTCGTTACGGCGGTGAGGAGTTCGCCATTCTGCTGCCCACCACGGATGTGGCCGGCGCGCAGCAAGTGGCGGAACGGATGCGGCTATCGGTCGCCCGAACGCCGGTCAACAGCGGCGAGCATATGTCGCCGGTCAGCCTGACCATCAGTCTGGGTGTGGCGACACTGACCCCCAACCGGCAATCCGATTGTCAGGAACTGATTCGCCGCGCCGATGAGGCGCTCTACGCCGCCAAGTCTGATGGGCGCAACCGGGTGGTGGTCTGGCACCCGAAAGCGGTTGCGCCCACCACCGGCTGACCTCAGTTCTTGAGCTTGTACCGGCCCGGCCCCAGGAAAATCAGCGCCAGTGCGGTGAACAGGAAGAAGCCCTGAAGTTCCAGCGCCCAGCCGCCATTGCTGCTCAGGGTCAACAGCTGATGGCCATGCACCAGGGCGATGGCGACGATCATGTTGAAGACAATGATCAGGGCGCCAATCCGGGTCTGGTATCCGAGAATCACCATCAGCGGTGCAATCACTTCCCCGATATAGACGCCGTAGGCCAGGATCGTGGGCAGGCCATGGCTGGCCAGCTGGCCTTCGATAAAGCCAATGCCATTGAGCAGTTTGGCGATGCCGTGGAACAGCAGTAACCCGCCCAGTGTCAGCCGTACAATCAGTTTTCCCAGATCGGCATTATCCAGCACGTTTGGCCTCCTCAGTGTTGTTCGGGAGGGCAAGAATACTGTTTTTCCGGAGGCAATTCAGTGACGTGTTGTTATTAAACTCAGCACGACGGCCCGAGGGCGAAGCGGATGTGGTTCCGCTCCAGCAGGTTTTCCCAGTACTGTCGCATCCAGTCCCAGGCCTGGTTATTGACCTGGTCGATGAAGGGTTCCAGGTCCAGGTCGTAATAATCCGGGGTGCCGGCAATCTGGAGTACGGTAACGGTAATGGCATCGTCCAGCTCATTGGCGAAGGGTTCACCAATGAGCTCGTGCACCAACAGGTTGGCCCGGGTGGCTTCCAGGTCAATCAGTTCGCTGGCGCGGGTAGAGCGGTTGTTATCGTGCATTTCTTCCATCAACCGGTGACACAGGTAGGCGCGTATGAGCAGCCCGTCCAGGCCATCGTAGCGCACCAGCAGTACCGAGGGCTGGGTGAAGTAGCGGGTAGCGGCATCAATGAAGGGTTGGAACAGTTCGGTTATGCCGGCTTCCCGGGCACAGGCGTCAACACATTCCACCAGCCTGGGCGCCATTTCAATGTATTCCACCGCGAACTGGAACAGGGACGTTGCCGGTTGATAGCCATCCACCACCACCGAACCCGGCAGCCGGGCAGCTTTCTCTTTCATCTGGCGTAAGAAGGCGCCGGATCGTGCTTCCTGGCGCCTTGCCTGATCGATGATTTCAAGGACGGCCTGTGGTGTCATTTCAGGAGATGCCGAAGTCTGAACAATTTGAGGTCGCAAGGCGCCTCCCGTTCTATCAAGGAGTAACCGGAGGCAGGAAAGCAGGGGCTGGCTACCGCAACATGCCTGCCGTTTCTGACTAGTGTAGCCAAGATTTGTTGCCTTGCTGCCTGTACTGGCAAATTTAACGGTTACGGTGTGTATAGCAGGCTTCAGCGGGCATCAAACCACCGGTCCTCGCGGGTATAGCGCCAGCACAACCAGCCCATGCTTCCGGCTCGCGCCAGCATCAGCGTAATGAGCGCAAACCAGAGTCCGTGGTTGCCCCACCCGGTGGTCAGCCACCAGACCGGCAGAAACACAGCCAGCGCTGAAAACAGCATGGTGTTCTGCATTTCCCGGGTGCGGGTGGCGCCGATGAACACACCATCAAGCAGAAAACCCCAGACCGAGGCAAATGGCAGCAGCCAGAGCCAGGGCAGGTATTGCCAGGCGGTAGTTCGCACCTCCTCCAGACCGGTCAGCAGGCTGATTAGCCAGCGGCCGCCGAGCACGAACGCAACGGTCAGCAGCAACGCACCCCAGATCGACCAGCGCAGGGCGCTCAGGAAGACCATGCGGAACCGGCGCCGGCTGTTCTGGCCAATGGCCTCACCCACCAAAGCTTCGGCAGCATTGGCGAATCCGTCCAGGGCATTGGAAATCACCAGCAAAAAGGTGATCAGCACGGCGTTGGCGGCCAGGATGACATCGCCCTGCCGGGCACCCTGAGCGGTGAAAAACGCCAGTACCAGCAGCAGGGCAATGGTGCGAACCATGATGTAACGGTTCACCCGCAGAATGGTCAGGTAGTCTGCCAGCTGCCCGAACAGCGCGCGGGTCAGTCGCTGGCCTTCCGGCATCCTCCGGAGCACGATGGCAAACCCGATCAGGGCAGCACCGTATTCCGCCATCACGGTGGCCATGGCCACGCCCCGGCTGTTCCAGCCCAGTACCGTAACGAAGAACACGTCCAGCACAATGTTGATGCCGTTGGCGATGATCAGCATCACCATGGGGCCGCGGGGGAACTGGGTACCGATCAGCCAGCCCACCAGGGTGTACTGGCACAGCACCGCTGGCGCACTCCAGATCCGGATAGCCGCGTATTCTGCGGCCAGAGCGGCCACCTCAGGGCTGGGATTCATCAGCTTCAGACCGATTCGGATCAACGGTTGGTGAAACAGGATCAGTAACAGCCCGATGCCGATGGCCAGCAGGATTGAGCGTAATAGCAGCGCGACCTGAGCAAAGGCATCCCGTTTGCCCCAGGCCTGCGCCGCCAGTCCGGTGGTGCCCATGCGCATGAAACCGAAAGTCCAGTACAGGATGCTGAACAGGTTGGCGCCCACGGCAACCGCGCCCAGGTATTCCGGACTGTGCAGATGGCCGAGCACGGCGGTGTCCACCAGGCCCAGCAGGGGCACGGTGAGATTGGTCAGCATCAGTGGCCAGGCCAGTGCCCACAGGCGTCGGTCAATGATGCCGGGCGCACGCTGCTTATTCTTTATGCTTCTCAAAACTCTGCGCTTATCTTATTTGGATTTAAGGATTTTTTAGTCTTTTTTTGATCTGTGTCTATACTCAATTTTGATGTATCCATAAGCAGGCTTTCACTCGGGGATTTCCGACGGTTGCGAGTGCCATCGGTAAATTTCGGAGGGATGACGCAAAATCCGACAAGAATAACACTCTGTGGAGACACAGTATGCGCGTGCATGCCAAGCGGGCAGTAGCCCTAGCCGCTGGTCTGTTGTCACCGGCTGTGGTCGTGGCCGACTGGACCATGAACATGACGCCCGGTGTAACCGGCACCAGTAATCAGATTTTCAGCCTTCACATGACCATTCTCTGGATCTGCGTCGCCATCGGTGTGGTGGTGTTCGGGGTCATGTTCTGGTCCATTTTCGCCCATCGCAAATCCCAGGGCGCGAAACCGGCCAATTTCCACGAGAACACGGTGGTCGAAATTCTCTGGACCATCATTCCGTTCGCCATTCTCGTGGCCATGGCCATTCCCGCCACGGCAACGCTGGTGGAGATGTACGACACCACCGAATCCGAAGTGGATATCAAGGTCACCGGCTATCAGTGGCGCTGGCAGTATGAGTATATCAATGAAGATTTCGGTTATTTCTCCAGCCTGTCCACACCCCGGGACCAGATCGAGAACCGCCAGGCCAAGGGTGAAAACTACCTCCTGGAAGTGGACAACCCGCTGGTGATTCCAGTCGGCAAGAAAGTGCGTTTTCTGTTGACCGCCAATGATGTAATCCACTCCTGGTGGGTGCCGGAGTTTGGTGTGAAGAAAGATGCCATCCCCGGATTTATCAATGAAACCTGGACTCGGGTGGATGAGCCGGGCATTTACCGTGGCCAGTGCACCGAGCTGTGTGGCAAGGACCACGGCTTCATGCCGGTGGTGGTTGAGGCGGTGCCGGAAGAGGAATACAACGCCTGGGTGGCGGAGCAGCGCGAGGCAGCCGAGAAAGAGCGCCAGCTGACCCAGAAAGACTGGACTCTGGAAGAACTGATGGAGCGTGGTGAGAAGGCCTACGCCACAGCCTGTGCGGCCTGCCACCAGGCGGATGGCAGCGGGGCCCCCCCGGCGTTCCCCGCGCTCAAGGGTAGCCCGATTGCGACCGGGGATATGACGGCTCACATCGACATTGTGGTGAACGGCAAGTCCGGGACGGCGATGCAGGCGTTCGGCAACCAGCTGAGCGAAGTGGACCTGGCCGCGGTGATTACCTATGAGCGTAATGCCTGGGGTAACAACACCGGCGATATGGTCACGCCCAAGGAAATTTTTGATTACAAGAACCAGCAGTAATCAACGCCAGATAACAACAATCACCAGCCACATCAGAAGGCGGTAACGGGGGTTTTCATGAGTGCGGTTGCAGATACCCACAGCCAGGAACATCACCACGGCCCGGCCAAAGGCATCAGCCGCTGGCTGCTGACCACAAACCATAAAGACATCGGGTCCATGTACCTGATGTTCAGTTTTGCCATGTTCCTGCTCGGCGGCAGCATGGCCATGGTCATCCGGGCCGAACTGTTCCAGCCCGGCCTGCAGATTGTGCAGCCGGAGTTCTTTAACCAGATGACCACCATGCACGGTCTGATCATGGTGTTCGGGGCGGTCATGCCGGCCTTTGTCGGATTAGCCAACTGGATGCTGCCCTTGATGATCGGCGCTCCCGACATGGCACTGCCGCGCATGAATAACTGGAGTTTCTGGCTGCTGCCCTGCGCCTTCCTGATTCTGGTCTCCACCCTGTTCATGCAGGGCGGCGCCCCCAACTTCGGTTGGACCTTCTATGCGCCGCTTTCCACCACCTATGGGCCACCCAGCACCACGTTCTTCATCTTCGCGGTGCACATCATGGGGGTGTCCTCAATCATGGGCGCCATCAATGTCATTGCCACCATTCTCAACATGCGGGCGCCGGGCATGACCCTGATGAAAATGCCCCTGTTTGTCTGGACCTGGCTGATCACCGCGTTCCTGTTGATTGCGGTCATGCCGGTGCTGGCCGGCGTGGTGACCATGATGCTGATGGACATCAACTTCGGTACCAGTTTCTTTGATGCCTCCGGTGGTGGCGATCCGGTGCTGTTCCAGCATGTGTTCTGGTTCTTCGGGCATCCGGAGGTTTACATCATGATCCTGCCGGCGTTCGGGGCCATCTCCCACATTGTTGCGGCCTTCTCCCGCAAGCCGCTGTTTGGCTATGCCTCCATGGTGTATGCGGTGGGTGCCATTGCCCTGTTGTCGTTCGTGGTCTGGGCGCACCATATGTTTACCGTGGGTATTCCACTGGCCGGGCAGTTGTTCTTCATGTACGCCACCATGCTGATTGCCGTGCCCACCGGGGTGAAGGTGTTCAACTGGGTCACCACCATGTTCCGGGGCTCCCTGAGTTTCGAGGCGCCCATGCTGTTCGCCGTGGCCTTTATCATTCTGTTCACTATCGGTGGTTTCTCCGGTCTGATGCTGGCCATCGCGCCTGCGGACTTCCAGTACCACGATACCTACTTTGTGGTCGCGCATTTCCATTATGTGCTGGTGCCCGGTGCCATCTTCGGCATCTTCGCTTCCGCCTACTTCTGGCTGCCCAAGTGGACCGGCCACATGTACGACGAAACCCTGGCCAAGACCCACTTCTGGCTGTCGTTCATCGGCATGAACCTGGCTTTCTTCCCCATGCACTTCCTGGGGCTGGCGGGCATGCCCCGGCGGATTCCGGACTACGCGCTGCAGTTTGCTGACTTCAACATGGTGTCGAGCATCGGGGCCTTTATGTTCGGCGTCAGTCAGTTGCTGTTCCTGTTCATCGTGGTGAAGTGTGTGCGAGGGGGCGAGAAGGCCACCGCCAAACCCTGGGATGGTGCCGAAGGGCTGGAATGGACGGTGCCCTCACCAGCGCCGTATCACACTTTCTCGACACCGCCGGAAGTGAAATAACCGGGAGGTCGCCATGGCAGAGCCACAACCGCAACACGGCAAACGCAGCAACGGTCGGGTGATTGCCTGGTGCATGGCCGGCGTGGTCGGTATGTTTGCCTTCGGCTTTGCCTTGGTGCCCCTGTACGACGTGTTCTGCGAAATCACCGGTATCAACGGCAAGACCGGCGGCCGGTACGAAGCGCAGGTCACCAACCAGGTGGATGCCAACCGCACCGTGACGGTCCAGTTCCTGGCCAGTAATGGTCCGGGTATGTCCTGGGAATTCCGGCCGGTGACCCGCAGCATCAAGGTGCATCCCGGTGAGCCGGTGACCGTCAATTTCTACGCCGAAAATGGCAGCGACCAGGCCATGGTCGGACAGGCAGTTCCGAGCCTGTCCCCGGCTGAGGGCACCCTGTACTTCCACAAGACCGAGTGTTTCTGTTTCAACCAGCAGCCCCTGGAAGCCGGCGAAAGCACAGAAATGCCTCTGGTGTTTATCGTGGATCCGGAACTGCCGGAACACATCACCAAGCTGACACTGTCCTACACCCTTTACGACCAGAGCCAGAAGGCCGAAGTATCGGGTGCCGCCGGGGCAGCAAAAACAACCAACAATAACGGCTAAGCCATCGGAGACAGCTATGGCGGATCACCAGACCTACTACGTTCCCGAACAGAGCAAGTGGCCCATTGTCGCTACCGTTGGCCTGGGGGTCACCCTGTATGGCGCGGCAGCCATCATGGTGAACGGCAACCAGGGTGAAAGCACCACCGGTTCCTGGATCATGTTCTGGATTGGTGCCCTGATCATGGCGTACATGCTGTTCGGCTGGTTCGGCAGCGTTATCCGCGAGAGCCGGGCCGGACTATACAGCGACCAGATGGACCGATCTTTCCGCTGGGGGATGAGCTGGTTCATTTTCTCGGAAGTCATGTTTTTTGCGGCTTTCTTCGGTGCGCTCTTCTACGTTCGGATGTTCGTGGTGCCCTGGCTGGGGGGCGAGGGTGATAAAGGCAGTAGCAACATGCTGTGGGAAGGCTTTCAGGCCAGTTGGCCTCTGGTCAACAACCCTAACCCTGAGGCCTACCCGGGCCCGAAGGAAGTGATCGGGCCCTGGGGCCTGCCGCTGATCAACACCATCCTGCTGGTAACCTCGTCGTTCACCGTGACCATTGCCCACCATGCCCTGAAAGCGGGTCACCGGGCCAAGGTGAAGCTGTGGCTGGGAGCCACCATTGCGTTGGCGGTGGTGTTCATGTTCGTACAGGGGTACGAGTACATGCACGCCTATCAGGACCTGGACCTGACCCTGCAGTCCGGCATCTATGGCAGCACGTTCTTTATGTTAACGGGTTTCCACGGGGCCCACGTGATGCTGGGTACGTTGATGCTCGCCATCATGCTGGTCCGGATCATCAAAGGCCATTTCACCGCCGACAATCATTTCGGCTTTGAAGCGGCAGCCTGGTACTGGCATTTTGTGGACGTGGTCTGGCTGGGTCTGTTTGTGTTCGTGTATGTGCTCTGAGGCAGGTGAAGTCAGGGCGTCGGGTTCAGGGTGAGATCGCCGGTCCAGAGCGCGATCAGCACCACGGCCAGTAATAGCACGCTGAGCGAGACCCGCACCGCCAGTGAGTTCACCACACGGTTGGTTTTACCGCCGTCCCGAATCAGGAAAAACAGCCCGCTGAACAGGCTGATAATGACGGCGAACAGCAGTACGACAATGGCAAGTTTTAACATGAGGAATCCGGTTGTTTCAGGTCCGCAGCCTGTTGAGCATTCTGGTGCCGGGAACAACGCCCCGGTTTGTTACTTCACTATAGCAGAGCGGCGCTAAGTGGGTTTCAGCTCCCGCCGCTGGCAGTTCGACTGGCGCCTGCTGGTCTTCAGCGGTGTCTTTCTGCCTCTGCTGATCAGTCTGGGCGTCTGGCAGCTGAACCGCGCCGCGGAAAAAACCAGTCTGCTGCGGACCTGGAATTCAGAAAGCGCCGGGTGGGACTGGCAGGATGTGGCGGCTGCAGATGGATGGCAGGAGGGCCAACCGGTCACCCTGACCGGTTGGTACCGGGAGCAGACCTGGTTGCTGGACAATCGGACCCGGGACGGCCGCGCCGGTTACGAAGTCCTGACGCTTTTTGAGCCGCTCTCAGGCCCTTTGGTGGTGGTCAACCGGGGCTGGGTGCCGGCACCGGCCAGTCGTGAGCAACTACCGGAAGTGCTGACGCCTGAGCCTCTGTTTACCCTTCAGGGCCGGCTGGCGGCCTATCCGGAACCGCCGGTACTGGGGGCGCAGGAGCCCGATACACCCGGCTGGCCGAGACGGGTCCAGGCGTTGCCGGAGAGCCGGGTCCGGGCGTTGGGCAGCACGCCGGCCCCGATGATTGTTCACCTTGCCGACAGCCAGCAACCGGGTGCATACCAGGCGGACCGGGCGCCGGATGTGATGGGCCCGCAGACGCACTACGGATACGCCGCCCAGTGGTTTGCACTGGCGGTAGCACTGACTATATTGACTCTGGTGGCGAGTTATAAAAAAGACAGCGAAAGACCCAAGGCAGGAGCCGACAATGACAACGACAACGGCTGACTCTCTCTCTCATTCTGATGGCCCGAGCCCGGCTCAGGTCAGGCGGGGCCGGCGCACCGCCATGTTGCTCTTTGCGGTGGGGTTCGGCCCCATGCTGGTGGCGACGGTCATGTTTTACACCGGCTGGCTTAATCCGGCCGGTCAGAGCAATCAGGGGCAGTTGGTGCAACCGCCGGTGCCAGTGGCAGAGCTGAATCTGCAAACCGCTGCGGGGAACCCCCTGCAGGCACGCTTTGGTGTTGATGTCGCCGACCCGAAATGGCTGATGCTGGTGGCTTCGGAACGTTGCACGGAAGACTGCGAGCAGCTGCTGTATCTGGCTCGCCAGGTTAACGTTGCGCTTGGCAAGAACGCGCCGCGTGTTGGTCGTGCCGCCTATCTGGGCACGGTACCGGCGGATCTGGAGCGGCGCTGGTCTGATGAGTACCAGTTGATGGAGCGCCTGCAACCGGCCCCTGGCAAGACACCGGCATGGCCCGCCGGGATCAACCCGGAGCAGCAACCGAGAATCCTGCTGATCGACCCGTTTGGCAATGTAATGATGCACTATGGCAGCGAACACACCGGCAAACAGCTGCTTAAAGATCTGAAGCACCTGCTGAAACTGTCACAGATTGGCTAACGGGAGGCCTGCGGTATGACGGCGATGTCTCCGGAGCAATCCCGGGCAATAGCAAAGAAACTGGCGTTCTGGGCTACCCTGGCCTGCTTGCTGGCAGTGGTGGTGATTATGCTCGGTGCCTGGACACGGCTGGTTCACGCCGGCCTGGGATGCCCGGACTGGCCTGGCTGTTATGGCTTTCTGACCGTGCCCCAGGATGAAACCCGCATCGCCATTGCCAATGCCCGTTTCCCGGAGACCCCGGTGGATGTCTCCAAGGGCTGGCCCGAAATGATTCATCGCTACGCCGCCGGTACCCTGGGACTACTGGTATTCGGGCTGGCCATTGCCTCGGTGCGCAACCGCAGAGCGGGGCTTCCGGTCAAACTGCCGCTGTTCATTGCCGGCTTTATCGTGTTGCAGGCCGCGTTCGGCATGTGGACGGTTACCCTCAAGCTCTGGCCCCAGGTGGTGGCCCTGCATCTGCTGGGCGGATTTACCACCCTGAGCCTGTTGTTGTTGCTGACCCTGCGGCTCCGGCGGCGGGCACGTGAAAGTGAGGCGCCGCGACCGGCGATGGCGGCATCCCTGGCAAGACTCCGACCCTGGCTGTATGGCGGTTTGCTGCTGGTCATTGCCCAGATTGCCCTGGGGGCCTGGACGGCAGCCAACTACGCCGCCGTTGCCTGTACCGATCTGCCTACCTGTCAGGGTCAGTGGTGGCCCGAGGGCATGGATTTTCAGCATGGATTTGATATCACCCAACATGTTGGTCCCAACTATCTGGGCGGCCAGCTGACCAGCGATGGCCGGGTTGCTATTCACGTCAGCCATCGCCTGGGCGCAGTCCTTGTGTTGGGTTATCTGGCCATATTGCTGGGGCTGCTGTGGCGCCAGCGCGCCCAGAGCGGTCTCGACAGGGCTATCGCTCTGGTGGGCGGTGCCCTGGTGCTCCAGTTCTGTCTGGGGCTGACCAACGTCTGGCTGCACATTCCCCTGATCGTTGCCGTTGCCCATAACGCCATGGGCGCTGGCCTGTTACTGTCGATGGTGCACCTGATCTGGCGGCATCATCAGCTGGCCCTGCCAGCACTATCCCCCGCACCTCACACAACAACCATAAACCGGGAGGTTACGGCATGAGCGAGCAAGTGAAGGCGCTGCCGATCCAGAATCCAACGCATGCGAGCCCTATTTCCTGGCGCGATTACCTGGAACTGACCAAGCCCCGGGTAGTGGCATTGATGATTCTTACCTCGGTGATCGGCATGCTGCTGGCAGCACCAGGCGTTCCCGGATGGAGCGTGCTGCTGTTCGGCAACCTGGGAATCGCCCTGCTGGCCGGCGCGGCTGCGGTGGTGAACCACGTGGTGGATCAGAAGATTGATACCGTGATGGCCCGCACTCGCAAACGGCCGGTGGCGACTGGCCGGATTGCGCCGCTGGACGCCCTGCTGTTTGCTACCGTACTGGCGGCCCTGGGTATGGTCGTGCTGGTGTGGCAGGTGAACGAGCTGACCGCCTGGCTGACGTTGGCCTCCCTCGTGGGTTACGCCGGTGTTTACACCCTGTTCCTGAAACGGGCGACGCCACAGAACATTGTCATCGGCGGGCTGGCCGGTGCCATGCCGCCACTGCTGGGCTGGACCGCGGTCACTGGCCAGGTGGAAGGCCATGCGTTGCTGCTGGTGCTGATCATCTTCGCCTGGACGCCACCGCATTTCTGGGCTCTGGCCATCCACCGCAAGGAGGAATACGCCAAGGCTGGTATTCCCATGCTGCCGGTGACCCACGGCAATCGTTACACCGAACTGCATATTCTGCTCTATACCCTGATGCTGCTGGCCGTCAGTCTGCTACCGTTTGTCACAGGCATGTCCGGCGGTATTTACCTGGTGGGCGCCCTGGCGCTAGGCTTGAGGTTCCTGCAATATGCTGTTCGCCTGCTGCGCGGCGACGACCGGCGGGTAGCGCTGAACACCTTCAAATATTCCATCACCTATCTGATGGCGTTGTTTGTGGTGTTGCTGGTGGATCATTTTGTCTTTGTCCCGGCCTGACTGGCCGGGGTTAAGCCTGGTTGGGAGACCCTATGGGGCGGTCGATTCGGATCACGTTGTTTGTTCTGTTGTTGCTGGTGGTGCTGGTGTTCGGCCTGACAGTGGGACGGCAGGTCTTTCTGGTGGGGGGCGAACCGGCACCGGCGCCGGATCTCAGCCAGTACAACGCCTATGTCTACGACCAGCCACGGCCCCTGGTGGAGTTCTCTCTGACCAACGAGGAAGGTGAGACGGTCACCCGGGAAGATCTCCGGGGCCGGTGGACCTTCGTGTTCGTGGGCTACACCAATTGCCCGGACATCTGCCCCGCTGCCATGGCCAATCTGCGCCGTACCGACCAGTTGCTGTCTCCGGAATTACCCCAACCGGACTATCTGCTGGTCTCGGCAGACCCGGAGCACGATACCCCGGCGAAACTGAAGGCCTATACCGATTTCTTTGGTGAGCATTTCCACGGCCTGACCGGCGATCTCGACACCCTGAGACAGGTCGCCAAGAGCGTGAGCGCAGTATTTGTGCACCGACAGGTGAATGGGGAGTTGCTGGTGGACCACAGCGGGCATTTTGCCTTGCTCAATCCGGACGGCGACGTTCAGGCGCTGATCCAGCCACCCCACAAGCCGGACCAGCTGGCCGAAGCCTTTGAGCGCATCTACCAGTGGGCCAACGCCAATCGCCAGCCAGGCTGAGGCGAAGGTCTCACTGACAAGCATTGGTTAGTCACCTACACTACCCGGTTTCCGTTGATAACCTGACGACCGGGCCTCTGCCATGACTTCTGCAAACACCCCCACCCCCAGGCAACTGTTTACGGTTCTGCTCGCCGGTAGCCTGGTTTTGCTGGTTGTCCACGGCCTTGGCCGATTCATCTACACCCCGTTGTTGCCCTACCTGGTGGCCGATAACCAGTTCAACGCGCCGGATGGAGCTGTGGTGGCCACCTGGAACTACCTCGGCTATCTGATGGGGGCAATGCTGGCCATCCGTTGGCACAGAATCGACCAGATCCGGCTGATGTTGCCTCTTTTCCTGGCGGTTCATGTGGTCACCACGCTGATCGTGACCCAGACCGACCAGCTGACGGTGATTTCTGTCACCCGCTGGCTGAATGGTGTGGCTAACGGCGTGGTATTCGTCCAGGCGCCAGCCCTGATTCTGGAATGGCTGGTACTGCGCAACCGGGCCTCTCTCAGCGGTCTGGTCTATATCGGTGTTGGTGTAGGGCTGCTGGTGTCCAGCGGCCTGGTTACCGGAACCGCCAGCCTGCTGGAGGGCGCGGAGCGCTGGTGGCCGGCTGCCCTGTTGTCGATTCCCCTGGCCTGGTGGGGTGCCATGCAGTTACGGCAACTGGAGGTACCGGTGCGCCAGCATGATGACGCCGGTAAGGCGGTGGTCAATACCCCGTTGCTGGATCGCGCCAGCATCCCGCTGTTTCTGTCCTATGCCGGGGCGGGCCTGGGTTACATCCTGCCCATGACCTTCCTGCCCCTGTTGGCAAAACTGGAACTGCCTGAGGGCCACGCCTTGCTGGACGGCACCTGGGTGATCGTCGCCCTGTTCACCATCCCGGCGCCCTGGCTGTGGAACAAACTGGGGGCCCTGATGGGAGACTTGCCCGCCCTTCGCCTGAATTTTCTGATTCAACTGGCCGGTGTGCTGGCCACCGTGGTCTGGCCTGGCGCCTTGGGCTTGGTGTTATGTGCCGCCCTGGTCGGCAGCACCTTCCTGGGTACGGTATTGCTGACCCAGCGCATCGGGCGCGCGCTGCATCCGCATCAGGGCCCGCGCCTGTCGGCAGCAATGGTGGCACTGTATGGCTTTACCCAGATGGTCGGCCCCTGGCTGACCAAACAGTGGCTGGATGCCGGCGGCACCCTGGTGTCGGCCTTCGGCATCGGGGTGGCAGCGCTGGCGTTTGGCCTGGTATTCGCGTTCTTCGTGCCCCGGCCTGAAGCCTGGCATGCCCGCTCCTGAGGCATGGTAAACTGCGGCCACATTCCGGCAAGCACCCAGTACCATGCTCCCGATTGATGGCATCCTCCCAGAACTGACCCGCACACTGGCAAAGACCACCACCGCTTTGCTCCAGGCGCCGCCCGGCGCGGGTAAAACCACCCGGGTACCGTTGGCGCTGCTGGATGCGCCCTGGCGCGATGGCCGCAAAATCCTGATGCTCGAACCCCGCCGACTGGCGGCCCGGTCGGCAGCGCGGTATATGGCCCGGCAACTGGGAGAGGCGCCCGGGCAGACGGTGGGCTATCGCACCCGACTGGATACCAGGGTCTCCGGCACCACCCGGATCGAAGTAGTGACCGAGGGTATACTCACCCGCCTGATCCAGACCGACCCCATGCTGGAAGACTATGCCGCTGTTCTGTTTGACGAATTCCATGAACGTTCCCTGCAGGCCGATCTGGGGCTGGCACTGGTGCGTGAGAGCCAGCAGGCCCTGCGAGAAGACCTGCGCCTTCTGGTGATGTCCGCGACACTGGATACCGCGCCCATTGCCAAGATGCTGGGGGACGTGCCGGTGATTTCCAGTGAAGGCCGGGCGTTTCCGGTGGATGTCCTTTATCGGCCCCTGTCCCGCAGTGCCCGGATGGTGGATCACGTAACGGCGGTGGTGCTGGAGGTCCTGGGAGACCAGGCTGGCTCGGTGCTGGTGTTCCTGCCCGGGGCCGGTGAAATTCGCCGGGTGGCGCAACAGCTGGCGGGGCAACTACCGGAAAACGTGGTGTTGGCACCCTTGTATGGCAACCTCAAGTCTGAAGAACAGGATCGGGCCATTGCGCCGGCCCCGGACGGTTCTCGCAAGGTGGTGCTGGCGACCGCCATTGCTGAGACCAGCCTCACCATTGAAGGTGTTCGGGTAGTGGTTGATGCCGGCCAGCAGCGCCGGGCCGTGTTTGATCCCAACAGTGGCATGACCCGCCTGATCACCGGCCGGGTGTCCAAAGCCTCTGCCGAGCAGCGTAAAGGCCGGGCCGGACGGGTCGAACCGGGGGTGTGCTACCGGTTATGGAGCGAGTCGGAGCAGTTTGGGCTGGCTGAGTTCACGCCAGCGGAGATTCAGGAGGCGGACCTGGCGCCGCTGGTACTGGAGCTGGCCCAGTGGGGGGCTCGTTCACCGGATCAGGTGGCCTGGATTGATGCGCCGCCACAAGCCCACTGGCAGCAGGCGGTGGATTTATTGCAGTGGCTGGATTTGCTGGATGCTGACGGTGCTATTACCGATCACGGCAAGGCCGCCCGGGATCTGGGGATGCACCCTCGTCTGGCCCATATGGTTCTCCGGGGCAGGGCCCTGGGATTTGGCCAGCTGGCGGCGGAGCTGGCGGCATTGCTGGAAGAGCGTGATTTGCTGGGGCCAGGCTCCGGTGCGGATTTGCACGAACGGATCCGGGTGGTACGGGGACAACGGCCACCCCGTGGTCTGGATACGGCCCGGTTACAGGCGGTACGGCAGGCGGCGAAACGGTTGTGCCGGGAGCGGGGGTCACGGAGCGAACCCGTTGCTACCGAGGTGGGCCGGGTTTTAGCCCAGGCTTATCCGGACCGCATTGCTCGCCGCCGTTCGGGCGAGGCGCCGCGCTACCAGCTCAGTAATGGCAAGGGGGCGAGCCTGAGGGACGATGATCCGCTGGCCCGGGAGGACTGGCTGGTGGCCGCGGATCTGGACGGCAAGGCCCGGGAGGCCACGATCTATCTGGCGGCGCCGGTGGACCTTGCAGATCTGGAGCAGGACCTGGCTGCGCACATAGAAGAACGGGAAGAGGCCCTCTGGGACGACAAGCGGGGCACAGTGGTGGCGCGTCACGTACGCAAGCTTGGCGCCCTGATACTGGCGGAAAAGCCGTTGCAACAGGTGGCCCCCGAACTGATCCAGCAGGGTTTGCTGGATGCCGTCCGTCGCAAAGGACTGGACCGGCTGCCCTGGAATGAGGCCGCCCGCCAGTGGCAGGCCCGGGTGCAGTTACTGGCCACACAGTTCCCCGGTCACTGGCCGGATGTGACGGATTCTGCCCTGCTCGCCGGTGTGGAAAGCTGGTTGGCGCCGTTTATGGTCGGCATGCAGCGGTGGTCGGATCTGGCCCGGCTAGATCTGGTATCCGCCCTGAACAGCCTGCTCGATTATCCACAGCAACAACAACTGGATGAACTGGCTCCGAAAGCCCTGGCCATTCCCACTGGCCAGAAGGTGATGCTGGATTACACTGCCGACAACGGCCCGGTGCTGGCTGCCAAGCTGCAGGCCCTGTTTGGCTGGACTGAAACACCGACGGTGGCGGCCGGCCGGGTGCCAGTGGTAACCCACCTCCTGTCCCCGGCCCAGCGCCCGCTGGCGGTCACGGCAGATCTCGCCAGCTTCTGGCAGAACGCCTATCCACAGGTACGAAAAGAACTCCGGGGCCGCTACCCGAAACACCCCTGGCCGGAAGATCCGCTCACGGCCCAGGCTCAGCAGGGAACAAAAAAACGCTCCGCAGGCTAACGCGCCCATGGCAGGCTCCGGTAAATTAGCGAGTAGTAACCGGAGCTTAGCAGCCCGTGGCCGTTACCGGATGATGGACCGGCTCTTTTCCAGATACACCGCGCCTTGCTCTTTCACGGTATCCGGGGCTGCGTGCTCGGAAGCCTTGTGTACTTTCTCCAGCCGCTCGGCAATGTCTTCCAGCTCATGGTCCAGTTTGCCCAGGGCATTTTCCAGAGTGTAGGTGAGCTGATGGACTTCGCTCATCGCCTCTGGTGTCAGATCACCGGCCAACACCTGCTCAAGCCGGTTGTTGTACTCGGAGAAATTGGCCACCGCCTGCTCCAGGGTTTTCGAGGGTTCGCCTTTGTAGTGATCGTACTCATCATCGGCGAAGGCCGGAAGGGTGAACAGCAGGGTGGCAGTGGCCAGCATCAGGTGTTTTGTCATGGTCGGTTCCTCATTAGTGATAACTAATGCGAATTATTGTCAGTAGCATTAACTATCGCCATGAGATCGGTCAATTTACGGACAAAATAACCCTTGCCAGGGTTCCAAAGCTGGATAAAATGCAGCCAATTTTCACTCTGTGCGGCTGTCACCATGCACCTTGTCTCATTCAACGTGTTCCGTACCCTTGGCTTTCCCGACACCACTGTACTGAAGCCCGAGCATTTCCTGCGCCACAAGCCGCTGCTGCAGGAGGCGGACTGGGTGCTGTTCCCGGAATACTGGCAGATCAACGCCCTGGTGCATGGCTTGAAGTGCCGGGTGTTCCCCAGTATCGCCAGTTATCGCATTGGTCACGACAAAGTGGAAATGACCCGCGCCTTTCAGACCGTGGCACCGGAACACACACCCTGGACCTTGATTGAAGCCAATGGTCCACAGGAACGTGACATGCTGTGGGACACCATGGCCCTGCCTTTCGTGGCCAAACTCCCCAAGGCCAGCATGGGCGAAGGTGTGTGGTTGATCGAGTCCCGGGCCGAATGGCTGAAGTATTGTGATCGCACAGACGTTCTCTACGTGCAGGAATACCTTCCGATTGACCGGGATGTGCGGGTGGTTGTGGTGGGTGATCGGGTGGTGACCGCCTACTGGCGTACCCAGGCGGAGCAGGGGTTCTACAACAACGTCGCCAGAGGCGGCCAGATTGTGGCTGGTGATGTGCCGGCGGTGGCTACCGATCTGGCCCTGCGCCTGGCCCGGGAGCTGGAAGTAGACCATGCCGGCTTTGATATCGCCCTGGTGGAAGGCTATCCCTATGTGCTGGAATTCAACCGCCTGTTCGGCAATCAGGGCCTGGGTCAGGGCAGTGATCTGAAAGACGCCATCTTGGATTATCTGCAGCGCCAGAGTCGGCCCCAGGACCCGGATGGTCCCACCGAGCCAACGCCGCTGTGGCCAGTGGCGGTGTGACACAGAATACTGTGCCATAGGTCCGGTTTCGGTCGCCGGATTTATGGGTATAACTGCGCATTTGCGGTGATTGGAAAAAGGCCCGATGATCGCGCCATTCACGGGTAATACAGCCAGTCTGTGCTACCCTTTTTTTATGCCCGTTTACCCTGTGGAGGGACACACCACCCATGATCCAGACGCCTAACGCCGATATCGCCGACTACTACAGTGCCGAGACTTTCAAGCGGATCAAGGACTTTGCCGACGGCAAGGAAACCCCGTTTGTGGTGATCGACACCCAGACCATTGACCGTCAGTATGAAGAGCTGGTGGAAGGGTTTCCTTACGCCAAGGTCTATTATGCGGTGAAAGCCAACCCGGCCCCGCAGATTCTGACCATGCTGCGGGACAAAGGCGCGAATTTTGATATCGCTTCGGTGTATGAACTGGACAAGGTGATGGCCCTGGGTGTGACCGGCGACCGCATCAGTTACGGCAACACCATCAAGAAGGCGAAAGACATTCGCACCTTTTACGAAAAGGGTGTGCGCCTGTATGCCACGGATTCCGAGGCAGACCTGCGCAACATTGCCAAGGCTGCCCCGGGCTCAAAAGTGTATGTGCGTATTCTGACTGAAGGCACCCTGACCGCCGACTGGCCGTTGTCCCGCAAGTTTGGCTGCCAGACCGATATGGCCATGGATCTGCTGATCCTGGCTCGTGATCTTGGCCTGGTGCCTTACGGTGTGTCGTTTCACGTCGGTTCCCAGCAGCGCGAAATCGGTGCCTGGGACGCCGCCCTGAACAAGGTAAAGGTGATTTTCGAGCGCCTTAAGGAAGAAGACGGCATCGAGCTGAAGATGATCAACATGGGCGGTGGTTTCCCGGCCAACTACATTACCCGGACCAATGAGCTTGGGGTGTATGCGGAGGAGATTGCCCGTTTCCTGCACGAGGACTTTGGTGACGACCTGCCCGAGATCATCATCGAGCCGGGCCGGTCGCTGATTTCCAATGCCGGTGTGTTGGTGAGCGAGGTGGTGCTGATTTCACGAAAATCCCGTACCGCCCTGCACCGCTGGGTGTTTACCGATGTCGGCAAGTTTTCCGGGCTGATCGAGACCCTGGACGAGTCCATCAAGTTTCCGATCTGGACCGAGAAGAGCGGTGAAGGTGAGGATTGTGTGATCGCCGGGCCGACCTGTGACAGTGCCGATATCATGTACGAGCATCACAAGTACCCGCTGCCGCTGAATCTGGCGATCGGAGACCGGATGTACTGGCTGTCGACCGGGGCCTATACCACCACCTACAGTGCCATTGAATTCAACGGCTTTCCTCCGTTGAAGGATTACTATATCTGACCGAAGGTCAGTGAGGTATCTCAGAAAGGATCAGCTTGCGGGCTGATCCTTTTTTCGTTTCAGGTCCAGAGTGAAAGCCAGGGGTAATACCAGCAGGCTGTAGGCCACCATGGCCATCACGGCATGACGGGTGTCGCCAGTCCAGTCGGCGAGCAGGCCGCCGAGCATGGGTACCGAGAAGGCCATGGTATAGCCCACCAGGAAGGTGCCGGCAGACAGCCGTCCGGTTTCGGCGGAGTTCACCAGCAAAGGCGGCAGCGCCACCAACAGGATCAGCAGAATGCCGGCCACGAAGCTCATCAGCGTGGCGCTGGCAATGAACCACCAGCCTTCGAGCACCAGAGTGCCGGCGGTGCCGGCAATGCTGAGAACCGCCATGACGACAATGAAGGTACGGCGGCCGACCCAGGCCCGTGCCATTTTCAGCATCACCAGCGAGGCAAAGACCTGGGCGATGTTGTACCAGAACAGGGCCTCGGACAGCAGGCCGATACGCCCCTGTTGTTCCAGCAGGTTACCCATGTAGGCGTTGAGGCCGAAGAACATGGAGCCGGAAAGCCCCAGCAGCAGGCCCAGGCGCAAGGTGAGCGGGTTTTTCCAGTCGGGCAGCCAGGCGGCTTTGCGTGCGGGCCGGGCCAGGTCCCGTTTGGGCAGAAACAGGGCGGCGGCCACCAGCAGTGCCGGCAGCGACCAGGCCAGCATGGTGGCGCGCCAGCTGTTGTCCAGCAAAGGCATGAGAACCGGCAGGGTAATACCGGCACCGATGAATTCGCCCATCAGCATGCCGTTCATGTAGATGGCAGAGCCCATGGCAATGTGGTGGGGTTCCAGCCAGCGCGGCAGCAGGGCTGGCAGGGCTGGTTGCATCATCGCCACACCCAGGCCCATGACGGCGCTGGCTATCATCAGGGTGAAGGTGTCCGGTACCAGACCACGGCCGGCTGAGCCGATCACCATGATCACCATGGCCAGCGCCAGGGTGTTCCTCGGGCCAATGCGGGAGATGGCCAGCGAACCAGGCATGGCGCCAATGGCCAGCATCAGGATGGGCAGTGTGGTCAGGGCGCCGGTCAGTGCCTGGGTCAGGGCCAGCTCATCGCCAATGAAGGGTGCCAACGGCGGGGCCACCAGCACGGGTATGCGCAGGTAAACACCGGCCAGCCAAAGCAACACCGCCACCGGCAGCAATCTGGCTGGCGGTGGCGGTGTGGTCGCGGCGGTTTGAAATGCCACGGCGGAGCGAATCAGTCTTCGCTGGTATCCGGCAGGTAAGCACCGTCTTCGTCGTGCACTTCCCGGCCGGTTACGGGCGGGTTGAAGGCGCAGATCAGGCGCATGTCTTCAGTACCGCCGTAGAGCGTATGCTGATCGTGCTTGTCGAGTGCATACAGGGTGCCGTCGGTAATCTCGTGTACTTCACCGGTGGCTTTGTCCAGAATCTTGCCATTACCGGCGACGCAATAGACCGCTTCCAGATGGTGCTTGTACCAGAGATTCAACTCGGCGCCGGCAGGGATGATGGTCTCGTGGAAGGAGAAACCCATGCCATCTTTCTTCAGCAGCATGCGACGGCTGGTCCAGCCCGGGCCGTGAACTTCACGCTCGGTACCGATAATGTCTTGCACTCGTACGATTTTCATTCGCATTCCTCATTTTGTGATGGAATAGCCATACAGTATAAACATGCGGCTCAGGCTCGATTCAACCGCCAGTCGTCGTATGCCGCCATGGCCTGCTCGATGGCGGCGGCAAATTGTTCCCTCTGCTGATGGGCCAGAGACCGCTGTTTCCGGCACCGTTCGAAGGCTTTCTGGATTTCCCGCCGGCTGGCTTTGTCGAGCTGTTCCAGCCAGTGATGGTCGGCCGGTTCCAGTTCCAGCAAATCCCGCCCGGCGTGGTTTCGCTGGCTGATATGCCACCAGTGATCCACCGCCCGCCCTAACACAACATAGCCGAACTGGCTGTCCTGTACAGGCCCGAAGCTGGCGGTTTTCAGCCCGTCCTTCATGGGCCCGATGCTCAGTGCCGGCAAAACCAGGCGATCGCCATAGAAGTAACTGCCGGCAGCGCCAATCAGCCCCCCGAGCAGGGCGCCAGTGCCCAGCGACGAGCCAAATGTTACGGCATCAATGCCGGCACCACTCACTGCTCCGGCGCCAAAGCCCGCGGTGGCCAGATAGCGCTTGCTGACCGCCCAGTGTTTGCGGGTGTCCTCGGAAAACAGATCGTGCTGGCTGTGCCATTGCAGTTCCGCTTCCTGGCGCCGGATGCGCTGATGCTGGTACAGGTGCTCGATGTCGATCCTGAGGGTCTGTTCCCGCTGGCGTTGGTGCCGGTACCAGCGATCCCGCAGGGTCTCGGCGAGGCTGGCATCGCTGGTTTCGGCGATCTGGTTGAGCGTCAGTGTGCGTCGTTCCTGGTAGGACATCAGGTCTTCCAGGGCTCGGGCAACCAGGCCTGCCGCCTGGCGCCGACGCTGGCGGCGCTGTTCGGACAGGAACCGGGTGGCCCGTTCCAGCGGCGCCTCCCAGTCGGGCTCCAGCTGGCCGAAAGCCCGTAACAGGCTCAGATGTTGCTCAAACGGGGCGCGAACAGCGTCGAACTTGCGGACAACCTGAAAGAACTGGCCCAGTGCAGCCTGCCAGGTGTCGCTGTAATCATCCTCACCGATACTGTTGATCAGCGCCAGGCTCGGACGCCCGGTCCAGCGCAGAATGGTCATCTCCGCCTCGTGCTCGGCACTGTAGGGCACCGAGCCATCCACCACGTAGATGATCCCGGCGCCTTCCACGATCGGTGCCAGCAACTCACATTCATCGACAAACCGGTCGTCGCCCCGGTGCTGGAGCACAAAAGCCCGCACGGTTTCCGGGTGATCCGAGGCGGAAATGCTGTGGGCTTCCAGCCACTGTAATACCCGCCGTGGGCGCTGGAAACCGGGGGTGTCCACCAGGGTATAGAGTTTCTGGCCATCAACGCTCAGTGGATAATCCTGCCGGGCCCGGGTGGTACCGGGTTCCAGGGCAATGGCGATAGCGTCGTTCTGGGACAGGGTGGCGACGACACTGGATTTGCCCTTGTTCGGGTGGCCGACCACGGCGAATACCGGAGCATTGGTCATGGTTGTGCGCTCCCGGTCAGATAGGGGTTGGGCTCGTCGACAGGTGGCAAGGCCACCGAGGCAAAGCCCGGAGCCAGGCGTTCGGTAAACCGAAGCCAGGGCTGAACCAGGTGGGCCTGCGGTGGCTGGTTCGGATCGCTTGCCAGCGGAAGCAGGGTTACCCGGCTATTCGAGGGCCAGCGCTCCCGGGCGGTCTCCAGAAAATCGTGCAGCTCGCCGGTGGGCGGCTCCCAACTGCGGGTGACGACAATGACTGCCGGATGTTCCTGGCCGGCCAGATGGACGCTTACTTGTGCCAGTACGTCTTCATCCTGGGCCAGACTGGCCCGGCCTCCGGCCCGGAAAATTCGGCAATCCGGTGCCTGCAGGCGTTGGGGCAACTCCGGTTCGCCGGCACCGGCCCAGCAGATCATCAGCGGGGTGTCCGGCAGTTGGTCTGGCTGGGCCCGGGTGCGGGTGTCTGGCAGGTCGGAGGCATCGTTGTGGCTGCTGCCGGTATCCAGGGTGGCGGTTTCCATCCGGTATAACAGGGCCTTCATGCCGGGATGGCCCGCCATCAGCCGAGTGGCACGGCGGCGCAGCAGGCTTTGGCTGAGAATCAGCAGCAGCACACGCGGTATCACCGTCCAGGTCAGCCATAACATGACCACGAAGGGCCACCACAGGCCCCAGCGTGAAGGCTCGACTCCGGTTGTGACGGGAGCGGCGCGAAAGAATCGGGTTGCCTCCACCAGCTCCAGAGACGGCACCGCGGAAGGCCACAGCCAGGACCAGGGCGCCGCCAGGGCGCTGACCAGATGGTGGTAGCCTGAAGCGGCGGTATCCAGAGTGGTGCTCCAGCCAAAGGCCAGGTCCTGGACCACCACCATGATCAGCAGCGTGGCCAGGCCGGCAAGACCAAAAGCAACGCCGCCGGCGTGGGCCGCCCGCGCCATCAGTAGTGGCTGGAGCCGGGCCCGGGTCGGGCTGGCGTGGTCCAGGTGCAGCCGTTTCAGCAACCAGCGCCAGGGTTGCCAGCCGACTATGGCCTGTACCGTGGTGGCCAGTGCCAGCAGCAGCTGGAACAGCACAAAGGCCAGAATCACGGTGATGTTGATGCGCTGGCCGCCGTCATAGAACAGTAGACCCAGCATGGTCACGATGCCCATCAGGCAGCCGGCACCTGTGAAGCCGCTGGTTGCCCGGCGCCAGAGTTTCAGTTCCCGACGGCCAGCCGTCACGGCGCCGCCGGGGCCGGACAGTCGATCCATGTGCGCCAGCCAGCGCGAAGGGCTGGGCTTTATTCCCTGCTGCTCGCAGTCCAGAGCAAAGCGCCGGTCCCGGCGGTGGAGAAAGGCGGGGGGCTGATCCCTGTCCCGCTGGATGCGGTCGTCAAAATCCAGCAGCAGACGAAGGGGGTTCGGGCTCATGCAGTGTCCTGATGCAAGTTCGGTCGTGGGTGCTTTGCTGTTAGCATATAGGCAATTACGATCCTGATACCAGCCAATGGACGCGCCATGCCCCATCACCTGATGAATCTGCGCCATGTACCTGATGACGAGGCCGAGGAGATCCGGGCTTTGTTTGAGGACCATGGGGTGCGTTACTACGAGACCCCGCCCAGCCGCTGGGGCATCAGCATGGGCGGCTTCTGGGTTCACGATGCGGAGGAGGCGGAGCGAGCCAAGGCGTTGCTGGATGAGTATCAGCGTCAGCGTTTCGAGAGGCAGCGCCAGGCCTATGAGCAAGGCCTGGCCCGCGGCGAAATCGGTGGTATCGGCTCCATGTTTCGACGCTATCCGCTGCGGACTCTGGCGGCCTGCCTGGCCATCGCTGCAATTGCGGCAATCAGCTTGCTGCCCTTTGTTCGAATAGGCTAGTTTCACTGTCCGTTGTCTGGTTTTTCAGACAGTGTTCGGTCTGCCGGACAGTCTGCGGCCAGCGGCGGTCCTGCCCGCCTGCCATGCCATTGCATGCGCAATTGCTGTCCGGAATTCCGGAATAGCCCCCTCTCAAGTGCCAGTAATTTTTCATTTTTCTAAATATATTCATGGTCTTGTCCGGTTGGCACAGGATCCGCATGGGCCGTGGCGCCCATGGGGCCGATTCAACAACAACAAACAAGGACCGACCATGAAACGAATGATGCTCTGCACCCTGATAGGTGCTGCCACGGTGACGCTTACTGCCTGCAAGAAGGACGAGGTGTTCAACTCCTTGCCTGATTTCCTGGTGAGTGATGTCCAGCAGTTCGATTACGATGGCAATACCGATGATCTTCTTACCGCAGGCCTGGGGCCGGAGGGTCTGGCCAGTGCCACACCACCGGCGTTTGTCGATGCCCTGAATCCGACACCGGCGGAGTTGCGCCGGCTGGCCATCTACAACAATTACCGGGCACTGGTGGATACTGCACCCGGCGGAGGCTATGGCAGCCTGTTTGGTCCGGCCGTGGATAACGCCAGTGGCCGAATTCCGGGCCAGGAATTCATTGCGCTGATGCAGGTGCCGGGCGCCACTGTGCCGGTGACGGTAATGGCCCAGGTGCCCGACAGCTTTGATCCGGATTTTCCGTGCATCGTAACCGCGCCCTCCTCGGGTTCCCGCGGGATCTACGGCGCCATTGGCACCGCCGGGGAGTGGGGCCTGAAAAAGGGCTGCGCAGTGGTTTATACCGATAAGGGCACCGGTACCGGTGCCCATAACCTCGCCACAAACACCGCCCAGTCCGTGAACGGAACACTCACCCTAGAACCTGAAGAAGCCTTGTTCCGGGCGGATCTGGACGCCCAGAGCCGGGATGATTTCAATAGCCAGTGGCCGGATCGCTTCGCCTGGAAACACGCCCATTCCAAACAGAACCCGGAGGCAGACTGGGGCCGGCATGTGTTGCAATCCATTGAGTTCGGCTTCTATGTGCTGAACACACTCCATGGCCGGGAACTGGGTAATGGTGAAATTCTCCGGACCATCAACCCGAGGAACACCCTGGTGATTGCCTCCAGTGTTTCCAACGGCGGTGGAGCCTCGGTGCGGGCGGCGGAACAGGACGAGAAAGGCCTGATTGATGGTGTGGCGGTGTCTGAGCCCAATGTGAATCCGGCTGTGGACCGGAGTTTCAGCATTCGTCAGGGCAATGGCCCTGCACTGACGGAACACAGCCGCAGCCTGCTGGATTACACCACCGCGCTGGCGGTGTACCAGGGTTGTGCCAACCAGGCCCCCGGCATCCGCGATCTTGCCCCCCTGAACGGCATGTTCAACCCGCCGGCGACTGGCCAGAACATCTGCCACTCCTTGTTCAACAAGGGGCTGGTGTCTGGCGCAACCAAGGATGACTGGGCCCTCGATGCGCAACGGATCCTGAACGAGGACTTCGGCGTGCAGCCGGAGCAGAACCTGCTGGCGCCAGTGCATTTTGGCCTGGCGGTCGCCCAGAGCATTGCCATGACCTACGCCAATGCTTACGGCCGCGCGGGTGTTGAAGACCGGGTGTGTGGCCTGAGCCTCGCAGCGACCGGCAGTGCCGGTGCGGTGGTGCCACTGGCGCCTGCGGCCGAGGCGTCGCTGTTTGCAGCGAGTAACGGCATTCCGCCCTCCGCCGGTGTGAATCTGGTCTACGACAACGCCGAGGGCCAGCCCACGAACCTCGCCGTTAGCGCTTCGCCCAGTTCCAGCCAGGTGGATTACGGTCTGGACGCCCTGCTGTGCCTGAGAAGTCTTGCCGAAGGCAGGGATGTGGTGACCGGCGAGCCCCTCGAGGGCGATCGGGCCGAGCTGCATGAAGCCATTAGCCGTGGCATTTCAGCGGTGCGGGCCAGCGGAGACCTGCAGCGCAAGCCGACGGTGTTTGTCACCGGGCGGGCCGATGCCATCCTGCCCATCAACCACACCTCCCGGCCCTATGTCGGCCTGAACCAGACAGTGGAAGGCCTCCACAGCAACCTGCGCTATTACGAAATACTCAACGCCCATCACCTGGACGTGCTCAACGGCTTTCCGGGCATCGGTGACCGCTATGTGCCGTTGCATCACTACTACTTCCAGGCACTGGATCTGGTGTGGGCCCATCTCGTCGAGAAGCAGCCGCTGCCGCCTAGTCAGGTGGTGCGCACGGTGCCCCGGGGCAGCCTGACCACGCCCCTGACCCTGGCGAACCTGCCGCCCATTCAATCCGAACCGGCGGAAGCGGACCGGATTGTCTTCACCGGTAACCAGTTGCAGATCCCGGACTGATTACCGACGGTTGAAATGCCACCTTTGGAGGTTTGCCCCCGCACCGGGGGCTTCCTATACTCCCGTGACGGCGTCCGGAAATCCGGACGCCCAAGGATTGCCCATGAAACCATCCCCACCCGTGAGCACGCGGACTATGAGCGAGTTGTTTACCAACAAGAACAAGAGCGGCCTGACCCGTGACCTGATCGAAGCCCTGTTCCCGATGTTTGAGGAGGCCAGTGCCGGTGCCATCGCTGTTGACCGTGAGACCAACATCACCTGGATCAACAGCAGCTATTCCCAGCTGCTGGGCCTGGTGGACCCTTCCCACGCCATTGGCAAACCGGTGCGCAAGGTGATTCCGCAGACCCGGATGCCTGAGGTGGTGGAAACCGGGAAGCCCCTGCTGTTGGACATCATGGAACACAACAAGCAGCAACTGGTGGTCACACGCCTGCCGTATTACGACGACCAGGGCGGCATTGTCGGTGCCGTGGCCTTCGTGCTCTATGATGATCTGCAACCGCTGACACCGCTGGTGTCCAAATACCGGCGCCTGCACCGGGATCTGGCAGCGGCCCGCAAGGCATTGGCGAAGAAAAGCCGGGGCACCCGCTACAGTCTGGGCGATTTTGTCGGTGGCAGTCCGGCGGCCCTTGAGGTGAAGCGCCGGGCGCGACTGGCGGCAGGCCGGGATATGCCGGTGCTGCTGCTGGGGGAGACCGGCACTGGCAAAGAGGTGCTGGCCCAGGCTATCCATGCGGTGTCTCCCAGGGCAGATAAGCCCTTTGTTGGTGTGAACGTGGCGGCGGTGCCGGAAAACCTGCTGGAGGCGGAGTTCTTCGGTGTCGCCCCGGGTGCCTACACCGGTGCCGACCGTCGTACCCGGGAGGGCAAGTTCCAACTGGCCAACGGCGGTACGCTGTTTCTGGATGAGGTGGGGGATATGCCGCTGCCCCTGCAGGCCAAGCTGTTGCGGGCATTGCAGGAGGGCGAGATCGAGGCCCTGGGTTCGAACACGGTGACGACGGTGGATGTGAGAGTGATTGCGGCCACCAGTCGCAACCTGGAGGCCATGATTGCCGAAGGCAGCTTCCGCTCGGATCTTTACTACCGGCTGAATGTGCTGGAGATCAATATCCCGCCTCTGCGGGACCGATTGGCAGATCTGGGTGTGCTGTGCGAAGCCCTGCTGGGTGAAATCTGCGAGGGCCAGGACATGCGTGGCGAGATTACCGATGCCGGCGTCGCGGCCCTGGGTAGTTACGACTGGCCGGGCAACATCCGGGAATTGCGCAACGTGCTGGAGCGGGCCCTGACCATGAGCGAAGACGGTGAACTGCTGGATGCCGATGCTATCTTCAAAGTGTTACCCCGTGCTGGCCAGCGTCTGGTCTCTCCGGTTCCCGCCCGCTCTGTGCGCCCGCTGGCCCGCATTGTAGCTGAGGCCGAAGCCCAGGCCATTGAAGAGGCCCTGGTGACCTGCCGTGGCAACCGTACCAAGGCCGCCCGGCTGCTGGGGATTTCCCGTTCCGTGCTCTACGAGAAGTTGGCCAGATTGTCCTGATTTCCGGACGGCTGTCCCGTTATCCGTACAATAACCTACGACCATTGTCGATGAGTGTCCGGATTGCCGGACAGCTGCCTTGACTCCAGAACTGCCTAAAATATCTATCTGCATGAAATAAAAGGCATTATCGGCTGTGGCACGGTGTCTGCTATAGCCTGTTTGCAGGACGTCAGAACAACGTAAGAAAACAAAGCTGGCGCAAACTCGTTGGACCCGACCCAAAGTCAGCTATGGTTTCCTGCGTTGTCTGATCAATTTCAGACGTAGCCCGCCGGCAAGAACCGGTGGCTGTACGACAACAACAAAAAGGATCCATTTCATGTCGATCAAGCATAAGCTTTCAAAACTGACCTATGGCATTACCGCCGCCGCGGTTATCACCGGTGGTCTGGCCAGTGCGGACGCCGTGGCCGCAGAGAAGGTTCGCTGGCAGGTTCCTCTGGCGTTTCCATCCCATCTCGTGGGTCTGACCACACCGGTCAAGCACCTTACCGAGAATCTCAAGAATATCTCCGGTGGCGATATCCAGCTGCGTTATTACGAGCCGGGCGAACTGGTGCCGCCGTTCGAAATCATGGACGCCGTTGGCAGTGGCAAATACCCCGCCGGTTACACCTGGGTCGGCTATGACCAGGGCACCATTGCTTCGTTGCCGCTGTATTCCGGCGCACCCTTCAACATGGAGCCACCGGCGTATCTGGCCTGGTACTACGAGGGCGATGGCCGCGAGCTGCTGGAAGAAATCTACGCGGAGCGCAACATCCACCCGATGCTGTGTTCCATCATCGGCCCGGAAGGCGCTGGCTGGTTCGCGCAGCCCATCGAGGGCATGGACGACTTTGACGGCCTGAAGATCCGCTTTGCCGGCATTGGCGGCAAGGTCCTGGAGAAGCTGGGCGCATCGGTAACCATGGTGCCGGGTGGCGAGATCTACCAGGCCCTGGAGCGCAAGACCATTGATGCCACCGAGTTCTCCCAGCCGGCCATCGACAAGATGCTGGGCCTGGATCAGATCATCAAGAACTACATCATGCCTGGCTGGCACCAGACCCTGACCACCTCGCACCTGCTGGTCAACAAGGACACCTGGGACAAGCTGGAGCCGCAAACCCGTGCCCTCATCGAAATGGGCTGTGAGTCGGCCACTCTCAAGGGGTTTGCCGAGAGCGAGTGGGCCCAGCCAACCGCCCTGCGTGACTATGAGAAAGAAGGCGTAACCGCCCAGACCCTGCCGGAGCCTGTCCTGCGGGAGCTGCAGAAGGTCACCAACGAGGTGCTGGACGAAATCGCCGCCAAGGACGAAATGTTCAAGCGCGTTCTCACCAGCCAGCGTGAGTTCATGGAACATCACTCCATCTGGCACTCCAAGGGCTACCTGCCCCGGGATTTCTACCAGTACGACTGATCAGCGGATGATGATCATGGCAGGCGGCGTTGATGCCGCCTGCATTCCCTCTCTGCATCCGGACTATTCGAGGTTGTTGTGACTGATACCAATGTCTCCGGGGGTGAGCAGTCCCCGGCACCGGGCGAGGATTTTCTGCCCACCAACGCCCTGGCCTGGCGCCTGGATCGCCTGGTGGTGGCGGTCGGCCGTTTTGCTTCCTGGCTGTGGATCGGTGTACTGGTGGTGGTGCTTATCAACGTGTTTTCACGATACGTGCTGTCTCAGGGTTCCATTGCACTGGAAGAGCTGTCCTGGCACCTGTTCGGCACTGCCACCATGCTGACCCTGGGCTACGCCGTGGTGCGTGACGACCACGTGCGGGTCGACGTGCTGAAAGAAAAGTTCCCGCCCCGGGCCCAGGCCGTCATTGAATTGCTGGGCATTGCCCTGCTTGCGCTGCCGGTGATCTACCTGATGGTGGAAGTGCTGGTGCCCTACGCCTGGAAAGCCTGGACATACAGCGAGCGTTCCCAGGCCCCGAGTGGTCTGCCGTACCGGTTCATTTTCAAAAGCATGCTGCCGCTGGGACTGATCTTCGTGATGATCGCGCTGTTCTCCCGGTTCCTGCGTTGCGCCACGTTCCTGTTCGGGTTCCCCCGGGCCGTAACGCCCCCTGAAGACGATCGCCGGTCTACCGGCCATCCCAATCCCTGAATCACGAGGCAGACGTCATGGGTGTAGAAGCGATTCTTGTTATCGCCATGTTCGCCAGCTTCATGGTGCTCCTGCTGCTGGGGTTCCCGGTAGCCTGGTCACTGGCGGGTATTGGTCTTGTGTTCGCCATTGTCGGACACGTGATGGTGGAGTATTTCGACTCCCCGCTCTGGTTTACCTGGCAAGGCACCATGGGGGTGCTGGATGCCAGAATCTACGGCATTGTCGCCAATGAATTGATGGTGGCGCTGCCGATGTTCATTTTCATGGGCATCATGCTGGACCGCTCCGGCATTGCCGAGAAACTGATGCACAGCCTGGTGCGGGTGCTTGGCCCGCTGCGTGGCGGTTATGCCATTACCGTGGTGATTGTCGGCGTGCTGCTGGCCGCCTCCACCGGTATTGTCGGGGCCTCCGTGGTCTTGCTGGGCATGTTGTCCCTGGGGCCGATGATGCAGGCCAACTACAACAAATCCCTGGCCGTGGGCACGGCCTGTTCCGTGGGTACCCTGGGTATCCTGGTGCCACCCAGTATCATGCTGGTGCTGATGGCGGATCGCCTGGGTACCTCAGATGCCTCGGTTGGCAAACTGTTCATGGGGGCGCTGATTCCGGGCATCATGCTCGGGGCCATGTACATCCTGTACATTCTGATAGCGTCGTTCCTGAAAAAAGACCTGGCGCCTGCGCCGAAGAACCGGGAGCCGCTGGATGCTCGGGCCTGGCTGGATGTGCTGAAGGCGGTGCTGCCACCGATGGCCCTGATCATTGCCGTATTGGGCTCCATTTTCTTCGGCATTGCCACTACCACAGAAGCCTCGGCCGTGGGTGCTGGTGGCGCCATGTTGATGGCCTTTGTCAGCAAGCGCCTGGACATGGCCACCCTGAAAGAATCACTGTACCAGACCAGCCGCACCTCGGCCTTCATCTTCGGCATCTTTATCGGTGCCACGGTGTTTGCCTCGGTGCTGCGTGGCCTGGGTGGTGACGAGGTGATTGAAAGCGCCATTACCGGGCTGCCTTTCGGTACCACCGGGGTCCTGCTGACGGTGCTGTTCATCACCTTCCTGCTCGGTTTCTTCCTGGACTGGGTGGAAATCACCCTGATCATCCTGCCGCTGGTGGCGCCGGTGCTGTTCAAGATGGGCGTGGAGCCGGTGTGGTTTGCCATCATGTTCGCCATCTGTCTGCAGACCTCGTTCCTGACGCCACCGGTGGGTTTCTCACTGTTCTATATCAAGGGCGTGTGCCCGCCGGGCATCACCACACGGCATATCTATCTGGGCGTGCTTCCGTTTATTGCCCTGCAGTTGCTGGCGCTGGCCCTGGTGTTCTGGTTCGAGCCGCTGGCCACCTGGCTGCCCAACGAGGTATACGGAGGGGGCTGACCGGCCCTCTCTCCGGATTCCAATAACAATTCCAATCCTGAAAGGAGACTGTGACCATGCGTCTTCACAATCAAGTTGCCCTGATTACCGGCGCTGGCCGGGGCATTGGCCGCGCCATTGCTGAACATTACGCCCGTGAAGGGGCTCGGGTGGCGGTGGCAGACCTGACCCTCGAAAGTGCCGCCGACACCGTGGCTGCCATTGAACAGGCCGGCGGCACGGCCCTGGCCCTGGCCATGGATGTCACCGACGAACAGGCGGTCGACCAGGGCGTGGCCAGCATTGTTGAACAATGGGGCAGGCTTGATGTTGCCCTGGCCAACGCCGGTATCCAGCACATCGACCCGGTGCACAAGCTGGCCTACGCCGACTGGAGCAAGGTGATGAACGTGCACCTGGACGGTGCCTTCCTGGTGACCCGGGCGGCCCTGCGCCAGATGTACGCCCAAGGTGGGGGTACTATGCTCTATATGGGCTCGGTACACTCGGTGGAAGCGTCGCCCCTGAAAGCGCCCTACGTCGCCGCCAAGCACGGCATGCTGGGCCTGTGCCGGGCGGTGGCGAAAGAAGGTGCCGAGCATGGGGTACGCAGCAACATTATCTGCCCCGGCTTTGTACGCACACCGCTGGTGGACAAGCAGATACCGGAGCAGGCCAAAGAGCTGGGCATTTCCGAAGAAGAAGTGATCAGCAAGGTCATGCTCAAGAACACCGTGGACGGGAAGTTCACCACCCTGGAAGACGTATCAGAACTGGCGGTGCATCTGGCAGCCTTCCCGTCCGCTGCCCTGACCGGCCAGTCGATCGTGGTCAGCCACGGCTGGCATATGCAGTAATTTTCTGGAGAGACGGATGAGCAACACAGAACAATCACCGGTTGTCTGGACCCCGGACCAGGACACCCTCACCCGTTCCCGCATGGGCCAGTTCAAGGCCTGGCTGGAGCAACAGGGCTTTGGCCCCTTTGATGATTACCACGCCCTGCACCAGTGGTCGATCACCGAACTGGACACCTTCTGGCAGAAGGTCTGGGACTACTGCGGCCTGGTCTGCGAGACACCGGCCCAACAGGTGCTTGGCAACCGGGAAATGCCGGGTGCGGAATGGTTCCCGGGCATGAAACTGAATTTTGCCGCCAACCTGCTGCGGCTGGCGGACGGCGACCATGCTGATAGAGAAGCGGTGGTGGCCTACTGCGAAACCCGCCCGGCACTGCGCAAGACCTACGCCGAACTGAAAGCCGACGCCGGTGCTCTGGAAGCCTTCCTGCGCAGCAAGGGCATTACCAAGGGCGACCGGGTGGCGGGTGTGGTCACCAATGGCTATGAAGCCCTGGTGGGTATGCTGGCGGCCACCAGCCTGGGCGCGATCTGGAGCTCCGCATCACCGGACTTCGGCATCGGCGCCATCAACGACCGTTTCGGCCAGATCGAGCCCTCAGCCCTGGTTGTGGTCAACGGCTACGGTTATGGCGGCAAAGTGTTCGCGCGCCAGGCCGACTTCGCCGAGCTGATCGCTGGCCTGCCCTCCCTGAAGGTGGTGGTCAGCATTGCCCAACTGCCCGATGAAGCACCGATCCCCGGCGAACTGGTTACCACCTGGGAGGATGCCCTGAAGGCCGGTGAAGGCCAGGCGCCCTCGTTCACCCCGGTCGATCCGGATCACCCGGTGTACATCCTCTACTCCTCCGGCACCACCGGCAAACCCAAGTGCATCGTGCACGGCACCGCCGGCTTGTTGGTCAACCACGCCAAGGAGTTGATGCTCCATGGCGACGTGGGCCCGGAAGACCGCTTCCTCTATTTCACCACCTGCGGCTGGATGATGTGGAACTGGCAGGCCTCTGCCCTGATGACCGGCGCCGCCGTGATCACCGTCGACGGCTCCCCGGGTTACCCGAGTCTCGATTTCCTGTGGGATACCGTAGCGAAAGAACGGGTCACCCACTACGGCACCAGCGCCCGTTTCATCGCCGGCTGCCGCAAAGCTGAACTGCAACCGGCGAAAAACCTGGACCAGAGCCACCTGCGTGTGGTGTTCTCTACCGGCTCCCCGCTGTTGCCGGAAGACTACGACTGGATCTATACCGACGGTGCTCCCAACGTATTGCTGGGCTCCATCGCCGGCGGTACCGACATCTGCGGCTGCTTTGTGGGATCAACACCACTGTTACCGGTGCGAAGAGGTGAAATCCAGTGCCGCTTCCTGGGCGTGGACGCGGTCGCCTACGGCGACGACGGCCAGCCGGTCAGCGAAGGCCGGGGCGAACTTGTCTGCCGCCAGCCGTTGCCCTCCATGCCCGTCAGCTTCTGGCAGGACCCGGACGGTGAACGCTACCGCGATGCCTACTTCAACAGCTTCCCCGGAGTTTGGGCCCACGGCGACTTCATTGAATTCACCGAACACGGCGGCGCCATTATCTACGGCCGCTCCGACGCCACCCTCAACCCTGGCGGCGTGCGCATCGGCACCGCCGAAATCTACCGTCAGGTGGAAACCGTTGACGCGGTTAAAGACAGCCTCGTGGTCGGACGCCAGATCGACGGCGACGTGGAAGTGGTGCTGTTCGTGGTTCCGGCCGAAGGCCAGAACGTCACCGATGACCTGGTCAAAACCCTGAAAACCCGAATCCGCGAAGGCGCGAGCCCCCGACATGTGCCCAAACACATTGTCGAGGTGCCGGACATTCCCTACACCCGTAGCGGCAAAAAAGTGGAACTCGCGGTGGCCCGGCTGATCAACGGCTCCAGGAAAGCCGACAACCGGGATGCACTGGGCAACCCGGAAGCGCTGGACCGGATTCGGGAACGTTTGGCGCAAGCAGGGTTGTTGCCCGACTGATTCTGGATAAAGGGGAATGTGAAGTGTGCCGATATGGGCTGTTTTGTCGACAAAACAGCCCATATTTGCGAACTCTGCGACGATGAAATTGGACTACCCGTACATCGTTTGGGCGTGGCAGGGGGAGAGCTTTCCAAAACCTTGCGGAGCCATGGATGGCGGAGCAGAGCGTACAGGGAGGTATTCACAGCGTGTTTTGGAAAGCTCTCCCCCTGTCACGCTTACCCCATACCTGATAAATGTTAGAAAGTTTCGTAAATTCCCGCCATTTCATCGTCCTGTCACGGAAGATCAGGCATTTTAAGTCCGTTCTTATACTAAGATCGTAACCAAAATTTTGTAAAAAATGCTATCTTAGTAGGTCTATCAAAAGTTCCGAATCAGTCACTGGCCCGACCGGACGTTCACAAGACGCCCGACCGCGCCATGACCGTCCTGAACCCACCCAATAGCCTGAGGACGAAAATGACATCATCCAAAGCCAAGATTGTCTACACGTTGACCGACGAGGCCCCCGCCCTCGCGACCCGGTCACTGCTTCCCATCCTGGAAACCTTCGCCAAGCCGGCTGGCATCGACTTCGAAACCAGCGACATCTCTCTCGCGGCGCGTATTCTGGCAGGCTTCCCGGACTACCTTGAGGAAGACCAGCGGGTTCCGGATGCCCTGGCTGAATTGGGTGAGTACACCAAGGATCCGGACGCCAACATCATCAAACTGCCGAACATCTCCGCGTCCATTCCGCAGCTGCGTGCCGCGATCAAAGAACTGAACGAGCAAGGCTACAAGGTGCCCGAGTACAAGGAGCACCCGGAGACCGACGAAGAGAAAGAAATTCACGCCCGCTACAGCAAGGTGCTGGGCAGTGCCGTTAATCCGGTGCTGCGTGAAGGTAACTCCGATCGTCGCGCGCCGGCCGCGGTCAAGGCTTTCGCGCGTAAGTACCCGCACACCATGGGCGAATGGAGTCCGGCCTCGCGTACCCACGTGGCGCACATGCGCGGTGGCGACTTTTACTCCAGCGAGCAGTCCGTGACCCTGGACAAGGCCACCAACGCCCGCATCGTGTTCGAGAACAAAAAGGGCGAACAGACCGTTCTGAAATCCGACCTGCCGCTGCAGGAAGGCGAAGTGCTCGACGGCATGTTCATGAGCAAGAAGGCGCTGGTGAAGTTCTTTGAGGACGCCATCGCCGACTGTGAGAACACCGGCGTGATGTTCTCCCTGCACGTGAAAGCCACCATGATGAAAATCTCCCACCCGATCGTGTTCGGTCACGCGGTGAAGGTTTTCTACAAGGAGCTGTTCGACAAGTACGGTGAGCTGTTCCAGGAAATCGGCGTTAACCCGAACAACGGCCTGTCGTCCGTGATCGAGAAGATCAAGCAACTGCCGGAATCCAAGCAGGAGCAGATTCAGGAAGACCTGCACGCGTGCTACGAGCACCGTCCGGAAATCGCCATGGTCGATTCTGTTAAAGGAATCACCAACCTGCACGTGCCGAGCGACGTCATTGTCGACGCCTCCATGCCGGCGATGATCCGTAACTCCGGCAAGATGTGGGCCCGTGATGGCAAGCTGAAGGACACCAAGGCGGTGATGCCGGAGTCCACCTACGCCACCATCTACCAGGAAGTGATCAACTTCTGTAAGACCCACGGCGCGTTTGACCCCACCACCATGGGTACCGTTCCGAACGTGGGCCTGATGGCACAGAAAGCCGAAGAGTACGGCTCTCACGACAAGACCTTCGAAATGAAGGAAGACGGTGTCGTGCGCGTTGTGGCCGAAGACGGCACTGTCCTGACCGAGCACAAGGTTGAGGAAGGCGATATCTGGCGTGCCTGCCAGACCAAGGATCTGCCGATCCGCGACTGGGTCAAGCTGGCGGTTAACCGTTCCCGCTCCAGCGGCATGCCGGCCGTATTCTGGCTGGACGATGAGCGTGCCCACGATGCCCAGCTGATCAAGAAGGTCAAAACCTACCTGGCTGAACTGGACACCGAAGGTCTGGACATTCGCATCATGTCTCCGGTTCGCGCCATTCGCTGGACCATGGAGCGTCTGATTCGCGGCCTGGACACCATCTCTGTCACCGGCAACGTGCTGCGTGACTACCTGACCGACCTGTTCCCGATCCTGGAGCTGGGCACCAGCGCCAAGATGCTGTCCATCGTGCCGCTGCTGAACGGCGGTGGTCTGTATGAGACCGGTGCCGGCGGTTCCGCACCCAAGCACGTACAGCAGCTGATTCAGGAAAACCACCTGCGCTGGGATTCCCTGGGTGAGTTCCTGGCCACCGCGGTGTCCCTGGACGAGCTGGGCGAGAAGCAGAACAACGAGCGTGCCCGCCTGCTGGGCCAGACTATGGACAAGGCCACCGAGCGACTGCTGGAAAACAACCAGTCTCCGTCGCGGGTAACCGGCGAGCTGGATAACCGTGGTTCACACTTCCACCTGGCCCGCTACTGGGCGGAAGAGCTCTCCAAACAGGATGAAGACAAGGAACTGAAAGAATTCTTCACCAAGCTGTCTGCCCAGTTGGAGGAGAACAAGGACAAGATCCTGGAAGAAATGACCGTGGTGCAGGGCCATCCGGCCGATATCGGTGGTTACTACCACCCGCCCATGGAGAAGGTGTGCGAGGTTATGCAGCCGAGCGCCACTTTCAACAAGATCCTGGCCGAGGCACGGGATTCCGTGAAGTAAGGCCAGTGTTTCAGCCGGGCCACGGGCCCGGCATGAATCCCCGAAACCCGGTGCGCTTGAAGCTCACCGGGTTTTTTATTGGTCTGGCTCTTCCTGGTAGCCCTGTCCGGTTTCACCGGCCTTGCGTAGCTGAAGCAGCGTCATTGGCGGGCCGATCAACTCGAATACCACCGTAGCGCCAATCACCAGAGGCAGAATGTAGCCAAGCTCCGGCAGCCGTTCGGTGGCCACCAGGGCGAGGCCCAGGGCAACGCCGGCCTGGGGCATCAGGCAGGCACCGATACGTTGCCGGGTTTCCGGAGCGGAGCCGGCGAGCAGGCCGCCCAGGTAACCACCGGCCAGCCGGCCGCCAATGCGGGCCAGTACATAGGCCAGGCCAAGCGCACCGAGGGTGGGTAGCGCCAGCCAGTCGAGCTGGTAGCCGGCCATGAAGAAAAACAGTGCCAGGAAGGGCTCGGAAATGCCTTCGATGGAACGGAACGGCCGAACGTGATGTCGGGCTCGGTTCGCCACCACAATGCCCAGAGTCATGCAGGTCAGCAGGTACGACAGGCCAAACCAGCTGGCCAGCCCCGCCGCGACAAAGACAAACCCGGCGGATTCCAGCAGCATGGGTTCACCCGGCCGTAGCCGCCCGGTCAGCCAGGCCATGGGAAACCCCAGTACCATACCCAGCAGCACCGAGCCTGCCACTTCCCAGAGCCCGTGCAACATGGCCGTGGGCCCGCTCAGGTCGCCGTTGCCCAGCAACAGACCGGCCGCCACCAACAGAACACTGAACAGTATGGCGCCCCAGGCATCGTCGATGGCGACCACCTGAAACACCAGCCGGGTGAGCGGACCGTTGGCGCCCGCTTCGCGCAGGACATCCAGGGTCGCTGCCGGTGCCGTGGCGGTGGCGATGCCGCCCAGCAGCAGAGCCGCCGGCAGGTTGCCGGTTACGGCCCAGACCGCCAGGATGACGGCCATGGCGGTCAGCAACGTGACGGCCAGGCTGACAATCAGCGCTTCCTTTCCCTGCCTGAGATCCCGTGCCGACATTCGTTCACCCAGCAGAAACCCCACCATCGCCAGGGTTAACTGGGTAATCAGGCTGAAGCTCTGGTCTGCGTTATCCGGCAGCAGGTCAAGAAGATCCGGTCCAGCCAGGGCGCCCAGCAACAGCAGCAGGGTCACCCGGGGCACGTGTACCTTCTGGCCCACGGCGTGGGCCGCGAGTGCCAGCAGCAGGGTGCTACCGATAAGGATCAGGTCGCTGGCGTGATTCACCCCCTTACTCCTGTTGCAGCGGAGCGAACCGGGCCTGGGTCAGTCGGGCCAGATCGGCGGGTGCCAGTTCGATTTCCAAGCCCCGTTTGCCAGCACTGACAAAGACCGTTTCGAAGCCCTCGGCAGACTGGTCGATGAAGGTTTTCAGAGGTTTTTTCTGGCCCAGGGGACTGACCCCACCCAGGACATAGCCGGTGGTGCGCTGCACCAGCTGTTTGTCGGCCATGACGGCTTTCTTGGCGCCGGCAGCCTTGGCAATCTGTTTCAAACCGAGCATGGCGGTGACCGGTACGATGCCCACCGCCAGATTCTTACCATCGAGGCTGACTACCAGGGTCTTGAACACCTGGGCCGGGTTCGCACCGGTTTTTTCCGCCGCTTCCTCGCCATAGCTTTCCGCAGCCGGATCGTGCTCATACTCGTGAATGATGAAATTCACCCGGGCCTGTTTGGCGGCGTTGATTGCGGGGGTCATGACGGTTCCTGTTGGTTGGATCGAACGTAGCACCGATTAAAGCATGTGCCGCCAACGAGTTCATCCTTCCCGGAACACCGGCCAGCGGTCGGTAATCGCTCCCCGGGTCGGATCGAAGACGGCCAGGTCTCCAAACTGCAGGAAGACCGATTCGCTCTGGTGCGGCCGCAGGAACACCCGGTCGCCCTCTGCCAGATCGAGCCCATCGGCGAAATTCAGCATTTCCTGATTACTGGATCGGCCGTAGACCGGGTTATCGGTTAATCCTGCCGGTGACACCGGCGTTGCCGGCCAGTTGCCGCCGTAGATGAAAGCCGTGCGGGCCCGGTTCGGGTTCCACAGTGCCTGCAGCCTGCCCAGCCCGGGTGCGCCGGGAATTCGTGTGCTTTCCAGCAGCTTCAGGACCGGCGTGGCAATGAACGCCGCGGGCCGGTGGTCAGACAGTGTTGGCAGGTCGAAATCCGTGGGCATTACCAGGCCGGAACCGGCGGAGAGCTCATTCACGGGCAGCTCGCCGGACAGCCCGCGATAGAGCTGATAGGTGGTGGACCCCCCGGTGTTAAGTGTCAGGTCTGTCAGTGAGCGACCCAGGTGTTGCTCGGCGGTGGACACGTAATCCTGATACCGCGCCATGGCCCGGTCCCGCAGCCAGGCCGCTGGCCCCGGTGCTTTTATGATATGAGGTTCGTAGCCCATGAACCCGCTGAAACTGAGCCAGGGCGAGCGTTCAATCATGGTCAGGACCCGAGCCAGGTCACCGGTGTCGGTAAACCCGCCACGATGCAGGCCAACATCGATCTCCAGGTTAATCCGCAGCCGGCGTTGTTGTGCCCGGGCGAAACCTTCATAGGCCTCAAGCCGCTGCCGGGAATCCACCAACCATTGCAGTTGCTGTTCTGGCCGGAAGCCGCTGGTACTGAATGTGAGCTGCTGGTAGAAACGGTCAACGGCGGCCACCGGAAGCGGCTTGCCCATCAGCACATCCGCCTGAGGCAGGGCCTCGGCCACGGTGTTGAGAAAGGGTTGGTGGAAAACCATCAGCCGGTTGCTGCCGGTGGCCGCCATGATTCGTTGCAGAAGCGGCAGTGACGGCAGTGATTTGACCACAATGCGGTAATGGTATTCGCCGTTCAGGTGGCTGTTCAGGGCCGACAGGTTGTGCTCCAGCCTGGCCTGATCCAGCACCAGCGTGGGGGTTGCCTGGCCGGCTTCAGTAAGGGCAACGTCCAGAGCCCGGAAATAGAGGTTATGTCCGTCCCGGCGGGCTTCTGGTCGCAACCAGGCCAGGGCGCCGGCGGCACCCAGGGCGGTGGCGCCGAGCAGAAGCCGGCGACGTTGTCGAACGAAGGCATCACTGTGGGCCATGGTTACGTGCTCTCCCCCGTCGTCTCGAACAGGCCGGCCAGGTAAGGATTGAGAAACCGCCCGCCCGGGTCCAGGCTGCGCCGCACCTCCAGAAAATCCCGCCACCTGGGATACAGGGCCCGGAAATCACCGGACTTGAGGGTGTTGAGCTTGCCCCAGTGGGGCCGGCCGCCGTGCCGCAGCAAAATCGGCTCCAGCACTGTGAACATGGGTTGATAGTCTTCCTCGAAGAACCGGTGTACCGCAATGGAAACGGAATCACGCTGGTAAAACGGGCTCAGCCAGGCATCGTCGGCCTTCACAAAGCGAACCTCGAAGGGAAAGAACACCTCGGGAAACTGTGCTTCCACTACAGACATAATCTCCCGGAAGGCCGCCTGCCAGTTTTCCCGCGGCAAATGGTATTCCATTTCATTGAAACGGACATTGCGGTCGCTGGTGTAGTTCTGCCAGGACGCGGCCACTTTCACTTCTTTGTCCAGGGAGCGGATATAGCCGCCCAGGATCAGCCGGCGTAACCGGGGCGACCAGGCCAGGTAGTCCCGCGCCCGTTGAAGATCCCGGGCGCCGTCGTTCTGGTCCATCTGGGCGGTGGCCGATACCGGTTCGTCGGTCAGATCATGCTGGCTGGTAAAACCCATGCCGGAGAATGGAATGTAATAGAACTCGTAGTTGCGATGCTGGTCGGCGCGGGCATCGGCAGAATCCAGAATATCCTCCAGCGGTAGCCACTCGGTGGTCTTGCGCAACCGGTAAGGTCGGGTGTTCTGCAGGGTCACATCGGTCACAATGCCGAGGCAGCCGAGGCCAACCCGGGCGGCGTGGAAAATCTCCGGGTGCTGGTGCCGGCTGCATTCCAGCAGCTCGCCCCCGGCAGTCATCAGCGTGAGGGCTTCGACATAGCCGGACAGGCTCATCAACCCGGCGCCGGTGCCGTGGGTCGCGGTGGCCAACAGCCCGCCCAATGCCTGTTGATCGATGTCCGGCATGTTGAACAATGCCTGGTTGATGGCGTCCAGCGGCCGGCCCACCTGCCCCAGCAGAGTTCCGGCAGCGATGCGGGCCTGGCACTGTTGATCATCGTGGCTCAGAACACCGGTCATGCGCGCCAATGAGACCAGAATGCCGTCGGTGGGTACCAGGGCCGAGAATGAGTGCCCGGACCCCACGGGCCGTATGGTAGTCCCCGCATGGTCAGAGTGCTGCAGCAGATGCCGGAGCTCGTCAATGTTGGCCGGAGCAATCCGGTTTTCGGGCAGGCAGGTCTGGGAGCCGGACCAGTTTCGCCAGGGCAAAGGGCTTTGTGATGGCTCGCCCGCAGCCGGCAATGCGCTCTCACTGGCGGTGGCACCGGTCAGATGGCTGGCGATGGCAGTGCTGACCAGTAACTGCAGGAAATGGCGCCGTTGCATCGTCAGTGGTCCTCCGCTTCGGCGGGTGTGGCCATAAAGCGAATCAGCTGGCGGAACTGCTCGGCGTTGCAGTCCATACAGAGCCCGTAGGGTGGCATGCCACCGATACCAGAGACCACGTTATCCACGAGGGTTTCCATGCCTTTGGCCAGCCTTGGCTGCCAGGCCTCGCCGTGGCCGGTCAAGGGGGCATCCGAGGTGCCTCGGGCGTGGCAGGCCTGGCAGGACCGCTGGTAAACCGCGGCCAGTTCCGGGCTCGCCGGGCTGCTGTTGGCGGCATGGGCCTGAACGGCAGCGGATGGGCTGTGACCGCCATTACAGGCAGCCAGGCCGATGGTAATGGTGGCCACAATGGCCCGAGGCAGATGCTGGTGCAATCTCATTCTTGTTATCCATAACGCGATCATGTGTCACGTTTAGTGTCATCGATCCCGACTGAAACTGCAAATCCTTCTCGACTCATGAGCCGTAACTGTCTATTTTTTGTATAGGAAGCTTGAGGCGACAAGGAAATTGGCATGCAGCCAGAACGGCCGGATTATCCGGGGCTGACCCGACTGAAGGAAAGCCACAGTCCGCGAAGACGGGCGCTGTGGACAACACTGGTGTATCTGGTGGCCGGGTTTATCTGGATTACTTTCTCGGATCGTATCGTCGAGCTCTGGTTTCCAGATCCCCGCATGTTGTCGTTGGTTCAGACCTGGAAAGGGTTTCTGTTTGTGGTGGTGACCGGCCTGGTGCTGTTCACGGTGATTCTGCGCCAGCTCAACAAGGATCGCCTGCTGCTGTCCCTGCAAGCCGACCAGCGCCGGGCGCTCCGTCGCCGTGAACGACAGCTGACGGTGCTGATGGATAACCTGCCCGGTATGGCCTACCGCTGCCTGCCCGACGAAGACTGGACCATGTTGTTCGTATCGGCCGGGTGTGCCGATCTCACGGGGTATCAACCTGAGGAGCTGATTCGTAATCGAATCACCAGCTACGCGGCCCTGATGGATGAGGAAGACGCCGGACAGGTCGCGCAGGACGTGGAAGCGGCGGTCCGCAAAGATGAGTCCTTTTCCGTCGAGTACGCCATTACCCGCAAGGACGGCCGGAAGATATGGGTCTGGGAGCGGGGCTGCGGTGTGCTGGATGATGACGGCACCATGGTGCTTGAGGGCATTATTCTGGATATTTCCGACCGCAAGCAACTGGAAAACGAGCTCGAAGCACTGGCGACGCGGGACTCACTGACCGGCGTGCTCAACCGCCGGGAGTGCTCACGGGTGCTGATCGAAGAGCTGGAGCGGGCGCGTCGGTACAACCGTCCCCTCGCGTTATTGTGGATCGACTTTGACCACTTCAAGGAAATCAACGATACCTGGGGTCACGCTGCAGGGGATTCCGTGCTCTGTTCCATCAGCAGTCTGCTCGAGGACAGCGTCCGCAGTGTTGATACCCTGGGCCGTTTCGGGGGCGAGGAGTTTGTCCTTATTCTGCCAGAAATGGACGTTGCGGAAGCGGAGGAAACGGCAGAGCGGTTGCGCCAGCGTGTCTGTAATCAGCCGGTGGCCCTGGAATCCGGCCACAACATTCGATTGACCATCAGTATTGGCGTGGCGGTCTTTCCCGACCATGGCGATACCCTGGATGCACTTTGCGCTGCCGCCGACAAGGCGATGTATCGGGCCAAAAAACAGGGTCGGAACTGTATCGCCATGGCACAGGCGGTTCAGCCAGTCCATAATGGTTTCAGATAGTCACGTTTTCCGGCCCCGTTCGAAAAACCTCTGGCGCACCAACCAATAACAAGACTGATAAGGCGTTTATCATGCATTCACTCGCCCGCCGTGCCCTGCATACCTGTAATGTGCCTCGGGACCTGAACCCGGTGACATTTTGCGACACCGCCGGTGAACATCCGGATCGGGTCGGGCTCGACAGCAATGCCGCCGAAGCCGTCTGGCGCAGTGTTGAGGCCCTTTACAGAACGGGTGTGCATCCAGGTATTCAGTTGTCCCTGCGTTATCGTGGCGAGCAGGTGTTGCACCGGTCGATCGGGCACGCCCGGGGTAATGGTCCTCGCGATCCGGCCTCGTTGCCGCGCATTCCCATGACTACCGATACCCCGATCTGTTTCTTTTCCGCCTCCAAAGCGGTCACCGCGCTGCTCATGCACATGTTGTCCGAGCAGGGGCTGGTCAACCTGATGGACCCGGTGTCCTACTACTGCCCGGAATTTGCCCGTAACGGCAAGCGTACGATTACTGTGCACCAGATTCTCTCTCACCGTGGCGGTATCCCTGCGATACCCCGGGAAACCCCGATCGACGTGCTTTGGGACCGCGACGAAATCTGGCGGCTGCTCTGCGCCGCCAGGCCGGTGGAAGTGGACGGCGCCAAGGTGGCCTATCATGCCATTACCGGTGGCTTTGTGTTGCAGCGGGTTCTGGAAAAGGTGACCGGGGACACCATTGAAAACTACCTGGATCGTTACCTGCGCCGACCCATGGGTATGAAGTGGTTTACCTACGGCATCGCCCCCGAACACCTGCATGAGCTGGCCAGCAATTATGCGACCGGCCCGACGCCCCGATTTCCGGTGTCCTGGGTGGTGAACCGCGCGCTGGGCGGTGATATCCGCACGGTTGAAAGAGTCACCAACGACCCCCGGTTCCAGGAGGCGGTGATCCCCGCCGGAAATCTGTGCGGCACAGCCGAAGAAATGGGGCGCTTCTTTCAGATGATGCTCAATGGTGGAATCTGGAATGGCAAGCGCATCTGCAGTGAACTCACGGTTCGCCGTGCCATTCAGCAATTTGGCTCATTGCAGATGGACAGAACCATGCTGGTGCCCATGAGATTCAGTGCCGGTATGATGCTGGGCAGCAATCCTGTAGGCCTGTGGGGCCAGCAAAGCCGTTATGCGTTTGGCCATGTCGGGCTGATCAACAAACTGTGCTGGGCGGACCCGGCCCGGGATATTTCCGTCAGCCTGTTGAACACCGGTTTTCCGATTGTGGGCCATCACTTACCGGCCCTGGCCCGTTTCGTCTACACTGTGTGCAAGCAGTTCCCGGTGTTGCCGGAAAACCAGCGGAGACTGGTGGCGGCCTGAGCGTTTCATTAAGGTGTCAGGCCTTGGCGCTCAAGGCCTGAGATCAGGATCTGTCAAAAAAAGTGAAAGCTTGTTCATTCTAATTGCACTTTGTCTGACAGTTCGGCACACTTGGCATTAATCAATAAGGATGTTTTCCACACTCATTGGACGAGGTTAACTATGGAAAAGCCGCAATTTCCCCCGCCTGAGCAGCGTAGCGTCAAGCTTGATCAGCATGACAGCGTTCGTTCCCACGTACAGCAGCAGATCTGCGATGAAGTGCAGCGCCTGGAGCGCCGGATTGAAACCCTGCGCCTGACCAAGGCCCCCCACGCAGCCATCATGATTTCCACGTATGAACGGATGATCTGCCGAAAAAAGGGCTTTCTGCAGAATTGGGATCTGCAGTAAACAATCAGGGCCTCAGGCCGGTGTGCATGGTGGCATATTGGTAGTCCGCCTCCGTTTTCTCAGAACAGTAATTGCTGGAGCCGGGCGCCTCATTATATGAGGTGAATACCATTACTTTCGGGGCATCGTAATCCATGCGGATTTTCACGCAGTCGACGAGTTCGCCAGCAAATTCGAATTCCGGCCCGCCTTCACTGTTGTCTTTGGTGCCTATCGTGGTGCCGTCAATAATCAGGGTGTCTGAATCGAGCCCCTCATAGGTTCGGGTGAAAGACAGCTCACGCTCACCTTCAATGACGATTGAACCCTCGGTTTGTGTTCTGGCACCGTCGTTGTATCCGGTTGAGGAAAAACTGGCGGGAGTGAACTGGGTCGCCAGGGTCGCACTGGGCCGTGTGGATTCCTCGGGAAAAGTGCCGGAAGCTGCCCAGGTAAGCACACGTGTTACCCGGTTAGAAGAATCCGGTGTATAAACCCACTTCACGATCGGGTACTGCCAGTTGTATTCCTGTACCGGCTTGCCTTCCAGAGCAGCAGTCTGGTCGGTAAAGCGAACCTGTACCCGATTAGTGCGGTTGTTGTATTCCCCGGCCTCACCCCGTTCTATCCGGCGCACCATGTATTGGCGCCCTTCCTGGAAATTGGCTACCTCGTTTTCGCCAATTACGCGACGAATAAGATCCAGAGGATTTCTGACAGAGCCTATGCGAGGCGGTTCGTCGCTGGTGTAGTCCAGCCCGGCAAAGAGGCCAACCTGAGTGCGGATGCTGGTGGCCACGTCTTCCGCTTCCGCCAAATCGGGGGTGCCGGCATCCGGCTCCACGGCCCGGACAAGGTCGGCAAACAGAGTGTTGCTGGTCTGCTCCTTCAAGGTAAAGCTGGAAAAGGTGAGATCGACATTACTGGCCGGATTTAACGTCGACGAGGAATCGCCGCCACTGTCGACCCGACACCCGCTGAGTGTCAGTAACGTGAGTGAAACAGCAGCAAAAAGGCAGGAATGTCTCATTTCAGGTGACCCCGGGGTGCGAAAAAGCGTGTGAACGGCTAAAGTGACAAGTGCTGACAATAAACGATAAAGCACGCAGCTACCCGCGCGGAGATCACATTTTGCAGCAACGGTTTGCCCATATCCCGGTGCGGACGGTGGTTCTGCTCCTGTTTCTGGCCGTTCTGGTTTTGCCATCTGTGGCGAAGGCCCAGAATGCCTGCCGGGATGGGCAGATCATGCTGGATCACAACACCGGTAGCATTCCGGATCTGGGCGAGTGCCTCTGGTACCTGGAAGATCCTGAGCAGTCACTGACGATTGATGAGGTTCGCGCCGCAGGCGAGGACACGCTGACCCGTCACCAGGGTGGAGTGCTTAACTTCGGTTATACCGGCTCGGCCTACTGGACCCGCTTCGACCTGAGCACCCGCCGTTTAACCTCGCGGTCGGACTGGATACTGGAGCTGGCGCTGCCACTGGTGGACGACGTTCGGCTGTATCTGGTTCGGGATGGGCAACTGGTGGAACAACGCCAGACCGGGTATCTGGACAGCTGGGACGAACGGGATCTGGCCGTGCCAAACCCGACCTTCCGGCTCAGATTGTCGCCAGACACCGTCACCACGGTTTTCCTGCGCATTACCAACACCAACACCTTCCGCCTGCCGATTACCCTCTGGCACCCGGACAATTACATAGAAAAGGTCTCCATCGACGAAGCCGTGCGCGGGCTGCTGCTGGGTGCCATCCTGGCTATCCTGGCTTACAACCTGTTTGTGGCGGTATCGGTGCGGGAGCGCAGCAACATCTACTACGTGCTCTACCTGGTATGTGCGGCGGTATTCATCGGTACCGAACAGGTGCACGGGGTTCAGTTGCTGGATAGCCGGCCAGCCTTGCTCAACAAGGAATACCTCCCTTTCCAGATTATCCTGACCTGGTTCTTTGGCCTGTTGATGGCCCGTTCGCTGCTGGAAACCCGGCAACGCTCGCCCGATCTGGATCATGTACTCCGGTTATGTCTGACCTCTGTCGTCACCACCTTTGGTTTGTCGTTTTTCATGCCCTATTCGGTGGCCATGGAATGGATTGTGGTCGGCTCGATTCTGCTCAGTATCATTCTGATTGTGGTCAGCTATCTGTCCTGGCGCTATTACAACCCGGCAGCACGCTCTTATTTCTTTGCCTGGACCCTGGCCCTGATCGGGTTTGGTATCTATGCGCTGACGGTGATGGGTTACCTGCCGCTGAATACCTTTACCAGCTATTCGCCACAGTTCGGCCTGACGGCCCAGATCATCCTGTTTTCCTTTGCCCTGGCTGACCGAATCAAGCAGGTTCAGGGCGAGGCCCTGGCCTGGAACCAGCGCGCTCTGGCGAACCTGAGGCGTTACCAGTCACTGTTTGATAACGCCATTGAGGGCGTGTTCCAGATGTCACCGGAACGGCGGTTTGTAACCGCCAACCCGGCCATGGCCGAGTTGCTGGGCTACAGCAGCAGCCGTGAGCTGCTGGCGCGTAATCCGGATGTGCTGGAAACCTGCATTGCCGATGAGCGGTTGCGGCGTCTGGTGGTCGAGCAACTGGAGGCCCGGGGTACGGTGAAGGGTATTGAAGCGCGTTACCTGACCCGTCAGGGCGAGGAACGCTGGGCCACCATTTCCCTGCACACGGTGTATGATGCCGAGGGCCTGCCCATGCATCTCGAAGGCACCTGTATTGACGCCACCGAGAGCCATCAGCGCCTGCAGATCGAGCGGGAGCGGGAGCAGGAGCGGCTGGAAAAAGAGCTGGCCCGGAATTCCGCTCAGGCCAAGAGCCAGTTCCTGGCCAATATGAGTCATGAAATCCGGACCCCGCTGGCGGCTATCATCGGCTATGGCGAAACCCTGCTGGACCCGGATCTGAACGAAACCGAGAAACGCAGCAGCGCTGAAACGGTGGTTCGCAGCGGGCGTCACCTGCTGGAGCTGGTGAACGATATCCTCGACCACTCAAAGATCGACGCCAACAAGCTGGATGTTGATGTGGTGCCGGTCAATCTGCCGGAGTTACTGGATGAAATCCGCGCCTTCTTCGCCCCCCGGGCCCGGGAAAAGGGCCTGGATTTCAGTATCATCTGCGATTATCCCCTGCCCGAGAAGATCCGGACCGATCCAACCCGTTACCGACAAATTATCATTAATTTGTGCGGAAATGCCCTGAAGTTCACGGAAAATGGGTCTATCTCCCTGATTATTCGCTGTGACCGGGGCGCCGAGAAGCTTTACGCCCGGGTGGTGGATACCGGGATTGGCATGAAGCCTGAACAGCTGGACCGTCTGTTTGACCCCTTTGCCCAGGGCAGCACCGCAATTTCCCGCCAGTATGGCGGCACGGGGCTCGGCCTCAGTATATCCCGGAGGCTGGCGGAACTGCTGGGCGGCGATATCCGGGTGTCCAGCACCTATGGTGAAGGCAGTGAATTTGAAGTGTGCATCAGCACCGGTGAACTCGCGCAGGTTCATTTCCTGCGGGATGCCTCGGAATTCAGCCAGCGGCGCCGGGCCATTGCCATGGTCATGGCGCCCCGGTTGTCGGGCCGCATCCTCTGTGCCGAGGATAACGATGTAAACCGCCGGCTGGTGTCGTTGCTGGTGGGGCGCACCGGTGCCGAGCTGGTGCATGTCAGTAATGGCGCGGAAGCCCTGGAGCGCGCCACCCGCGAGCACTTCGATCTGATTCTGATGGACATCCAGATGCCGGTGATGAATGGCCGGGATGCCACCCTGGCGTTGCGGGAAGCAGGTGTTAACACCCCGGTGGTTGCGCTTACGGCCAATGTCATGGCCGAGGATATCGCTGAATATCGTCTGGCGGGATGCAATGATCACCTGGCCAAACCCATCGACAAGCAGCGCTTTTACGAGGTATTGGCCCGTTACCTGGCGTTGTCGGCGGAAACGGCGGTGGGTTCGGGTCACCGGTACAGCGGTAAGGTGCTGGTGGCCGAAGACAACGATGATAACCGTGGGCTGGTGGAGCGGATGCTCCGCCGCACCGGCGCAGAGCCCTTGCTGGTGACCAATGGGGAAGAGGCGGTTCGCCGGGCCCTGTCGGAAACCGTGAAACTGGTGCTTATGGATCGCCACATGCCCGGCATGGACGGCGTTGCGGCCACCCTGCTTTTGCGCCAGGCGGGCTTCCGGCGGCCGATCATTGCCTTTACCGCTGGTGATCAGGCAGAGAATGAAGCCTTGCTGGAGGCCGGTTGCGACGGGGTGCTGAACAAGCCCATTGACCATGCCCACCTGCAGGCCCTGCTGGATCGCTATCTGCCGGTGGAACAATGGGTCGGCGAGGCGGTTGACGATGACATTGGTCCGCTGGTGAACCGTTTCCTGGATGGCCTGGCTGAGCGAAAGCGGCGCATGGAAGCCGCACTGGCCCAGGGACAGTTGCAGCAATTGCAGTCCGAGAGCCATCAGATCAAGGGCACCGCCGGTGCCATGGGCTATCCGTTGATGACAGAACAGGCAGGGATACTTGAGCGATGTGTACGCTCAAGCCCCGGAGAGAGGGGGATGATTCGACAGGAACTGACCACCCTGAACGCCATGATTGACCGGGCCCTTGAGGGCCACCAGAGGTCGTCGAAAACCACAAAGGAACAGGCCAATGAGCGATAACCAAAAACAGGAACATTATTCCCTGAGCATGATGTATGGCACATACGCCGACATACTGTTCGTACTGTTTCCGTTTCTTGTCATTGCCATGCAGCGGCTCTGGGATGGCAACCTGTACCAGTCCCTGATGCGGCCCGACCTGAGTATTGCTGCGGCGATTCTGGCCGGCCTGGCTATCGGCAAATTTGTGCTGGGGTTGGTGACCAATCGCGATCTGGGGCGCTACAAAGAGCGGATTGTGTTTTTTATTGCCCTGACGCTGTTCGTGGTCCTTGGGCCGGCCATCATCCTGATCCTGAGTATGACCGGGAACGCGGAGATTCCGGGCTTTGTGGCCTTTGTGCAGCCGGTACTGCTGATTGTCTCCATTTCCCTCTATACAACGGCAGTCAGCATTGCCAATATTCTCACCCGGGTGACCGCGCCACCGTCCGTCGGTGACCATGGCGGGCCCACCGGTGATGAACCGGTTGATGTCCGCCCCGGGCCCGCACCTCTGGACTTGCCGCGCCGAACCGGCAACGATACCTACTGAGCCAGGGCACAGAACAGGAGAGTGTAATGAGTGATCTCAGAGTACTGGTGGTCGAAGATGAGCCGGTGATGCGGGAGCGTCTGGTCGACATGCTTTACAAAGCCGGTGCTACCAGCGTGTCTGAATGTGCGGACGCTGCGTCTGCCAGGGCGGCGTTCGAGGCCAGTGAGTTCCAGATCATTCTGCTGGATCTGGGACTGCCGGATGGTAACGGTCACGAACTGATGACCCGTTTCAAACAGGTTCGGGAGAACCAGCATATTGTGCTGGTCACGGCAGACGATTCCATTGAGAGTATTCAACGTGCCATCAGTGCCGGCGCCAATGGCTATGTAGTGAAGCCCTATTCCCAGGAAAAGATTTACGATGTGGTGAACAACTACGCCATGGTCCATGGCGGTGATCTGTCGATGATGGATGGGCTGAACCGGCATCATTGACCGGTCCAGCCTGCGGTCGTGACGGCAAGCCTGATCAGGCTACCTGGCGGGCAATCCAGGAGTTGTAGCGGGTCGCAAGAGCCCGGACATATCGGGCTTCGGCGCCGTCCAGATTGCTGAGTACGCCTTTGAAAATCCAGCCCCGCTCGTACAGACCCAGCACCCGCTGCTCGTCATCCAGGTTGACTCGCTGATTGAGTTTCTTGCAGATTGCATCCAGCAGCGGCAGCTTCTCCGGGCGCTTGATCGGAGCCTGACGATTGGCCATGGGCTGGTTCGCTGCACGTGATGTCGGATGTCTTCTCATGATGTTCTCCTTGTCGTTTTGCGGCTGCAAAAACAGAAAACCCCGGAGCCTCACAGGCAACCGGGGTCTGGCGGAGAAGCTGCCCCGGTTGCCGCAACGGCTCCCGGGACTGACCGAAAGCCGTTAGCTGTCTTTCACCATGGCACGCACGGCCTGCCCAATCTGGCAACCGGCGGCTGAGTATACGGTGTGCTTTGAAATCATCCTGGTCATATCGGCTCTGTGGATTCGGTTCAGTCATCAGTGTATAGGCAATTGGACGGTTTGCAATAGCCCAGCTCATTCGGCAAACCCGTACAGACGCACCGGCGGGAAATCCTCATACTTCTCCCTGTCACGTGTTTTTACGTTGTGCAATCCGCGGTACCTGCCTGGCAGGTATCGAATGGATCTCTCCTTTCTACGCAGCCCGATGGGCTGCGTTTTTTTTTTGCCATCTCGGTAAGTTCGTAGCCACTACTTCGTACAGCCATTTATGGCGGCTTTGGCGATAATTCAACCACTCAATACATCCAGTTATCCAATTGATATCCAGAGGTTGAAACCGAAGAAAATGCCCGAAGAACCCGGACCTGCCCGTAACAAGTTCCGTTCTGATTTTATTGTCGAGATTGCCCTGATTGTAGCGGTTGCCGTTTATCTGGTGATGGCGCAGGGGCAAGTGGTGGGTGAGAACCTGTCCTTTACGCTTACTGGTGCCGCGCTGATGGCACTGGCCACCTACTGGACACTCCATACCATCCGAGATGGCCTGGAAGTTATTGCACTGCGGCTTCGCCCCGGCAAATAACCCGTTCCCAGGTTTTGTGCAGGATGAGTGCATCGTTGGCTGCCCGATGCACGGGCAGCCCGAGTTCGGCAATCACCTGCTGGCGGATGCCTGACCAGTGGCGTACCTGGCCCGGGTCGAGCAGCATGGAAATGGATTCCAGTTGAAACGCCGGAACCTCACCGGCGGCCCGGAATAGCCTGTGTAGCCAGAAGCTGTCGAAAGTCCAGGCGTCACAGAATACCTGCTCCGGCAACAACTTGTTTAATTGCTGAGCCACCTCGCTAACCGGCATGCCTTCCTGCAACAGCCGTTGCCGTGAAATTCCGTGAATGGTTTCCGCGCTTTCAGACCAGTCCTGCCAGAGCACATGGGGCTGAATCAGCCAGCTGTGCAGTGCCCCGTCGGGCATGCAGATGCCTACCTCAATCGGGTAGCTGGCGATCAGGTCGAGGCTGGACGCCTCAAAGTCAATAAAGGCCGGGCTGAAGTCTGAGCTCATTGAATCGGTGCTGGTGCTTTGTCGTTTTCTTTCGAGTTTACCCCTGATCTTGCCAGGACGCGAACCCAACTCGGTTTGTCACTGTTACAATATGGCCACGCTTTGTAAAAGCCCGATGACACACCCTTCTGAAAAACTGGTGCTGACCCCTCATGACTGACTCCGTTGTCGTTATCTATTCCGGTGGTATGGATTCTTTCACACTGTTGCACCTGGCCCGCGCCAGGGGGCTCAAGGTACATGCCCTGTCCTTCAACTATGGCCAGCGCCACGTGCGGGAACTGGATGTGGCCGCCGATGTTTGCCGGGCTGAAGGTATCCCCCACAAAGTGATTGATATCCGTGCCATGAGTGAGGTGATGTCCGGCTCTTCTCTGACGTCCGACATCGAAGTGCCTGAAGGCCATTATGAAGAAGGCACCATGAAAGCCACGGTTGTGCCCAATCGCAATATGATCCTGTTATCGCTGGCGACCGGGTATGCGGTGACTACCGGGGCGGGCGCGGTCTGGTATGGAGCCCATGGCGGGGACCACGCCATTTACCCGGATTGCCGGCCGGAGTTTGTTGAAAAAATGGATGCTGTGTGCCGGGTGGCCAACTACGAGCCCGTGGGCATTGAGGCACCCTTTATGGCCATGGACAAGGGCCAGATCCTGGCTGAAGGGCTCAAGCTGGGCCTCGATTACAGCCAGACCTGGACCTGCTACAACGGCCGCGACAAGGCGTGCGGACGTTGTGGTTCCTGCGTCGAGCGGCTGGAGGCCTTTGCCGCCAACGGCGTCACCGATCCACTGACCTACGAGCGTCTTGCCTAATGTACCGCGTCAAGGAAGCCTTTTACACTCTCCAGGGTGAGGGTGCCCAGGCTGGACGCGCGGCGGTGTTCTGCCGGTTCAGCAAATGCAATCTCTGGACGGGGCGTGAGAAAGACCGGGCGAATGCGGTGTGCAATTTCTGCGACACAGATTTTGTCGGTACCGATGGCCAGAATGGCGGCCGCTTCGACACCCCGGAGGCCCTGGCCGCCCATATCCGGTCACTGTGGCCCGATGCTCCTGGCCGGCCCTATGTGGTCTGTACCGGTGGTGAGCCTCTGCTGCAACTGGATGAGCCTTTGATCAGGGCCTTTCACCGGGCCGGGTTTGAGGTTGGGGTGGAAACCAATGGCACATTGCCTGCGCCCGAAGGTATCGACTGGCTGTGTGTCAGCCCGAAAGCCGATGCCGAGGTGGTCATTGCCGAGTGTGATGAGCTGAAGCTGGTCTACCCGCAGCCGCTGGCGCCACCGGAGCGATTTCTGCACATCCAGGCGAGGCATTACTTCCTGTCACCCATGGCCTCACCGTCTGTGCCGGAGGGTGGGCCGGATGCCATCAAGCAAAGCAATACCCGCAAAGCCACGGACTACTGCCTGGCGCATCCGCAATGGCGGTTAACCTTGCAGATGCACAAGATTCTGGGCATCGACTGAGTCAGGCGGTTTCCGCGGTCTGCAGTTCCCGGTTGCGAAAGTGGCTGGGGCTCAGCCCCGTCCAGCGTTTGAACGCCCGGGTAAAATTGGCGGCGTCGGCATAGCCCAGGCTGTCGGCAATCTGGCTCAGATTCATGGTGGTGCTGGCCAGCAGATCCCGCGCGCGCTCCAGGCGCACCTGGTCCACCAGGGCCTGGAAGCTGGCTTCTTCTTCCTGCAGCCGGCGTTTCAGGGTGCGCTCTGAAACATACAGGGTGGAGGCCACCCGGGCCAGTTTTGGCGGAAACGGGTGGCTGGTTTCGATCACCCGTCGAACACGGCAGGCAAACCCGGCATCTTCTTTTAGCTGTTTCAGTGCCGTTTCGCATTGTTCCCGCGAACTGACCGCCAACTGATCGTTACTGAACTGCACCGGCAGATTGAGCTGGCTGGCAGGAATCACCAGAGCATCTTCACTGGCACCATAGTCCACCGGCACCCCGATGGAGCGTCGGAACCGGTGAAAGTGATTGGGTTCCGGGCCGCGGCGCAAAACCTGCGTTCCGGGCACCGGGCTGCCAGTGAGTTGTGCCCCCATGGAAACGCAGCCGAACAGCACCGCATCCAGAACGAATCCCTGCAATGGGCCTAGCTCGATATCGCATTTGACCGCGTACCAGACATTGCTGCCTGCGACTCGCTTCTCTACCTTCAGATGCGGTGCCCGCAAGGTGAGATAACGGGTCATCAGCTCCAGAGCCTCGGCCAGCGTGCGGCTGCTCATGACAGCGGTACCCAGTGCACCGTGCAGGGGCAGCTTGAGTTCCCTTGCCAGCAGAATGCCAAGCCCCGGCTCACCACTTTCAATGATGGCCCGGGTCACAAACTCGCTGGCCTGGGCCTGGCTGACCCGAAGTTCGGTGGAATTGAGCCGGGTGGGATCCAGACCGACTCTCAGAATCAGGTCCCGTTCATCAACACCAATGGTATGAAGCAGCTCGGCCAGGGTATGCAGGTAGATGGCCGGCATGCCCAGATCCTGAGAATTGGAAACAGAGGCGCGCATGATGTTCCTCGTCAGCGTGTGTTGTTGTTATGTAAGGGAGCTCGTTGGAACCGATTATGGCGCTTTGCACGGTTGAGCCCCATGACTTCGCTGACGGGTCAATGGGCCAGAGAGGCCAATTGCTTTATCTCACCTGTCGTTGAACAAACTCCTGCAACACCCTGGCGGATTGGCCCGGGCGTTCCAGCATGGGCAGGTGGCCGACACCCGGGAACACGTGAACTTCAGCATTGGGTGTGGCGGTACGAAACCAGTCTACGCAACGGGTTGGTGTGATCACGTCGCGATCACCCCATTGCACTTGCAGGGGTGGAGTGTCTGGGCCAAGAAATCGCGCGGGCGCCAGGGCATCGGCCAGCATATCGTTGAAAATGTGCCGCAGCGACGCTTGCCGTTTGAGCAGGTCAGGCCCCAGCAGACCGGTCATGGCCAGTCCGGGTACCGTGGGCTTGCCATTCCCGACGCTGTTGAACATGCGGTAAACGCCGGCCCAGTCGCCAGGAATAAGAATGGCATCGCGATCAGACTTGAAGGGCGCGTTGATATCCACATCCGGGTGTTCCGGGATGCCGGCGCTATTGAGCAGTGTGACCGAGCGGGGTGGCTGGTTCAGCTTATGGGCAAGGATTGCGGCAATGGCACCGCCCATGGAACTGCCCGCCAGATGCAGGTTGTCGCCCGGGTATTCAGACAGCCAATCCCTCAGCCGCTCTGCCTGGCGTTCGTAGCGATAGCTGGCCGCCGGCTGATACTGGCTTTCGCCCAGCCCCGGCAGGTCCGGAATCAGCAGATGCCAGTCCGAAGGCAGCTTCTGCATCCAGAGCGCCCAGTTCTCCTTCATGGAGGCAAAGCCATGGATAAGCACCAGGGTCGGACGCCCCGGACCGGGCCGGCCGCGTTCCAGAAAAATCATGCGATGACCGTCCACACCGGCTTCCCGGCGTTTGGCTCTGAGTAGCCAGCGTTGTCCGGTTCGGGCTATGGGCCAGAGATCGGGTACAGGGATCGATGCCACGGGCACACCTCATTACTGTGAATGCCTTGTCAGTTTAACGCGGCACGAGCCGTGCGCTATTGCCCGGCTGCCGGACTCCGGAGGCGGTGCAGCAAGTCAGCGGGTGGGGCTGAGGTTCAGATCGGTCAGCACGGGATTGTGGTCAGACGATCGCCACGGGTCCGACTGATCCGGGGTCTGATGGTAGCTCAGCGCCCGGGGCTCATCGGCGTTGATGTTCCAGGTTTGCGCCCGCTCAACCCAAGGCATCAGTGCCGGGCTGGCAAGCGCGTAATCAAGGGTACCTTTCTGGCCCTGGTACCGGTAGGTATAGTGCTCGCACTGCATTGGCAAGCAAGGGTGATACTGGTGTACCAGGCTGGTGAAACCGGCTTCCTGGAACTGTTCGACCGGCGCCTCGCGGGCATAGCTATTGAGATCGCCAGTGATCAGTACGGGTGTGGTTTCGGGATCTCCGGCCAGTGCCTGGAGCCAGATCACGATAGCGTTGGCGCTGAGGGTCCGCTGCCGGTTGTAGCAGCCCTGCCCGTCGCCCTGATCCTGTTCTCGGGCCGCTGCATGCCGGCAGGATTTTGATTTCAGATGTGGTACCACCACCCAGAACGTCAGCTCGCTTCCCCGGGCACGGAATGCCTGGGCGAGTGGCGGGCGGGACGCGCCTGGAAGTTCGCCTGGTCCGGGCCTGTAAGCCGGGCTAGTGGGGCGGACCCGGGATTCCCGATACAGCAAGGCAGTGCGGATGGCATCGTTGCCGTCCCTGCCCGGCGTCTGTACGACTGCCCAATCAGCGCCGAGCGTCCGGGCCAGGCCAGCCGCCGCACTGTCTGGGCCGTAGCCGTCATTTTCCAGTTCGGTCACGGCAAGGATGTCGGGGTGCGCGTCCTGGATGGTTCGGGCGAGTTTACGGTTCTGGGTCTGAAACTGCTCGAGCGATGATGCGCCCCGTGGCGTGGGAAAGCCCTTGCCCTGCCCGTCGCCATTGAAGTAGTTCTGCAGGTTCAGGGTCATGATCCGGATACTGTCCGTTGATTTGGTCGGCGCTTGTGGTCTGGGGTTACGGGCCTGGAAACGTGGTACAGCGCCCGGTTGAACCCGCCACTGGCCAAAGCGGTAATCCAGTACGCCCTCCAGTTCTGACACGATATCGCCGGCCCGAACGGTATCGCGTTCTGATAGCCAGGGCACCGGCGTCGGGTTTTGCTTGCCCAGGCCATCGTCCAGGGTTATCCGTTGCGCCAGGTTTTGCTGTTCCAGTGTGCGGGCAGCCGGACCTGGCGCTAACTGTTCTGTGGCAATCACCTGATCGCTGGCCGCCAATGCCAGCTCGCCGTACCTGGCCAGGTTGTAGTTATCGATGACCGTCAGGGGCTCATCGAAACGCACCCGCATGTTTTCCAGGCTTTCGGGTGGTTGCGACCAGGGTAGCGATACGTTGATCAGCGCTGGCAGGGATGCCTGGCCGCATACTGAAAGGTTGTGCACCGGTGCCAGTTCGGTCAGGCCGTGAAACTCCTTGACAGTGCCGGTAACCCGCACCCGCTGACCCACGCTGCCACCGGCTTTGCGGGTATAGACAAACAGTGCTTCGGAGGTGGCTGGATTGTCATCGGTCTGGTGATCGGCCTGCTGCAGATAGAAGCCGGAAAAGCCGCCAGGTTTTCGGGCATCCAGTACAAGGATGCCTTCTACGGTCACGGTTTGGCCGATCAGTGGGGATTGGTTGCCGGTGCCCTGTACCTGATGGATGGGCGTGGCGGAAGCTCCACAGCGGTTATCGGCTTGCGCCTGGAGTGGCGTCGCCGATAACACAAGCCCGAGGCAAAGAAGGGCAGTAAAGGTCTGGAGCGGTCTGGTCACGGGGCCAGTCTAGCAGAGACCGGCCACCGCCTTGAGTGCCCGCTCGCGTTTGCTGCCAAAACCGAGCTGGTCCGGGTTGGCCAGTTCGAGCTGCTGAACCAATGGGTCTGGATGGCTGTTTTCGTAGGTGATGCCCAGTCGGGACAGCACATAGGGCGCCAGGGCGGCTCGGGTTTCGATGTGCAGCAGGCCATTGGTCATGCCGTAGTCGCGGGCGATGATCTTTTGCTGGGCTTCGGTCAGACGCTGGTCCGGGGTGATCTCCAGTGTCACCTGCCGCTGCCAGTCGTCATCCTGCTGGGCGTTGTGCCGGGCTTTCTGGCGCAGGGCCTCAATACGGCCGTGGAAGCGGCTCAGGGCGAAATCCCGGAATTCCCGGTTGGCGCTGCACCAGGCCCGAATGTGCCAGCTGTTGCCGGCACTGACCAGAGCGTGGGGTTCCAGCACACTCTCGGCGGCTTCCGGGCGGCTCAGTGATACGTAGCTCGCCTTCAGCTGGCGATGATAACGGGTGGCGGTCACCACGGCCCGCATAACTTCCGGGTCTATATGCCGGGCCGCCTCCGGGATGACGGCGTTGCCGGGCAGGCCCAGTTCAAGATCGGAGAAGGTATCACTCAGATTCTGCTGGCGGGCCAGAAGATCCTGATACTCGGATACGGCGCCCCGGGTGACCACCGGCTTGAAATTGGCAGAGGGGACATAGCCTTTCAGGTGCCGGTCGTAGACCAGATTGCCGGGAGCCAGTTCACGAAGATAAGTATTGATGTCCTTGGAAGCCTGCTGTCGACCGATACCAAAGCTGTGACAGATATGGTTGGTGGTCAGTCGACCCTCCCACAGGGCGATAATCTCGATCAGGCGATAGCGAAGCAGTAAATCCCAACGAATGGGCCAGTCCGTTTTCTTCATAGCCAGGCGCTCACGGTCCAGTAGATTGCATGGCAAATATGTTACCTGCTCCCGCCAATCGGGTCTGTTACGACCCATTAATGTAAAACATTGTCAAACGGCCTGCCAGTGCGGGCTCGGGGTCTCGGCAACTCCCTAGTGGCGCGGCTATAAAGAGGTTGGTTAAATGCTCGCCAGCAGACAATCTATAATGTTGTTATCTTTTCTTTTTGTTACCCACTGTAATCGCGACAGGCAGAATTCCGATGACCCGAATGGTTGCGTCTTTATCAGCGCTGATACTCAGTATTGTCCTTCTGGTCAGTGGCAACGCCTTTCTGATGACTCTGTTGGGCATTCGCCTGAGTATTGAAGAGATTTCGCCAGATGTGATCGGCTGGGTGCTGGTGTGTTACTCCATCGGTTTTGTGCTTGGCACCTTGTATGTGCACAAGATTATTGGCCGGGTGGGTCACATCCGTGCCTTTGCGGTGTTCGCAGCCATGGCGGCGGTCACCGCACTGATGTATCCGATGGCTATTTCCATGGTGTTCTGGGCCGTGCTGCGGGTGCTGTCCGGGTTCAGTATTGCCGGGGTGCTGGTGGTCATTGAGAGCTGGTTTTCCAGTCGGGCCACCAACGCTAATCGCGGCGCACTCTTCGCGGTCTATCAGATTGTCTTCTATCTTTCGGCCGCCGGCGGCCAGTTGATCGTCAATGTCGGTGACCCGGCCAACTTCCTGCCGTTCTCGCTGGCGGCCATGTTGTTGACGCTGGCATTGATTCCGTTGTCTTTGACCCGGATGGAGGCGCCGGTTATTGAACAGGCCAGTCGCATGTCGGTGTTCAAGCTGGCGCGGGAGTCGTTTTCGGGCGTTGCCGGGGCGCTGATCTGTGGGGTGATGATCGGTGGCTTCTATGCCCTTGGGCCGGTTTACGCCACGCTGGTTGGCCTGGATGTGGCGCGCACCTCTACCTTTATGGCCAGCGCGATTGTGGCGGCCATGCTTCTGGCCTGGCCGCTGGGACGGCTGTGCGACCGCTTTGACCGGCGCAGGGTCATGTTCTGGGTGGCGATGGCCGCCTCGGCTTCCGCGGGCGGTGTCGCGGTGTTCGGTGCGAGCAACCTGGCGTTGTTGACCTTGTTGGTGGGGTTGTTTACCGGCCTTTCGGCCACCATCTATCCAATCGCAGTGGCGATCACCAACGACCGTATGGACAGCAACCGGATAGTCTCCGCCAGTGCGACCTTGCTGCTGAGCTATGGTATTGGCAGTGTCATCGGCCCTATTGCCATGGCCAAGCTGATCAGCCTGTTGGGTCCGGCCGGTCTGTTCTATGGCAATGCCGGTTTCCTGCTGGTATTGGCGGTGATTACCAGCTACCGCATCAGCCACACCGAAGATGTTCCGGTGGACGAGCAGGAGCATTTCGTTCCGGCCATGCCGGAAACCTCACCGGTGCTGACCGAGATGGATCCCCGGAACACCGAGTTTCACGAATCACCGGAAGTGGAAGAAATGCAGGAGGAGCTGCGTCAGGCCGGTTGACGCAGCTTTCGGTTTTCCCCAATTATATTTTTGTCTTCACATCTGTTTTTATTTCAATGGTTAGCTTACTATTGGTGAATTTCCAATAAGGTAAGTCTTTTGTCGGTTTTCGGGGTGGCGTTTGCTTGTCCCATGCCGGATCACCATCAGGAGTAATGAACCATGAGAGATCAGTTTCCGTTTGCCGTTGCCCGGGTAACCCGCCGCTGGCGCAAAATGCTCGATGAACGCCTGAAAGATCTGGGTGTTACCCAGGCGCGTTGGAGCACCATGGTGTATCTGCAGCAAGGTGGTGAAGGCCTGACCCAGCGCGAACTGGCCAGCCTGATGGCCATTGAAAACCCGACCCTGGTACGTTTGCTGGACAGTCTTGAGCAACAGGGGCTGATTGAGCGCCGCCCATGCCCCAACGATCGTCGCGCCCGTCGCCTTCACCTGACCAAAGTCGGTGTCGAGTTCATGGATGAGTTGTCCGAGCGCGCGGCCACGCTCCGAGAGGAGATGCTTGACGGCATTTCCGACAAAGACATTGAGGCATCGCTCAAGGTTTTCCACAAGATCATGGAAAACGCCGAGAAGCAGAAGTGAGTCTTGGCTGATCAATCCGTAGAGGGCCTGCGGGCCCGATATGGTGACCGCTGGCGCTGGCTGGCGGTGCTTACCGTGGTGCTCGGCACCATGGCCACGGTGCTCAGTGCCACGGTGGTCAACGTTGCCCTGCACGATATCATGGTGGAGTTCGGTATCCGCCAGGGCCAGGTTCACTGGCTGGCGACCGGTTTCATTGCCGCCATGACCACCACCATGCTGGCTTCGGCGTGGCTGCTGGACCGCTTCGGTGTCCGCAAGACCCTCAGTGCCGCCATGGCCATGTTCACGCTGATTTCCCTCGCCGGTGGCTTGGCGCCCACGCCAGAATTGTTGATTGCCGCCCGGATTGGGCAAGGGGCCATGGCCGGGTTGATGCAGCCCATGGGCATGTATCTGGTGTTCCGGATTTTTCCGGCGGACCAGCGCGGCCGCGCCATGGGCATCTATGGCATGGGTGTGATTCTCGCGCCGGCTCTGGGCCCGGTCCTCGGTGGTTTTCTGGTGGATCAGTTCCACTGGCGCTGGGTGATGTTTGCCCCGGCTCCGGTCACCCTGCTGGGTGTGTGGATGGCCTTGCGCTTTCTGCCGTCACCACGGTCCCGTCCGGCTCCCTACATGTTCGATCTGTCCGGTATGGTTCTGCTGGGGGCCGCGGTTGCTGTCACCCTGGAAACGCTTAACCGTCTGCAGGACTGGCCCGGAGACTCTGTGCGTATTGCCTGGCAGGGCGCGTTGGCTGCGATTCTGATTATTGGATTTATCGTACGTGAACGTCGTGCCGCCCATCCGCTTGTCCGATTGGCGTTACTGCGAGAGCCGGTGTTTCTGTACGCAACCCTGGGCGCCATGGCACTGGGTCTGGCGCTGTTCGGCTCTACCTATCTGATCCCGTTATTTGTGCAGACTTCGCTGGGCTTCTCGGCCACAGAAGCGGGCTTGCTGATGTTACCCGCAGGCGTCGTACTGGGCATGGTGTTCCCCGTCGCCGGCCGGCTTGCCGACAAACGCAGTGCCCGTGGGCTGGTGTTGTTTGGCATTGCCATGTTTGCCTGTTCGGCGGTGTTGTTTGCCGCTACCGGGGCGCTGGTCGGGTTTGTCTGGCTGGCATTGTGGGCAGTTGTGGGCCGAATCGGTATAGGCTTTATGTTGCCGGCGCTGTCGACGGGAGCTCTGAACCCGCTCGCGCCGGAACAGCTGGGTGCAGGTTCCAGTACGATCAATTTCGCCCGTCAGCTGGGTGGTGCGCTCGGGGTGAATATCGTTGCCCTCACCATCGAGTTCGGCGAACACGAAGGCGGGCTGCCAACCGTTTCAGCCTTTGCCTCGGCCTGGTGGCTGGTTGCGGTATGCGTGGCGCTGGCGGCGGTGCCGATCTGGAAAATGCGGGCCTGAGGCCGGGAGTTGCCTTGTTTGCCGCTATTCATTACTATGGCTGCACCTTCGGGGGAGTAGCCTCTGCACCGGTGATCCGGGCAGACGGTGGTCAACATACTTGCAGCTCAATCTGCATGGCCATCGTGTTCCTGAACAGGAATTGGCAAGACCTGAGGCAGATCACCTCCAATGGGCGGAAGGTGGGCTGTCTCATGTCTGAATTGTCTCCGCCCTGAGGTTCTGCTGAATGGATGCTTTTCTCGCTTCGACGCTTGCCGTTGCCATCGCTGAAATTGGCGATAAAACCCAGCTGTTGTCTCTCTTTCTGGTTGCCAGATACGCCAAGCGTACCCCTATCATCCTCGGGATTCTGATTGCTACCGTACTCAACCATGCCCTGTCTGCCTGGCTGGGCGCCTGGGTTGCGCAATGGATTCCGGAAGCCTGGCTGCCCTGGATCCTGGCCGTCAGCTTTGTTGCCATTGCCCTGTGGCTGTTGATTCCAGACAAGGATGATTCGGAGGACTCGAAATTCCTGGGTATGGGTGCCTTCATGGCCACGACCATCATGTTCTTCCTGGCGGAAATTGGTGATAAAACCCAGATTGCCACGGTGGTCCTGGCCGCACGGTATACCGACACGTTCTGGGTTATCATGGGTACAACGGTGGGTATGCTGTTGGCCAATGTGCCGGTTATCATGGCGGGTCGCTGGCTGATGGAACGCCTGCCACTGGCCATGGCGCGAATCAGTGCGAGTATTCTGTTTGTGGCCCTGGCCGTGGTGACGGTCTGGGCCACGGTAATGAACTCCTGAGCCGGACGCCGGTCATTGAGTGTGAGAAATGTTGTTACGGGAACCCAATCTTATGCGGTGGAAAAGCTGGTTGCTTGTTGTCATTGGTGTCAGTCTGCTGTGGCCGTTTTCCTCAGTGCAGGCCGCCCGGGACACAAACGGGCCGGAGGCATCAGAACGGGCGCCGGACCGCTCCCCGCGGGTTCCTACCTTTCAGCCCGACGGTGACCTGGCGGGAGAGCTGCAGGTGTTCAATACCGTCTATGAGGACACCTTTGCCGGCATTGGTAACAAGTTGGCCCTGGGGTACCTGGAGTTGGTGAAGGCCAATCCCGGTATTGATCCCTGGCTGCCGGGCGAAGGCACCATGATCACTCTGCCCCGCATGTATGTGTTGCCCGATGTTGAGCGCGAGGGCATCGTGATTAATCTGGCTGAATACCGGCTGTATTACTTCACACCGGATGGCGGGGTGCAGGTGTACCCGGTTGGTGTGGGCACTGAGGAAAACCCGTCGCCGCTGACCAATGCCAAAGTAACCATGCCACTGGAGTCCCCGGCCTGGTACCCGCCAGCGAGCATTCGTGCCGAATATGAGGCGTCGGGAGACTATCTGCCGAAAATGATCCCGCCAGGCCCGGGCAATCCCCTGGGTACCCATGCCCTCATGCTGAGTGAGAAAGGCTATCTCATTCACGGCACCAACAAACAGTTCGGTGTCGGTATGCCGGTCAGTCACGGCTGTTTCCGCATGTACAACGAAGATATTTCACGGTTTGTCTATCAGGTGGAGAAAGGCACGCCGGTTCAGGTGATTCGTGAGCCGGTCAAGATCGGTATGGCCGGTGGTGAGGTGTGGCTGGAAGTGCATCGGCCCCATGAGGACTATTCGGCCCGCGACCGGGAGCGCTTGTGGGCTCAGGTATTTGAAAAAGTAGAGAGCTTCCGCCAGCAGCATCCGGATGTGGATCTTCGCCGCCGTTCCATTGAGCTGGCGGTGGATCAGGCCGATGGTCTGCCCACCATGATCGGCGAGAAGCTGACCCGGATGGCATCCGAGGATTCGGTTGAACCGGCAGAATCCGAGAAACAGGGCAATCCGGAACAGACCCTGTATTTCTAGTCCCCCTGGTAAAGGAACACCGCAATGAGCAGGAGCATTCTGATCACCGGCGCCAGTTCTGGCCTTGGCGAGGGCATGGCCCGAGAGTTTGCCGCCCGCGGAGATAACCTGGCGCTCTGCGCCCGAAGAACTGAGCGGCTCGAGGTGCTGAAAGCGGAGCTTGAACAGCAGTATCCGGGTATCCGGATTCAGGTGATGGCACTCGACGTGAATGATCATGTTCAGGTGCAGGAGGTGTTCCGGGCTTTTCAGGCGCACTTTGGAGCACTGGACCGGATTATTGTGAATGCCGGTATCGGTAAGGGCCAGCCACTCGGAACCGGGCGCTTTGATGCTAACCGGCAGACCGCAGAAACCAACTTTGTCGCCGCCCTCGCCCAGATTGAAGCGGCGATGGAAATTTTCAGGGAACAGAACCGGGGCCACCTGGTGGCCGTATCATCGGTAACGGCAGTGCGCGGTATGCCGGGCAACGTTACCACCTATGCCGCCACCAAGGCCGGGTTGGCAGCACTCTGTGAAGGACTGCGCATCGAGTTGAAAAAACGCCGGTCCCCGATCCGTGTGACTACCCTGTATCCGGGCTATATTCGCACTGAAATCAATGAGAAGGTGAAAAACACACCGTTCATCGTCGACGCACAAACCGGCTGTCGTGCTATGGTGAAAGCCATAGAAGCCGGAAAAGCCGAGCATTTTGTGCCCGCCTGGCCCTGGGCCCCGATCGGTTTTGTGCTAAGGCGGTTACCGGAGTCGGTTCTGGCAAAGCTGTTCTGATCACTCCCGTGGGAGGTTGAGATGCGTGCAAGCCACTTCAGGACATCGACACTCACCCCCAGAGTAAAGCTCTGGGCGCTGGTGTTTGTAGCCGGAGCCTTGCTGGCCCTGTTCAGTCTTTCCCTGAAAGTCTTTGCGCAACAGGAATCGCCCCGTCAGGCCCTGGTGCTTTCGGTTGAAGGTGCGATTGGCCCGGCCACCATGGATTATGTGACCCGCGGTATTCGCCGGGCGGAGCGGGAAAGCGCCGGCCTGGTGGTGATTGAAATGGACACCCCGGGCGGTTTGATGGATTCCATGCGGGAAATCATCAAGACCATTCTCGCTTCCGATGTGCCGGTGGCGACCTACGTTTCACCCCAGGGTGCCCGGGCGGCCAGTGCCGGTACCTATATCCTCTACGGCAGCCACATTGCCGCCATGGCTCCGGCCACCAACCTTGGCTCAGCCACACCCGTGCAAATGGGTGGCCTGCCCGGCTCCACAGAACCTGAGTCCCCTTCTGAATCTGCCCCTGAAGAATCTTCGGAGGACACCGACCAGAGCGAATCGGCCGACAAACGTCGTGGCGACACTGCTATGGAGCGCAAGGTACTGGAAGATGCCGTGAGCTACATCCGCGGCCTGGCAGAGCGCCACGGTCGTAATGCCGACTGGGCGGAAGAGGCGGTTCGGGAGGCGGTCAATCTCGGGGCTACCGAAGCCCTTGAGCGTAACGTGGTGGACGTGGTGGTGCCGAACCTCCGGGCGTTGTTAAGCGAAATTGATGGTCGCACTGTGCGCATGGCCGCCGGTGATCGGGTACTGGAAACCGCGCAACTGGAATTGGTGCGGGCCGAGCCGGACTGGCGCACCAAACTGCTGTCGGTGATTACTGACCCGAATGTGGCCTATTTCCTGATGATCATCGGTTTTTACGGCATTCTTTTCGAACTGGCCAATCCCGGCGCGGTGGTGCCGGGTGTCATTGGCGCCATCAGCCTGATTCTGGCCCTGTTCGCCTTCCAGGTCTTGTCGGTGAATTACGCCGGCCTGGCGCTGATCCTGTTGGGGCTGGCCTTCATTGTCGGCGAGGCGTTTGTGCCCAGTTTCGGCATCCTCGGCATCGGTGGCATCGTGGCGTTTGTCACTGGCTCCGTCATCCTGATGGACGGCAGCCATCAGGACATTTCGCTGCCCACGATTGGTGGCACGGCGGTGGTGGCTGGGGGCTTTATTCTCTGGACCGTTACCCGGTTCATCGGTCTTCGGCGGCGCCACCCGGTCTCGGGTAGTGAGCAGCTGGTCCACGAGCACGGTATGGCACTGGATGATTTTGTCCCCACGTATGATGCCTACGCGGGCCATGTACGGGTCAGCGGCGAACGCTGGAACGCCCGGAGTCAGGTGGCCATTGCCGCCCGATCGCAAGTGCGGGTAAATGGTATGGACGGCCTGACTCTGCTGGTGGAGCCCGGCAACGACGAACCGGCAGAGCGCACAGATTAAACATCAACGGCAAATCAAGGAGGCCGTATGAATCTCGGTGACATTATTCCCTATATTGCACCGACGGTGGTGCTGCTGCTGATCCTGGGGTCAGCAATCAAGATCCTGCCGGAATACGAGCGTGGCGTGGTCTTTTTTCTGGGTCGGTTCCAGGGCGTGAAAGGCCCGGGACTGATCATCGTCATTCCCGGTATCCAGCAGATTGTGCGAGTTGACCTTCGGGTGATCACCCTGGATGTCCCCAGCCAGGACGTGATCTCCAAAGACAACGTTACCGTGCGGGTAAATGCGGTGCTGTACTTCCGGGTGGTGGATCCGGAAAAAGCCATTATCCGGGTTGAAGATTATGGTGCCGCTACCAGCCAGTTGGCCCAGACGACACTGCGATCTGTACTGGGCAAGCACGACCTGGACGAGATGTTATCCGAACGGGACAAGCTGAACGCCGACATTCAGGAGATCATTGATGCCCAGACCGAAGAATGGGGTATCAAGGTGGCGAATGTGGAAATCAAGCATGTGGATCTGAACGAATCCATGATCCGCGCCATCGCCCGTCAGGCGGAAGCCGAGCGGGAGCGCCGGGCCAAGGTTATCCACGCTGAAGGCGAGCTTCAGGCGTCGAAGAAACTGGTGGAGGCAGCAGAAGTCATGTCGGCGAACTCGGGGGCTATGCAGTTGCGTTATCTGCAGACCTTGGCGGATATGAGCAACACCAACTCATCGACCATTGTTTTCCCACTGCCGATGGATATGATCAAGAACTTCCTGGACAACCAGTCGGCTAACAAAGGGCCGGACAAACCAGACCAGTAAAGCCGGGGGGGCAGACAGCCACAAAAAAGGCCGGATTAACCGGCCTTTTTTGCTAGCTGACAGCCTTACTTCTGGCTGGCACGCTCGAGCATACGCTTGGCGCGCTCGTTTGCTTCGTCAGCAGCTTTCTGGGCAGCACGGGCTGCAGCCAGAGCTTCTTCAGCAGTCTGCTGGGCAGTGCGTGCACTGCTGGCGGCGCTGTTAGCTGTGTTCAGGGCGTTGTTGGCAGTCTGCTCAGCGGAGCTGGCAGTTGCATTTGCTTCGTCGATAGCAGCTTGTTCAGTAGTGGCACAACCTGCAGTCAGAGCAGTAGCCAGTGCAAACCCGGCGATCGTCAGTTTACGCATTGTAAATCCCCTTATTGGTCGTTTTATTTCCTGTGATCCGGAAGCCGGTCAGACAGCTCCCTTCTGCTAGGCCCGATAGGCAGTGACTACCGGAGTCGTTAAACAGTGTAAAACACTCAGAGACAAAATGTTAACTAAGGATACGTAAATTTTCTTAGCTTATGACAACAACTTAATCCGGCTTTCATGGCGTTGTCACCAAGCAGAACGAATCACGGAACGATGCGGATGGGGGTTCCATTCTGGACCAGTTGCCAGATTTCATCCATGGCTTCGTTGCTCACTGCAATGCAGCCATTGGTCCAGTCCAGCCCGGTGTAGGCAAAGGCCATGTCGCCGGCATTGTTGGGCAGGCCATGGATCATGATGCTGCCGCCGGGATCAAGACCCCAGGCTTCAGCCAGTTCCCGGTCGCGGGGGCTGGGGTAGGAAATGTGGATGGATTTATAGAAGTCGCTGCTGGCATTGCGCCAGTCCAGTACATAGTCACCCTCGGGTGTGCGTTCATCCCCCTCGTACAGCTTGTGGCCGACGGGATTGTCGCCGAGGGAGATCCGGTACTGGCGTACGGTTTCATCACCGCTGAGCAGGTAAAGGCGACGTTCTCCTTTGTTGACCAGTACCTGGGTAATCTCCAGCAGGCCTTCCATTAACGCCGGTTCCGGTGGGCTCGGCATCATGCGGGTGTCGGCCCGGGCCAGAAGCTCAGAGGTTGACGCCATCAGAGGGGAGGCAATCAGGGCGATGGTCAGTAGAACTCGAACAATCATGAAACTCGCACAAATCGGTAAATGGTTAAACTTTGTTCATGCTGTTTATACCATAGCCTGGTAACGGGGTGATAAGGGGTTCTGTTACAGAGTTTGGCTTTTCTTGACCGGGATCCCATTCAGGAATCCATTTTCATGCCTACTTTGGTCACCCGGTCAGCGTCGGTGGCCCTGGCGACCAGGGTAACGGGCCCCAGCACAACCTTGTCACCAACCACCGGGTGGCCCTTGGTACGCCTGGCAAAACACTCAGCCAGGGAGAGTTCGGGCGGCAGCTCGTCAAATTCGATGCCGTACACCTGTTCAACATCCCCCAGCAGGGCATCGCCATTGAGCACAAAATCCCCAAAGAATGCCCGTTCTGCCAGATGCTTCGGCGCCTGCCTGCCGCTAAGGGCCTTGCCAAGATCCGGCAGCAAGGCTGGCGTGGCAAACATGGCCACCACATCGCCTGAGGCAACTTCCAGTTCCCGGGTCGGTTGCAGGCATTTGCGATCCCGGAAGATACCGGCAACGGCGGTATTGTCGGGTAGCCTGAGCTGGCCGAGGGCCCGGGGGCTTTCCCAATTCTTGCCGCGCAGCGGAAACAGCATCAGTTCGTGATCACCTGCGGCAGGCACATCCAGAGGTAGCCTGCGGTACGGATCTTCCCCTGCAGGCACCTCCAGTTTCAGTTTGCGCGCCAATGGTGCCATGGTGGTGCCCTGTACCAGCAGCGATACCAGCACAATAAAGAAGGCGGCATGGAACACCAGTTGGGCATCCGGAAGGTCTGCAATAATCGGAAACAGGGCGAGCACGATCGGCACTGCGCCACGCAGGCCCACCCAACTGATAAACCCCAACTCCCGCCGATTGAACGCGAAAGGCCAAAGCGTGAGTAGCACGGTGGCCGGCCGGATCACGAAAATCAGCGCCAGTGCCAGAATCAGACCGCCACCGGCCAGCGGCACCAGATCCGATGGATTAACCAGCAGGCCCAGCATCAGGAACAGGCAAAGCTGTGCCAGCCAGGCCAGGCCATCATGCACCTGAAGAATCATCGGCATCATCCGAACATGCCGGTTACCAATCACCACCCCGGTGAGGTAAATCGCCAGAAAGCCACTGCCGCCGATGGCGTTGGTTGAGGAGAACACGGCGATGCCGGCAGCGGCTACCAGCAGCGGGTAAAGCGACGGGGTCAGTCGTATTCGGTTGACCAGCTGAACCACGGCAAAGCCACCAAGGAGGCCGGCCACCGTGCCGATGCCGAACTGCTGTACCAGCATCATCAGGCCTTTGGCCAATGCCCCCTCTTCGTAACTGCCAATCAGGGTAACCAGCAGCAGAGTCAGGAAAATGGCCATGGGGTCGTTACTGCCGGATTCGATTTCCAGCGTGGCGCTGACCCGCTCGTTCAGATGCAGGCCCCGGCCCTGGAGTAGTGAGAAGACGGCGGCGGCATCGGTGGAGGAAATAATGGCGCCGACCAACAAAGCCATCAGCCAGTGCAGGTCGAACACCCACCAGGCAACCAGTGCGGCGCCACCGGCGGTCAGGCCAACGCCAAGGGTGGCCAGTACCAGTGCCGGCCGCAGACCTACCCGGAACGTTTCCACCCGGGTACGCATGCCGCCATCCAGCAGAATCACACCCAGCGCCAGATTGGCGATCAGGAAGGCCAGCTCGAAGTTGTCGAATTCGATACCACCCGGGCCGTCCTCCCCCATCATCATGCCCACGACCAGGAAGATCAGCAGCACGGGCATGCCAACGCGGCTGGAAAGCGGGCTGAGAACGATGCTGATCACCAGCATCAAGGCGCCAATCAGGGTAAGTGTGGGATCCATCAGACTCCAGACCAAAGGGGCTTGCCCGAACGCAGGGCCCGGGCTTATATTGCTGTGGCAATCATTATGCAGGCGGGCGTAGCTCAATGGTAGAGCAGAGGCTTCCCAAGCCTACGACGTGGGTTCGATTCCCATCGCCCGCTCCAGGTTGATCCCCGCAAATATCTCAGAATCTCCTTAAATATCCGCTTTCCAACAACTTGAAAATGTCCAATGACGTTGTGCTCGGTGTATATCCGCGCGTCTTTTGATTGACGGTGCATTGCAGCTACTCAAACCTGTCCCAATAGGGCGGATCACCAAAATAGCCGTCGATGAAGTCGATGAAGCTGCGGACCTTGCTTGCCAGTAACTGGCGGTGAGCGTAGACGGCGTATAGCCCCAGCGGCTCCGGTTCATGTTCCGGCAGGACGATCATTAACTTGCCTTCCTGAATGGCGGGGCCCGCGATAAAGGTCGGTTGCAGGGCAATCCCGGCCCCGGCAATGGCTGCCTCGACAAGCACGTCGCCGTTGTTGCTGACCATTCCCTGCAGGTTGTCACTGCGGTTGTCCTGGAGCCACTTCTGCGGGGGATGGTTGGAATCCGGGTCCATGTAGCTGTAGCGCAGGTACTGATGGTCCCGGAGGTCTTCCGGTTTGCCGGGGCTGCCGTATCGTGCCAGATAAGCTGGAGAGGCACACAGCACCAGCCGCACCGGCGCCACCCGCTTGGCGATCAGGGAAGAGCTTTGCAGGCGGCCGATGCGCAGCGCGATATCGAAGCCTTCCTCGACTATGTCGACTTTCCGGTCATTGAGTTGCAGGTCAATACCCACGGCGGGGTGCATTCGCTGGAACTCGGTCAGCAGGGCCGGCATGTGGCGAATGGCGAAAGAAACCGGGGCACTGATGCGCAGCAGGCCCTGGGCCTCGGTTTGCAGGTCGCCGAGCTGATTTTCCAGATCATCAATATCGCTGAGCACCTGCTGGGCCCGCGGGTAATATTGCCTGCCTGCTTCGGTCAGGTGGAGCCTGCGCGTGGTGCGGTTCAGCAACCGAACGCCCAGGTGCGTCTCCAGCTGAGACACGTATTTGCTGACCAGTTGTGGCGAGGTGTCCAGGCGGTCAGCGGCTCGGGTGAAGCTGCCTTCGTTGACCACTGTCACGAAGGTGCGCATGGCTTCAATACGATCCATGGCGGTGTCCTGATCTGAGTTGTGCTGATGATTATCAATAAAATGACGATAATATAGCAACAAGAGTCATCTTAGTCTTTGAGATTGGTGATAGTAAAGTGAGCCCATAGCCTGAAGCCAGGGCTTCGGGATAAACCAATCAGAGAAAGACTTAAGGTGACGAATATGAACGCTCAATTCACAAAGGCATTACTCCAATCCAATGGTGGCTTTGCCGCACTGGTACTGAGGGTTCCGGTGGGGCTGATCCTGGCCGCTCATGGTGCCCAGAAACTGTTCGGCTGGTTTGGCGGATACGGGCTGGAAGGTACCGGACAATGGCTGGCCAGTATTGGCCTGGAGCCTGGCTACCTGATGGCCTTGCTGGCAGGTGGTGCCGAATTCTTTGGCGGTCTGGCACTGGTGCTCGGGCTACTGACACGTCCGGCGGCGGTGGTTGCGGCTTTTACCATGTTGGTGGCCATTTTCGCGGTGCATATCGGTAATGGCTTGTTTATGGCCAATAATGGTTACGAGTATGCACTCACGCTGTTTGCCGCCACCGTCGCTCTGGCGATTCAGGGCGCAGGCCGGTTCGCTGTCGATAATCTGTTGCATAAAGAAAGCTGAACCGGGGAGAACGCCATGAGCAAAGCGACCGATGTACTGTTTGTTTCCCACGGTGGCGGCCCCATGCCGCTGCTGGGAGATCCCGGGCACCAGGACATGGTGGACCGGTTAACAGAGCTAGCGGCTGACCTGCGCAAACCCTCTGCGATACTGGTGATCAGCGCCCACTGGGAGGAGGCGATCCCGACCATTACCTCAGGTACTACGCCGTCGCTGATTTACGATTATTACGGTTTTCCTTCGGAAGCCTACAAGATCGAATACCCCTGCCCGGGTGAGCCAGTGCTGGCGCAGCAGGTCGCCCAGGCGTTGGATCAGGCTGGTATCCAGGCCCGCCTGGATGACCAGCGGGGCCTGGATCACGGCGCGTTCGTGCCGCTTAAACTGATGTATCCGGAGGCAAAGATTCCCTGCATTCAGCTCTCACTGGTCAACACTCTGGACGCCAGTACGCACCTTGCGATTGGCCGGGCATTGCAGGCACTGGATTACGATCACCTGCTGGTGCTTGGCTCAGGCTTCTCGTTCCACAACATGCGGGCCTTCTTTGCTGCACAGACACCGGAAATCCAGGCCCGTAACCTGGCCTTTGAGGACTGGCTGGAACAGACCTGCAGCGACAGCTCCCTGTCGGAGCCGGAGCGGGCGAAGCGCCTGGCAGATTGGGAGCAAGCGCCCCATGCCCGGTTCTGTCACCCCCGGGAAGAGCACCTCCTGCCCTTGCACGTGTGCTATGGCCTCGCCAACAAAGCCAGCGACCGGCACATTGCCGCAACCATCCTCGGGAAACAGTCGGGGATGTTTTACTGGGGCTGAATCAGTGCAGCTTCAACCGTGGCTGCATGGCCCGACTGATCTTGTCCATCAGCCAGATCACGCCGGTTCGCAGGAAACCGTGCAAGGCCACCTGGTGCATTCGGTACAGCGACACGTAGAACAGCCTGGCCACTTTCCCTTCGATATACATACTGCGTCCGGACAGGTTACCCATCAGGTTGCCGACGGTGGTGTATTTGCTGAAGTTGATCAGTGAGCCATGGTCGTTGTACACGAAGGGAACGGCTTCTTTGCCTTCCAGCCGGTTGCAGAGGGTTTTGAACAGGGCATCGGCCTGCTGGTGTGCGGCCTGGGCACGTGGTGGCACCGGCCGGTCGGATTCCGGCTGCGGGCAGGCGGCGCAGTCACCAAACGCGAAGATATCCGCATCTTTGGTGGTTTTCAGGGTCTGTTCCACCAGCAGCTGATTGCCGCGATTGGTCTCCAGGCCGTCCAGTTCCGCCAGGAACGGCGGTGCTTTGATGCCAGCGGCCCAGATGGTCATTTCCGAGGGCAGTTCAGTGCCGTCCTTCATGATCAGACTGTTCTCGCGCACCTCGCTTACAGGTTGTCCGGTCAATACCTTGACCTTCTGGCGTTCCAGTTCCCGGGTGGCTGCGGCGGAAAGGCGCCCGGGCAGCGCAGGCAATATGCGGTCGGCCGCCTCGATCACGCTGATGGAAACATCGGAAGATTTGAGGTGGTTCATGCCGTAGATGGGCAATTCGCGGGATGCCAGTCTCAGTTCGGCGGCCAGTTCCACGCCCGTGGCTCCGGCACCAATGATGCTGATGTTCAGGGCATGGGGCTGGCCCTGAAGGGCTTCGTGGTTTTTGCGCAGGAAGGCATTGAGCATCAGGTTATGAAAGCGGCGAGCCTGCTTCAGACTGTCCAGGAACAGGCAGTGGTCCTGTGCGCCGGGGGTGCCGAAGTCGTTCGCGGTGCTGCCAACAGCAATCACCAGGGTGTCGTAATGAAGGCGCCGTTCCGGCACTACTTCTTGGCCTTCTTCATCCCGGAACGGGGCAATCACGATCGCTTTATTGGTCCGGTCCAGACCGCTCATGCGGCCGAGCTGAAACTCGTAATGGTGCTTGCGGGCGTGGGCGCGGTAATTGATTTCGTTGGCGCTGGCGTCCAGCGAGCCGGAGGCCACTTCATGCAGCAGGGGTTTCCAAACATGGGTAAGACCGGCGTCGACCAGGGAAATACGGGCTTTGCCTTTTTTGCCAAGCTTGTTGCCCAGACTGGTGACCAGTTCCAGACCGCCGGCTCCGCCGCCGACCACGACTATGTGATGAAGGTTTTCCATAACGTTTCAGACCTTTAAGTGATGAGAGCCAAACGCTCTCGGATGAAAGCGCTTGGCTGTCGTCACTGGCCTGAATGTCTATGATTAGGGAGCTAATACAGGGGCGTATACTACCGCCGATGTTGAAGCGAGACAATTGAGCCCAAGTACCTATTGGCTCCATCGTTAGTATTGTCGGGCTGGACACAGAGCCGTTGGCGCTGCTACAAACTTCTCATCCACTTGAAGAACAGACAGGAGAAAGCGACGTGAAACTGCAGGTTCGAGGTGTTGAGGAAGGCCAGCCGGTACCGGAAAAATTTGCCTTCGGTGTGTTCAGTGAGCAGGACCACATGAGTTTTGGTCCCAACCGGAATCCAGAGCTGGTCTGGGACGGTGCACCGGAGGGCACCAAAAGCTTTGTGGTGATGATGTTTGACCCGGATGTGCCCAGCGTCGCCGACGACGTCAATCAGGAAGGCAAGACCGTACCGGCCGACCTGCCACGCGTCGATTTCTTCCATTGGCTGCTGGTGGATATTCCCGCTGGCACAAAGCGGATCCCGGAAGGTGAAGACAGCGATGGTGTCAGTCCCAAGGGCAAGGATTATGGACCTGGCCCGATTGGTGTCCGTGGTGTGAACAATTACACCCAGTTTCTGGCCGGCAATCCGGACATGGCCGGCACCTATGCCGGTTATGACGGCCCCTGCCCGCCCTGGAACGATGAAATCATCCATCACTACCACTTTGAAGTGCATGCTCTGGATGTAGACACCCTGGGCCTGGAGGGTGAATTTGACGGCAACGACGTGCGTCAGGCCATGGCCGGACATGTGCTGGCCAGTGCCCGGGTAACCGGCACCTACACGCTTAATCCCGCCCTTCGCCAGTAGTTGCAGCCAGCGGAGCCGGCCACATCGGCTCCGCTTTCATCAAATTGTCTTGGTGCTGTCACCCCGGTGTCACCGGGTGTTGCCAAGGTGATGTCAGGATCCTGAAAGCAGGCCTGTTCTCACCGGAGGCACCATGCGACAGTATCGAAGCGTATTCATATCCGACGTCCATCTGGGTACCGCCGATTGCCAGGCGGACTATCTGCTGGATTTCCTGAATAACATTCAATGCCAGACACTTTACCTGGTAGGCGACATCGTCGACCTGATTGCCATGCAGCGACGGGCTCATTTCCCAGACAGCCACCGACAGATTATCCACAAGCTGCTGGAGCTGGCGGCAACGGGAACCCGGGTGGTGTACATCCCGGGCAATCACGATGAATTTTTCCGGCGTTTCTGTGGCCAGACATTTTCCGGCATCGAATTGCAGTACAAGGCCGTGCATACCACCGCCGACGACCGTCAGTTTCTGGTCTGCCATGGCGACCAGTTTGACCAGGTGGTGCGCTGCAGCCCTTTGATGCTGCTGGTCGGAGACCGCGCCCATGGGTTGTTGCTGCGTCTGAACCGCTGGTTCAACGCCCTGCGGCGATTACAGGGCAAGCCCTACTGGTCGCTGGCGGCCTGGATCAAAAGCCGGATTGGCAAGGCCAGAACCTTTATCCGCCGTTTCGAGTTGGCGGCGCTGACCGCGGCGGAAAAAGGCCACTATCACGGTTTTATCTGCGGCCATATCCACTCGGCGGGCTTCCTGCGCAGCGAAGAGGGTCTCTACTGTAACGATGGCGACTGGGTGGAACACTGCACCGCACTGGTGGAGCGGGAAAACGGTCGGCTGGAACTGCTGCACTGGTCCGAATCGCCTGTGACCCTGAGTCAGGAACCGGAGACGCCGAACCCGGAGCTGGCCGGTGACGCCCGGCCCGTGATTGATGCGTTACCGGCGGCGTTTCTGGAGCAAATCAACGGTCCCGCCCGGTGATTCAGTTGTGGACCCGATAGGGCTCCAGGATAGCCGCCATATCCTGACCCAACTGTTCGAGGTCGGTCCGAGATAGCTCCCGTTCGGCGATGGAACGAAGCCCCATGATCTGACTCTGATACAGTCTGGCCAGGCGTCGGCAATCTGTGTCGGGCGCCAGCTCGCCCTGCTTTCTGGCGGCTTCCAGTAACTCGGTAAAGGCATTTTCAATGGCGGTCAGTAAGGCCTTTGCCTCTTGATGGAGCGCGGTGTTGGTGTTGCTGGATTCAAGCAGCGTTTTCACAATCAGGCAGGCCCGCGCCGGGGTGCTGCTGTCTGGCTCTGAACAGCTCCTGGCGATCTTGACCAGAAAAGCCTGCAGGCCATCCAGCACGTTGTTGTAGCCGGCCATGTGGCAGGCAAGATCTTCGCCTGCCTGGTGCGCATACCTTGCCAGCGCTTCCGAAAACAGCCCGTCTTTACTGCCGAATGTTGCGTAGATGCTGCCCGGGCGCATGTCCAGAGCCCGCTCAATCTGCTTCATGGAGCTGCCATGGTAGCCCTTGTGCCAGAACAGGCCGACCGCGCTGGCAAGGGCAGTTTCCCGATCATAGCTTGGAGGTCTGGGCATCTGTTTCCCCGCTGGGTCTTTCAATGAATATTCGGGCAATCATAACGTGAGTGTTCGCTCAAAAATAGCTGCGATTGAATTGCAGGGTGGGCTGTCAGTCGCCATCTACATCTTTGCCTCTTCGGGCGTTCAAGGCTTCGGCTACCCGTTCATCAATCTTGCGCAGAAACGCCTCCTCGGTTCGTGCCGAGGCGTGGGCACCCAGCAACTCATTGCTGGCGCGCAGGTTACCGATAAAGGTTCGGCAGTGTTTGCACATCATCAAATGTGTTTTCACCGACAGATTCCGCCGGGTACCCAGTTCGCCGTCGATGTAGTCACTGGCGATCCTGGCCAGCTCGCTGCATTTCAGCATTCGCCGGTCTCCTGAAAGGTTTCTACCATCAGAAAGATCTTCTGCCTGGCACGATGTAACAACACCCGAAGATTGGACGCGCTGACACCGAGAATGTTACAGAGGTCGTCTGATTTGTGCTGGTGCGCCTCGTAGAGAATCAGGGCGGAGCGTTGGGTTTCCGGCAACGCAGAGAGATGTTTGTCCAGGCACTGGTTAAGAGCGCCATTTTCCATCAGCGTATCGGCAGATTCATGAAACTTCAGCCTGGGGGGTAATTGCCAGTGGCCTCTGGCGTTGAAGCGTTCCGCCAGAGCAGGCTCCAGGCTGTCTGAGTCTTCGAGAGGGACTTCCCGTTTACTTGCCCGCAGCCGATTCTTGCAACGGTTGGCGACAATGCGGTGCAACCAGGTTTTTAGCCCCGAACGGCCCTCAAATTTCTGAATGGCATCGATGACGGCGACCCAGCAGTCCTGCACGACGTCTTCGGCGGCCGCCTCATCAAGGTAAAACCTGGCGACCGCGAGCATACCGGGCGTGAAGCTGCGCACAGCTTCCCGAAAGGCGAGGTTGTCTCCGTCACGCAGCCCGCATACTAGCGCCTGCTCGTGTGGAGGGGCTGTGTGAGTCATGGTTATTCTCTTTCGTGAGCGGTCGTTCAAGAATAGCGGTAAGGCGCCCGATGTGTCGAGAAGTTTCCCTGACTGTATGCACTAACAACTTGTGACTGAATTGTTAAACAATCGTGTGTATTTGATGACATCTGGCAGGGCACGATGACGTAAAACCCAATAGGCATGTTTAAAAGGTGGGCGAGGTGTAACAGGTGTAGAGCTGATGTGTCTCAAAGGTAAACGATAAGTGTTTAAAGGGTTTCTTTCATGACATTGAAAAAGTGGATTCTTGTTTTCGCCATTGCGATTGTTGTGATCGGCTTTATCGCAGCTGGCGGAAATGAACTTCTGACACTGGAAAACCTGAAGAGACATCAGCAGAGTCTTGGCGACTGGATTGATTCGAATCTACTGATTGCGCTTTCCGCTTTTGTGGTGGTTTATGTACTGGTTACCGCATTGTCTTTGCCGGGGGCAACGGTCATGACTCTGGCAGGAGGGGCTTTCTTCGGAAACCTGTACGGATTTGCTGCGGTGTCTTTAGCCTCGACCGTTGGAGCCTCTTTGGCGTTCCTGGCTGCTCGTTTCCTGGTGCGGGATTCGTTGCGCAAACGTTACGGAGACACAGTGGCGAAAATGGACCGTGGCATCGAAAAAGATGGTGCCTTCTACTTGGCCACCCTGAGGCTTGTACCGGTGTTCCCTTTTTTCCTGATCAACCTGGCCATGGGCCTGACCGCCATGAAGCTGCGCACCTATGCCGTGGTGAGCTGGGTTGCCATGTTGCCTGGCACGTTTGTTTACGTAAACGCCGGCACCCAGTTGGGGCAGATTCAGTCCACCGGTGACATTGTCTCGGTTGACCTGCTGCTGTCCTTTGCATTGTTGGGTCTCTTTCCCTTGATTGCCAAGTTTGTGGTGGGCTTCATCCGCCGCCGCAAAGTGTATGCCGGCTGGCAGAAACCCGCGCATTTCGACTACAACCTGCTGGTCATTGGCGGTGGTTCCGCCGGTCTGGTCTCTGCCTATATAGCGGCGGCGGTGAAAGCGAAGGTTGCCCTGATAGAAAAGCACAAGATGGGCGGCGATTGCCTCAATACCGGCTGCGTGCCCTCCAAAGCCCTGATTCGCAGCGCCAGGGCGGCGGATACGCTGCGCCATGCCAATCGGTACGGGCTGGAATCGGTGCCGGTCAAAGGCTCATTCAACAACATCATGAACCGCGTCAGGGAGGTGATTGCGAAAGTTGAGCCCCACGATTCTCCCGAGCGTTACCGAAAACTGGGTGTGGACTGCATTGCTGGTGAAGCCAGCTTTGTGTCGCCCTGGGAACTGGAAGTAAGGCACAACGATGGCCGCACCGAGCGCCTCACCGCCCGCAGCATCGTCGTGGCCACTGGTGGCAAGCCGGCGGTACCTTCAATTCCTGGTCTGGAAGACATGGAGCCGCTGACCTCGGACAACCTGTGGCAACTGGAAGAACAGCCTGACCGTCTGCTGGTGCTCGGCGGTGGCCCGATTGGCTCGGAACTGGCTCATGCGTTTGCGCGGCTGGGTAGTCAGGTGACGCAGGTGGAAATGGGTGAGCGCCTGCTGGCGAAAGAGGATGCCGATGTCTCTGAACTGGTGTTGAAACAGTTTCGGGCAGACGGCGTGGACGTTCGGTTGAAACATTCTGCCGCCGAGTTTCGTATAGAGGAAGGGGAGAAGGTTGCCTACTGTAAGCATGAAGGTGAGCGGGTACGCATTCCTTTCGATCAGGTTCTCGTGGCGGTTGGCCGCGCAGCCAACACCGCCGGCCTGAATCTGGAGCGTATTGGTGTGGAAACCCTGCCAAACGGAACGGTACCGGTGGAAGAGGACATGAGCCTGAGGTACCCGAATGTGTTTGCCTGTGGCGATGTGGCCGGCCCGTACCAGTTCACTCACGCTGCGGCCCACCAGGCCTGGTACGCGGCCGTTAACGGACTGTTCGGGCAGTTCAGGCGCTTCAAGGTGGATTATCGGGTAATGCCCTGGGTCACCTTTACCTCGCCGGAAGTGGCCAGGGTTGGGTTGAGTGAGAATGAGGCTAAGGAAAAGGGTGTGGCCTACGAGGTCACTCGTTACGGCCTGGATGACCTGGACCGGGCCATTGCCGAAAGCGAGGACAATGGCTTTATCAAGGTGCTGACAGCGCCGGGCAAAGACAAGATTCTTGGCGCTGTGGTGGTGGGCACGCACGCCGGGGAAATCCTGGCCGAGTTCACCCTGGCGATGAAACACGGTCTGGGCCTGAACAAGATCCTGGGCACCATTCACCCCTACCCGACCTGGAACGAGTCGGCCAAGTACGCGGCCGGTGAATGGAAGCGCTCTCATGCCCCTGAAGGCATTCTGAAGCTGCTGGAGAAGCTCCATGGCTGGCGCCGTGGGAAAAAGACGAATACACCAAGGAGCCACTATGCCCCTGACCAAAACCCGACCGGCCCGCGCTAAACGCATTCCGGCCGTGGAAGTTCTGGAACCCCGGGCCCGTGATCGCTGGACCCGCACCCGCAACGGTGATCCCCGGGGATACATCGATGCCGACAGGCTAAAAGAGCTGTGGATACACACTGGTACCGCCTGCAACCTGGCCTGCCCGTTTTGCCTGGAGGGTTCCCATCCCGGTGATGGCCGCATCCCGGGCATGAAGCTCCTTGACGTGAAACCGTTTATCCACGAAGCCATTGACATGGGCGTGGAGCAGTTTTCCTTCACCGGTGGTGAGCCCTTCGTGATCCGGGATTTCGTCAATATCCTGGACTACGCGAGCCAGTACCGCCCCTGCTTTGTGCTCACCAACGCCACTGAGCCGCTGCACAGGCGCCAGCACCAGGTGCTGCCCTTATTGGATAACCCCTATCCGATCCACTTCCGGGTGAGCCTGGATTTTCCCGACCGCGCCCGGCATGACAAGGACCGCGGCGAGGGCAGCTTTGATGAGGCCTTGCAGGGCATCCGCTGGCTGATCGAACAGGGTTTCAAGGTATCCATTGCCCGCCAGACCGATCCGAAGGAAATTCCGGCTGATATCGAAGCCGCGTTCCGTGGAATCTTCCGGGAATGGGGCATTCCGGAGGGCCTGGCGTTCACCGCGTTTCCGGACCTGGGCACGCCTGGTTCGGAAGATGGCAGCCCGGAGATTACCGAGACCTGCATGGAGAAGTATCCGACGAAGGAATCCCGGTCGCACTTTATGTGCACCTATACGCGGATGCTGGTGAAGAAGGGCGAACAGGTGCGGGTGTATGCCTGCACGCTGGTGGACGATGATCCGCAGTATGACCTTGGCGGCACGCTGGCGGAGAGTATGGACGAGCGGATCATGCTGCGGCATCACCGGTGTTTCTCGTGCTACCGCTTTGGGGCGAGTTGTTCGGCGCCTGCGTAGATCCGTTAAACCGTAAACCAGGAACAAGACAATGAATTTTACCGAAGCATCCCTGTTCTGGGGATTCCTGCTGGTCTACGGCGTGGTTATGTATGCGCTGTCGCCCAAGAGCAAGAACGCAAACTCTTTTTATAAGGGCGCCGATGATCAGGGCAACCCGGTGGGTCAGTGGTCGCTGACGGCGAGTATTTTTATCAGCTGGATCTTTGCCAAGTCGGTGACTAATGCGGCGAATCTGGGGGCGGCTTATGGTGTGGTGGGCGGTCTGGCTTATGCCAGTTACTGGCTGTCCATCCCGGTGGCAGGCTATGTGATTTACCTGATCCGGACCCAGACCGGGGCCCGGAGTCTGCAGGATTTTCTGACCTCGCGTTTCGGGAGGCTGGCCAGTCTGGCGTTTGCCGCGGCGGTTCTTATCCGGCTCTATAACGAGGTCTGGAGTAACACCGCGGTGGTGGGCGGTTACTTCGGGTTGCCCGGTGAGTGGGAGTATTACGCGGCGGCGATGCTGTTTACGGTGTTTACCCTGGCTTACAGTCTGAAGGGCGGTCTCCGGTCCTCGATCTTCACCGATGTGATTCAGGCCTTCGTGTTTGTGTTCTTTGTGGGGGCGGTATTGTTCCTGATCATCCCTGCCAACGACACCAGCGCCCTGTTGACTAATGGTGAGTTCCGGCTCAATGCTGGTTTCGACTTGCTGTTGGTGGCTCTGTTGCAACTGTTCAGTTATCCATTCCACGATCCGGTGCTGACTGACCGGGGCTTTGTGAACAAGGAAAAGACCATGCTCAAGAGCTTTGTGGTCGCCGGATTGTTGGGCTTTGTGGCGGTGTTTATTTTCAGTCTGGTGGGCGTTCACGCCCGGGTTAACGGCATTGAGGCCATGGGGAACGCTCCCGCAGCAGTGGGCCAGTCCCTGGGGCTGGCGGCGTTGTTCTTCATGAGCGTGGTGATGATGACCTCGGCCGGTTCCACTCTCGATTCCACCTTTACCTCACTGGCCAAGTCCCTTGCGGTGGATCTGCCTCGCCTGGCGCGGCGTGCGTCGGACAAGCTGCCGAGCATGAGAGTGGGGGCCGTGGTGATGGTGATTTTTGCCTTCCTGGGTAACCTGCCCATGTTCGCCGGTACTGACATCCTCAAGGCGACGACCATCTCGGGCACTATGGTCATGGGGCTGGCGCCGGTTTTCCTGTTCTATGGTTTTACCCAGTGGTCGCCCTGGAGCTTCCATCTCAGCTTCTGGACCGGGCTTGGTCTTGGTGTTCTGTTGGCGGTGGGCCTCATCCCATCAAGCTGGGCGATTGGTGACGGTGCCTATGCGATGTTGCTGGGCGTGAATGCTTACGGTTTCCTGATCTGTACGGTGTGTTTCTTCCTGCCCTTGCTGTTAAAGCGTTTGGCTGGAAAGCCGGTGGCCGCCGAAGGTGCCTGACCAGAACGGAGGGGCCAGATCATGGCTGATAAGGAAGGGCGCAGCTGCCCGCTGGCATACCGCTACAAGCCAGAGTCTCTTTGCAGAGAGCCGGCGCATGTTTCTGAGGATGTGCTGTACATCGTCGGTGGTCTTTACGGCAATGCCTTCGCCCTTGATGAAATCGAGGCCATGGTGCGCGCAGAGGAGCGCCATGGCCACCGGGTGAAGCTGGTCTTCAATGGCGATTTCAACTGGTTTAACGCTGACGACACTCTGTTCCGGGAGATCAACAGCCGGATCCTGGACCACACAGCGATTCTCGGCAACGTGGATTATGAGCTCTCGGTCCCCAATGCCGGCGCCGGCTGTGGCTGCGCTTACCCGGAGTATGTGGATCAGGGAGTGGTGGAGCGGTCCAATCAGATGATGGGGCGGCTGCAGGTGGTGGCGGACCGACACCCCGATATTCAAAAGAAACTCTCATTATTGCCACGATACCGTTGCCTGATATTTGGAGGCCTAAAGGTTTTGGTCTTGCATGGTGATCCGGAGTCTCTGGCCGGGTGGGGGCTGGCTCACGAATCCATTGCCTCGGGCAGCGAGGAAAAGCTGGCGTACTGGTTTCGCGCCACCGGTGCCAACCTGATTGCTTGCACCCATACCTGTCTGCCGGTGATCTGGTCCGGTAAAGTGGATGAAAAACAACGGATCGTGGCCAATAACGGTGCGGCCGGCATGGGGAATCTGCGTGCCGACTCCCGGGGGCTCGTTACCCGCATTGGCTTTACAAGCCCTTTTATGGAGCCGTTGGCGGCAATTGCGCGGCCCGGTCTGCATGTTTCCCTGATGCCGGTGGCTTACGATATCGATGCCTGGCTGGCTCAGTTTGACAGGCTTTGGCCCGAAGGGTCTCCTGCCGCTGTGTCCTATCGAAGACGCCTGACTGACGGCACCCATCTTGTGCCGGAGGGCATCATTTTTCCGTCTTTCCGGTAACCAATTTGTCACTGGCAAATGCTTCAATCCGGTCTATTCTGAAACGATCGGGCCCGGGCCGTGTTGAGTGGCTGGCCGGGGTCGACTTGAAATATATTTTGTGGTCTATATAATTCAACACTAACTTTTGGCAGCGAATTGATCACGTTATGACATCAGAAGGATCGAATACCACCGCCATCACCCTGCGTAAACCGACAAAGGATGATGGCTACAGGCTTCACCAGCTGGTTGCGGAATGCCCCCCGCTGGACCCCAACTCGATTTACTGCAACCTGTTGCAGTGCAGCCACTTTGCCGAGACCGGCGTGGCCGCGGAGAAGGAAGGCGATCTGGTCGGCTTTATCTCCGGATACATCCCTCCCCAACAGCCCGAGACCGTGTTTGTCTGGCAGGTGGCGGTTCACGAGAAAGGTCGTGGACAGGGCCTCGCCAAGCGGATGCTGAAGGAAATCGTTGGCCGGGACGCGTGCAGCAATGTCACGCACCTGGAAACCACGATTACCGAAGACAACGAGGCCTCCTGGGCGCTGTTCCGCTCTTTCGCCCGTGACCTGGGAGCCGAGCTCACCTACCACGAGCATTTCGAGAAAGAGACCCACTTTGGCGGCAAGCACGATTCTGAGTTCCTGCTGCGCATCGGGCCTTTCACGAACCCTGTCTGAGAGCCTGTGTTCACGCCTTCTGGCGTGAACCACTGACGAGATTGTAGTAGCCGGCAGGCCACCCGGGGTGGGCCTGCCATACGGCTTAAAGCAACGCTCGGCGGGTCTGTTGCGACCGACACGTTTTACCGACAGGCTCCCGCGCATTTACCTCGAACCTGACATGCTAAGAGGCAAGACAATGGAAATTTTCAAGTCTACTGAATCTGAAGTTCGCGTTTATTCCCGTGCTTTCCCGGTGATTTTTAACCGCGCCAAGAACGCGCATCTCTACACCGAAGATGGCAAGGAATACCTGGACTTTCTGGCCGGTGCCGGTTCCCTGAACTACGGCCACAACAACGACATCCTGAAGAAAGCGCTGCTTGAGTACATCGAAGCGGACGGCGTGAGCCAGGGTCTGGACCTGTTCACGACCGCCAAGCACGACTTCATGGAATCGTACAAAAAGCACATCCTCGATCCCCGTGGTCTGGACTACAAGATGCAGTTTACCGGTCCCACCGGTACCAACTGTGTGGAAGCGGCCATGAAGCTGGCCCGCAAGGTCAAAGGCCGTACCAACATCATTTCCTTCACCAACGGTTTCCACGGTGTCACTACCGGTGCGGTAGCGGCCACCGGTAACGAGCATCACCGTGGTGGCGTGGGCGTACCCCTGGGGCATGTCGACTTCATGTTCTATGACGGTTACCTGGGCGAGGACGTTGATACTCTGGCCATCATGGACAAGGTGCTGTCAGACAGCTCTTCCGGTGTGGAACTGCCGGCCGCTGTCATTGTTGAAGCCGTGCAGGGTGAGGGTGGTCTGAACGCCGCTCGTGCCGAGTGGCTCAAAGGTCTGTCCGAGCTGTGCCAGAAGCACGATATCCTGCTGATTGTGGACGATATCCAGGCGGGCAACGGCCGTACCGGTGAGTTCTTCAGTTTCGAGTTTGCCGACATCAAGCCGGACATCGTGACCGTGTCCAAGTCGCTGAGTGGTTATGGTCTGCCGATGGCACTGGTGCTGTTCAAACCAGAACTGGACGTGTGGGAGTCCGGTGAGCACAACGGTACCTTCCGTGGTAACAACATGGCGTTTGTCACCGCCCGTGCCGCCATCGAAACCTACTGGAAAGACGATGCCTTTGCCAACGAAGTGAAGGCGAAGACCAAGGTGCTGGGCGATGCCCTGCAGGCCATCTGCGACAAGTACCCGGGTGAGTTCAAGATGAAAGGCCGGGGCCTGATGCGCGGTATCGAGGCCAAGCATGCAGATCTGACCGGGCCGATCACCAAGCGTGCTTTCGAGCACGGTCTGATCATCGAGACCAGTGGTCCGAACGATGAGGTGATCAAGTGCCTGATGCCGCTGACCACCAGCGAAGATGATCTGCGCCTGGGTGTGAAAATCCTGGCCGAGAGTGTCGATGAGATCATGCAGGAAGGTGTTAGCGAGGCGTCGTAAGACGCCCGCCATCCCACACTTACATTCCGCAGGATAGCAAAGGCAACGACATGACAACGGCACAACATACCGTCGAGAAAATCGGCGGTACTTCCATGAGTAACTATGAGGCCGTGCGCGACAATATCATTATTGGCAAGCGCAAGAAGAGCGACCTCTACCAGCGGATTTTTGTGGTCTCTGCCTACGGCGGCGTGACCAACGAGCTGCTGGAACACAAGAAAACCGGCGAGCCGGGCGTCTATGCCCTGTTTGCCGATGCCGAATCCGACTGGGCCTGGGGCGACGACCTCACCAAACTGATTCAACTGCTGACGGACATCAACGGTGAGCTGTTTGCCGATCCGATGCTCAAGCAGCAGGCGGACCAGTTTATTACTGATCGCATCGAGGGTGTCCGGGGCTGCCTGATCGACCTGCAACGGCTGTGCTCCTACGGCCAGTTCCAGCTGGAAGAACACCTGCTCACCGTGCGGGAGATGCTGGCAGGGATCGGTGAAGCCCACAGTGCATTCAATACTGCCCTGAAGCTGCAGCAGGAAGGCATCAACGCCCGCTTTGTCGATCTGACCGGCTGGCGCGACAGTGAATTACTGCCGCTGGATGAAAAGCTCAAGCAGGCCTTCGACGCCATCGACCTGAGCCGGGAACTGCCAATCGTGACCGGTTATGCCCAGTGCAAGGAAGGCCTGATGCGTACCTTCGACCGGGGCTACAGCGAGATGACGTTCAGCCGCACGGCGGTGATCACCAATGCCCGGGAAGCAATCATCCATAAGGAATACCATCTGAGTTCTGCCGATCCGAACATCGTGGGTGAAGACAAGGTGGTTCCGTTGGGGCGTACCAACTACGACGTAGCCGACCAACTAGCTAACCTGGGGATGGAAGCGATTCACCCACGGGCCGGTAAAGGTCTGCGTCAGAACGAGATTCCGCTGCGGGTGATGAATACCTTCGAGCCGGAGCATACCGGTACGCTGATCACCGGCGACTACGTCAGTGAAAAACCCCAGGTGGAGATTGTCGCGGGTGCCAAAGGCGTATTTGCCATTGAGGTGTTCGATCAGGACATGCAGGGCGAACCGGGTTCTGACCGCCGGATCCTGGATGTACTGAGCCGTTTCAAAGTGCGGTTCATGTCCAAGGACACCAATGCCAATACCATTACCCACTACGTGGATACCACGCTCAAGCACGTGAAGCGGGTGGTCAAGGCACTGGAGGAAGAGTTCCCCAATGCCGAAATCAGTACCCGCAAAGTGGCCCTGGTGTCTGCCATTGGCAGTGACATGAAGGTGCCGGGCATTCTTGCCCGTTCGGTAAAATCACTGGCTGACAAGGACATCAGCGTGCTGGCGATCCACCAGTGCATGCGTCAGGTGGATATCCAGTTTGTGATTGATGAAGACAAATACGACCAGGCGATTGTGGCCCTGCATGGGGCGCTGATTGAGCCCCATAACCACGAATACGCCATCGTGGCGGCATCAACCACCGCCAGCTAGGAATTACCCACAGGCGGAACCGGTCGCTTCGCCTGTGGGTAATGGAGGAGTCTTGCCTCCAGATCGGGCGCCCGGTCGGCCGTCTCACAACCTGTGAGGTTTCATGGCCGGGCGTGACCGATCCCTTCCTCTCACTGTCATATCTGCCTTTCCGTATTTCGGTTTCCCGCTGTTTGCAGGGGAATCCATGCCTGCCTGATCTGCGTATTCCCTGTAAATATCAAACCGGTACCGAGCCATGCAGATACAGAGCCGGCCGGGACCGCTTCCGACGCTGCCCAACGATGGTGAAAGGGATTCCCTGGTCGGGTTGTATTTCAGGGATGCGTCCCGGCATGACCTCCTTAGCGAAACCGATGAACGGCGTCTGGCCAGAAAGCTGATCCGGTCGCTAAAGGTGATTCATACCGAACTGGCATTACCCGAGGATACACCACAAACCCTGCGGGATGTGGTGGGTAGCCTGGGCGATGCCTGCGCCTTTTCGGCCCGCTGTCGCCGGGCCTATCACCTTGCCATGGCCTGCCGTCACCGCCTGATCCAGAGCAACCTGAGACTGGCGGTGCACATTGCCCGGCGCTACGGCCACCATGGTATTCCCATGTCGGATCTGATTCAGGATGCCAATGTTGGTCTGATCAAGGCTGTGGAGCGCTACGACCCGGGCAAGGGCTTCCGGTTCTCCACCTATGCCTACTGGTGGATCAGTGAAGAAGTGCGCCGCTGCCTGCAGCGGGGTGTGCGTGTGGTGCATACGCCGGAGAATGTGGTGGAGGAGATCCGCCAGTTGCAGAAGGTGTCCATGCGCTTGCATCACTCCCTTGGCCGGGAGCCTACCCAGTCCGAGCTGGCTCGGGAAATGGAGGCCACACCCTCCAGGATTGGCGAACTGAGAGCCCTGGCGTCCAGGGAAGTGTCGACCGATGTTCCGCTGGTTGAAGACGGATCGGTGACCCTGGCCGACAGTCTCGATGCGGGTGCCGATACCCGCCCGGATCAGCCGTTTCGGGCGCGGGACCGGATGATTCGGCTGGAGCGCATGATGGGGGAACTGTCGGACCGGGAGCGGGATATCCTGACCCGGCGTTACGGGCTTGGCTTGATTGAACCCGAGACTCTGCAAACCATCTCGGAGCAGATGGGCCTGAGCCGGGAGCGTGTGCGACAGATCGAGAAAGGGGCCCTGAGAAAACTGCAGGCGCTGTTTGGAACAGATCCTGACGGTGCCTGAATCAGGCACCGTGCAGCAGGAAAAACCAGGCAGCGACCGTTAGCTGGCAGGCCAGTACCACGGTGGTCAGCACCAATCGCATCTTCAGATACCAGGCCGGCCAGTAGGTACGCATCCAGCGGGCGTCCACCAGATACAGCAACAGGAACGCGACGATGTAGAGCGGGATTTTCTGTGGCGTCTGCAGTAATAGCCCGATACCGGCGGCAACGAAGAACAACTGGCTCAGCAGCATGGTCACCAGGGGCGATTGCGGGTAGGAGCGGTTTTCCAGCTGCATGGCAATGGTCCAGTAGATTCCGCCCATAAAAGCGAGAATACCGGCGCTGTAAATATAGAACCACGCCAGAATGGCAACGCTGTTGGCTGGCATCAGGAACAGGCCAGCGGTGCCAAGAATGAATGGAATCAGGCCGGCAATGCCGACCAGAACGGCCAGGCGAGCAACTGAGATCACGACTTCTGCCTCTGTACCTGTATCCGCATGGGTTCGATGTCTGCCGGCGCCATACCAACCATTTCGTGGTACGCCGAGGGATGCACCACCTGGGTTTCCCGGATGGTGTAGCCAGAAAGCGTGTCCTGAATCTGCCAGGCGCTACGGAATAGCCGGGTCTGCCCTTTATGGTCCGACAGTACCTTCATGCCTTCAGGGCCATGCAGGCGAGCCATGTACTGTTGGCCCTCCAGGGAGAGGATCTCCAGAAGGTCGATCACCGGTTGTTCCAGGTTTTTGAGTTCGTCGAGGGTAATGCGCACCGTGAAGCTCCCGAAATGATGTGTCAGGGGAACTTACGATCAACAGGCCCGGTAAGATCATTGTGCCAGTTGCCGGCACTCCGTGTGGGCATGGCAGGACACCAGATGATCATTGACCATGCCGGTGGCCTGCATGAAGGCGTAGACGATGGTGGGGCCCACAAAATTAAAGCCTGCTTTCTTCAGGGCCTTGGACATGGCTTCAGATTCCGGCGTGGTGACGGGGACCTCGGCCAGTGTCTGCCACCGGTTCTGGATGGGCCGGCCGTTGACGAATTGCCAGAGAAACTCCGAGAACGAGATGCCCTGATCCCGCAGAGCGAGGAACCCCCGAGCATTGCGGATGATGGAATGGACTTTCAGGCGATTCCGGATAATGCCCGGGTCTGCCAGCAGGCGGGCGATATCGTCCTCATCAAAGCGGACAATCTGCTCCGGGTCAAAGCCGGCGTAGGCCTGCCGGTAGCTTTCCTGCTTGCGAAGGATGGTAATCCAGCTCAAACCGGCTTGCTGTCCGTCCAGGCAGAGCTTTTCGAACAGCGCCTGATCGTCATATTCCGGGCGCCCCCAGACGGTGTCGTGGTAGTGCACGTACAGTGGGTCGGTGCCGCACCAGGGGCAGCGGCCGGTGGTCTGGGGCATAGTGGCCTCGCCTATCACCTATGGTCGGGCTCTGATCAGCCGGTGAAACAGAGGCTCCCAGGAAACGTCGAGGCTGGAAGCCGGCCCCAGATTGTAGTCATCCGGCGGTGGTTCCAGCAAGGTAATCTCCGGCCAGGTGCTGGTCTTATCCGGGCTGCCATCGCAGGGGTAAACCAGGGTAACCAGAAAGCCCTCGGCATACAGGCAACTGGCTTGCCAGTGTCGGTCGGGCTGGTCCCCGTACAGCTCGAAATTCTTCCGTACTTCCAGGGTTTGCAGATTGCCGGCAATGCCCCGCCCGGTCGCTTTAAGCCAGGCTTCTTTCAGGGTCCAGACCTTGAGGAAGCTGAACGCATTGTTCGCCTTCAGCAGCCATTCCTGCTCAACGGGAGTGAACCAGCGTGTCGTCACTCTGGCCCAGTCTGGCCGGCGCTGGCTCGGCTCCAGATCAATCCCCAGGGCGCTCCGGCCGGTGGCGCAGGCGGTCAGTCCCTGGCTGTGGCTCAGGGACAGGTGCCAGCCCTGCGGGCTGGCGGAGGCAACGGGCCGTCCCGGTACCGGGTAACAGCTTTCCGGAGCCTCACCACTGGCGCGGGCCAGGGCCTGGCGAATCAGCCAGCGGCTGGTCAGGTATTCCTGGCGCCTGGGCCCTTCCAGACGCGCCAGGGTTTCGCCTTCATCGGCGGTCATCCAGGCCGGAGCCTGAGACAGGTTCCGGTTAATCTGGTGGCACAGCCAGATTGCCGGCCGGTCAGGGTTGCAGTCGTTGGATTGTCCAGCCATCGCCCTCTCTCACGTACTCAAATCGATCGTGAAGCCGGCTCGGCCTTCCCTGCCAGAATTCGATTCGCTCCGGAACCACCCGGTACCCGCCCCAGAAACTGGGGAGTGGAATTTCTCCGGAACTGAACTTGCGTTTCATCTCTGCGACTTTTTGCTCCAACAGGCCTCTGGAAGTAATCACTTGGCTTTGCTCCGAGACCCAGGCGCCAATCTGGCTGCCCCGGGGCCGGGACGAAAAGTAGCGCAGGGATTCCGCCTTGCTGACCTTCTCTACCGCACCCTGAATACGCACCTGCCGGTTCAGGCCAATCCATGGGAACAGCAGGGCGCCCCGCGGATTCTCCTGAAGCTCCTGAGCCTTGCGACTGCCGTAGTTGGTGTAGAACACAAAGCCCTGGTTGTCGAAATACTTCAGTAGCACGGTTCTGAGATCGGGCATGCCGTCGGCACCGGTGGTGGCCAGTGACATGGCATTGGGCTCCAGAATGCCCGCCGTTCTGGCATCCTCGAACCAGGTCTGGAACTGCTGTACCGGATCCTCGTTCAGGTGTTCACGATCCAGCCCTTCGCTTTCGAAATCCCGACGCATATCGCCGATATCCATACTGCTCGTCTCCGTTGATCAACACAGGGAGTCATACGTCAGCGGAGCATATCGGGTTCGGTGGCCGCTGTCAGGTTTCGTGTCTGGTCTGGTGAATTCGCTGACAAACACCATACACGGGCGCTATGCTTGCACCATGGCCGGCCGCGGCGCCGTGGGTAGATAAAGGGAGAGTCTTGTGGCAGAGAAAGAGGCAGAGAACAGCCAGGTAGCAAGCCAGCGGGTAGTGAATCGCCGGAAGAGCCATCTGGTCAGGAACCTGCTGATCGCATTGGGCGTGTTGTTGGGTCTGTATGCCCTGGCCGGCTTCCTGGTTCTGCCCTGGTGGCTGGAGCGGTCGTTGCCGGAACAGATGGACCAGCGCATGGGCTGGCAGGCTGAGGTGGAGAACGTGCGGTTCAATCCGTTTGCCTTCAGCTTGGAAGCAGACGCCTTTTCTGCAAAGGATACGACTGGGGAGCCGGTGACGTCGTTTGATCACCTGCGGGTGAATCTCAGTTTCCTCAGTTTGCTCCGGGGTATCATCGGGTTTGAGGAAATCCGTCTGGTGGAGCCGGACGTTCGCCTGGATTTGCTGCAGGACCATGACATCAATTTTGCCCGGGACTGGCGCAGTGCCAATCCCGAGAAAGAGGACACGACCCGGCCTGAAACCGCTGAGTCGAGTAATCCGCCCAAGTTGTATTTCCAGCAGGTGACCATCGATGGTGGTGAGCTGCTGTTCCGTGACTTCTCTCAGGGTGGCGACCCTGCCGAGTTTCGGGTTGCGCCGCTGGATCTTACCCTGAACGATCTGGCCACCTGGCCCCGGGACGGCAGCGACAGTCAGTATTCCGTGATGGCCGCTCTGGGTGAGCAGGTGATCGAATGGGATGGGGAATTAAGCGTTACCCCGCTGTACTCTGAAGGGCGGCTCCGGCTTTCAGGGCTTCGCCATGATACTCTCGCCCACTTCCTGGCTCCCTATCTGCCGTGGCAGCTGCGCGCTGGCACCGTAACCCTGGAATCCCGCTATGAACTGGCCGGTGGCGATCGCGTTGAACTGATCACCTCCGATGGCAACCTCACTATCCAGCAACTGGCGCTGGCGCTCTCGCCTTCCGATGACCAGCCCGCCCTTGCTACAGAGACGATTGCCATTCAGGGTATTGGCTTCGACCTGACGGCCCGGGAGGCAACCGTTGGCATGGTGTCGATCCAGCAACCGTCGCTGGCTGCTACCCGGAATGCCGAGGGCGAGGTGGATTGGCAGGCGTCTCTGGCAACTGCCGGAACCGATCAATCCGAAACCTCGGAGCCGGCGTCTGATTCGGGCGAGCCATTCCGCTGGTCGGTCCAGGGTGTCGAGTTGTCCGGCGGCCAGGTTCGCTGGCGGGATCAGGTGCCGGAAACAGACGCCGAGATTGCCGTCAATAATCTGGCCATTACCATGGGTGGTCTCTCCCACCGCCTGGATGAACCGGTTTCCTACGATATTTCCGCAGAACTCGGCACCGGTGGCCGGGTGACCGCCATTGGCCAGCTGACTCCGGCGCCGTTTACCTTTGAGGGCGCCTTGTCCGGCAACTACATCCTGTTGCCCGTTATCCAACCCTATGTTGCCACTGCCGCAAACCTGGAACTGGTGGATGGGCGCCTGGGTTTCGATGGCAATCTGGACCTGGATGGCCAGGATGAACCCCTGACCGGCACCTTCAGCGGCACGGCTGAAATTGCCGGGTTGGCCACGCGGCTACCGGGCAATGGCGGGGAGCTGGTGTCCTGGGAGTTGCTGCGCCTGGCCCCGGTGGAGTTCAACCTTAATCCCGCCCGGCTGGAAATCGGCACCGTGACCCTGAACAGCCCGGCGGTTAATGTCATCCGGGCGGCCGACGGACTGCACAATCTGCAGCAGATTATTCAGGATGGCGGGGCCTCCGAGGCAGAAACCAGCCCAACGGAGCCGTCGGAAGTCTCGGAACCAGGCTTTATTTTCCGCATTGGCGAACTGGTCGTGGAGCAAGGTTCCATGGCCTACACCGACCGCACGCTGGAGCCGCCCTTCAGTACCGCGTTCCAGGAACTCACGGGATCGGTGACCGGCATCAGCAATGTCCCTCCGCAACAGGGGCGGGTGGCGATCAGCGGCCAGCTGGCCGGGGTGGCACCGGTTCGTTTTGACGGAACCCTGGGCGCTCTGGGCACCGAAGAGCCCAGCAACCTGAAACTCACCATGAAAGACATGGCGTTGCCGGTACTGTCGCCCTATTTCGGTCGCTATCTGGGGTATTCGGTGGACAGCGGCAAACTGGAACTGGCGCTGGATTACCAGATAACCGGTACCCGGCTTCAGGCGTCCAACGAAGTGATCCTGGACCGGATGCAACTGGGCTCTGCGGTGGCCAGCGAACAGGCTATTAACGCCCCGGTCAAGCTGGGTCTGGCTCTGCTCACAGATCGTGACGGTGTTATCGAGGTGAATTTGCCCATTCAGGGCGACATGTCAGCCCCCGAATTCAGCGTTGGCCAGATTGTCATGCGGGCGTTCGTGAACCTGTTGGTGAAAGCGGCCGCCTCACCGTTCAGTATGCTGGGCTCGCTGGCGGAAATGGCAGGCTTCAGCAGCGAAGAGCTGGGCCAGGTCAGCTTTGTCCCCGGTAGTGTGCAACTGGCGGATAACGAGGCCGAGAAACTGTCCGCGCTGGCCCAGGCGCTAAGGGAGCGACCGGAGCTTCTGCTCAACATCCGTGGTGCTGTTGCCCCTGAGGCCGATGCCCTGGCATTGCTGAAGGCGCAGATGCAGGCCCGCGGTGAGGCCGTTACCGGCGAAGCCTGGGAGCAGGCGCAGCAGGCCTGGCGCGATGGTGAGCGCAGCCTGCCGCCGGAAGCGCTTGGAAGCCTGGCCTCGGAGCGAGGGGTAACGGTTCGTCAGGTGCTGACGGCGACGCATGAGGTGTCGGACAGCCAGCTGTTCCTGCTGGATCCGGCCCGTGATGCGCCGGTAGATGACCAGGGCAACGTGATGGTCCGGTTTACCCTGGACGTTCGTTGAATCGGAATACACGGAGTTCCGCAGCCATGACCGACAGCCCGGGCCGAAAGGCCAGCCATTTCTTTGCCTATGTGTCGCGCCTGCGCTGGATCAAACGCTGGGGCCTGATGCGCAATGCTATTGATGAAAACGTGGCCACCCATTCCTGGGAGGTGGCTACCGTTGCCCACGCCCTGGCGCTTATTCGCAACCGGCATTTTGCCGGAACGGTGAATGCAGACCGTGTCGCTGCAGCGGCTCTCTATCATGATGCCACCGAAGTGATCACCGGGGATATGCCCACCCCGGTGAAATACCATTCCCGGGTGATGCGGGAGGCGTTCGGCGACATCGAACACAAGGCCGAAGCTGAATTGCTGGCGCTGTTGCCGGAAGACCTGCGGGAGGATTTTTCGCCCTATGTGCGGGAATCCCGACTGGGGTCGGAAGAAAAGGAACTGATCAAGGCGGCGGACCGTCTCTCGGCCTGGCTGAAATGTCGTGCCGAACTGCGTGCCGGCAATCCGGAGTTCGGCCCCGCGGAGCAGCAGATCCGGGCACGCCTGGAAGCGGATGGCCTGCCGGAAGTGCAGTACTTCCTGGAGGTGTTTGCACCCGGGTATGACCAGCCCCTGGATAACCTGCTGGGTTGATTGGAGGACTGGCTCTGGTGCCGGGCTCGCCAGGGGGCCAGTGCCATAGGTTTGCCTCTGGTGGCTCTCTAAAGTGGCGAATAACGAAAGCGCTGCTTTACTGAAAGACCACAACAAGAGGTTCCCGCCATGAAAGATCTGAACAACAAGGTGGCTGTCGTCACCGGTGCTGGCTCTGGTATCGGCCGATCCCTGGCCAAATCCCTCGCGGCCCGGGGCTGTCGGCTGGCTCTTTCCGACGTTAACGAGGCGGGGCTGGCGGAAACCGCAGCCGGACTGGACGGTGTCGAGGTGAAAACCTACCGCCTGGATGTCTCCGACCGGGACGCTATCTACGCCCACGCCGCACAGGTCCGCAAGGAATTTGGCCAGGTTAACCTGATTATCAACAACGCCGGTGTGGCCCTCTCTGCCACGGTGCGGGAAATGACCGACGCCGATTTCAAGTGGGTGATGGACATTGATTTCTGGGGCGTTGCCCACGGTACCCGGGCGTTTCTGCCGTACCTGATTGAATCCGGCGATGGTCATGTGGTGAACATCTCCAGTGTGTTTGGCCTGATCGGAGTGCCCAAGCAAAGCGCCTACAATGCTGCCAAGTTTGCGGTGCGTGGGTTTACCGAGTCCCTGCGCCAGGAAATGAAACTGGAGAATCAGCCGGTTCAGGTCAGCTGTGTGCACCCTGGTGGCATCCGCACCAACATTGCCAATGCCGCGCGCATGGGCAAATCCGAAAACGCCGAGGCCCAGCGCAAGGGCTTCGACAAACTGGCCATGACCACACCGGACAAGGCGGCTGAAATTATTGTTAAAGGCATCCTCAAAAACGAATCCCGTATTCTGGTGGGGCCGGATGCCTGGGGCATTGACGCCATCAATCGGTTGCTGGGCTCGGCCTATCAACCGTTGGTGGAGCGGTTCTCCCGCAAGAACCTGTATATCTGAGGGCTCGCGGTAACCTGATCTCCGTTGGCTGGTTGTTTTACAGCCAGCGGAGACCGACTATACTCTCTGGTTGATCCAGGGAAGAGTCAGCATGAATACGTCAAAGCATCCGGATCTGGGGACGGCATTGGAACAAAGCCGCTCAGGACTCCGGGATAACCACCGTCGCTCGCTTACCAGGCTGTTGTTTCTGGTGACTGGCTCTGCGCTGGTCGTTTTTTCCTGTCTGCAATTTTTCAACGGTTATCCATGGGTGGCGCTGGTCGAGCTGTTGGCCAGTGGGCTGCTTTTCTACGGCGTTTTTTGTCTGAAAACCACGGCTCACCTGCAACAGTGGATCTACGCCTATCTGGTGTCGCTGTTTTCGTTTTTCATCGTCATCTTGCTGTTGCCAGAGGCCTCCATTGCGGCTTTTGTCTGGGTGCTGATGATGCCGGTTCTGGCCTACCTTCTGCTCGGCAAGCACGAGGGCATGATCCTGAGTGTGCCCTTTATGCTGGTGGGCGGGGTGGTTTACTACTTCTTCCTCGGTGATGTGGGTTCTGCCCACCGGATGATCGATCTGCTCAACATGGTTCTGTGCGGTGCCCTGATGCAGGTGTTCATGCACATGTACGAGGTGCGTCGGGAAGAGGCTGAGCAACGGTTGTTCGACATGGCACAGACCGATGCCCTGACCGGCCTGGCCAATCGCTCCAATTTCCAGTCAACACTGGCCCGCACTATTGCCGAGTGTGAGCGCAGCGGAACCGATTTTGCTCTGGTGATTATGGACATCGACCACTTCAAACTGGTCAACGATACCCTCGGCCACGATGCCGGTGACTACGTATTGAGGAGCATCGGGCAGTGCCTGACCGAGCGTCTGCGCACGACCGACTTTGTTGGCCGGCTGGGCGGCGAGGAATTTGGCCTGATTCTGAGGGATGCAAAGCCTGGGGATGCCTTTGAACTGATGGACGAGTTGCGGGAGCGCATTGCCCGGCGGGAGCTGAAATACGGCGAAGCGGGTATCCGCGTGACCGCCTCGTTTGGCATTGCCCAGTGGCCGGAGCACGGCAGGGAAGCGGAAACCCTGTTCTGTGTGGCAGACCGTTGTCTCTACAGCGGCAAGCGGGCAGGCCGGAACCGTGTGGCGCCCGCCGGTGCCGGACAGCCTCCGAAAACCGCCGGTTCCATGGCTGGAGGTCTCGGTTGATTCGGGTATCCTAGCGAATACACCCGGAAGCAAGGCTGAGGATACCGCCAACCATGTGTGAACTGCTGGCCATGAGCGCCAACACCCCGACCGATCTCTGTTTCAGCTTTACCGGCCTGACTCGCCGTGGCGGCGACACCGGCCCACACAAGGATGGCTGGGGCGTCGCTTTCTACGAAGGTAAAGGGGTGCGCTGTTTTCACGATGCCGACGCCAGTGCCTCCTCGCGCATTGCCGAAGTGGTGCAGACCCATCCCATCAAGAGTGAAGTGGCCATCTGCCACATACGCCAGGCCAATGTGGGTGATATCTGCCTGGCCAACACCCATCCGTTCATTCGCGAGCTTTGGGGCCGCTACTGGGTCTTCGCCCATAATGGTCAGCTTTCGGAGTTTTCCGCGGCGCCCGGCTTCTACGAGGCCGTTGGCAGCACCGACAGCGAAGCCCTGTTCTGCGATATCCTGAACCACCTGCGCAGTCATTGCGATCGAGACACTGCCACCGAGCAGGTGGTGGAACGGCTGGTTCAGCTGTCCCGGAACTACGCCCGCCAGGGGGTATTCAACCTGCTGCTAAGCAACGGCGACTGGCTGTTTACATTTTGCACCACCAAGATGGCCAGTATTACCCGGCGGGCGCCGTTCGGCCCCGCCCGCCTCAAGGATGCCGACGTTACCGTGGATTTTGAATCGGAAACCACACCCAACGACATTGTCAGCGTCATCGTGACCGAACCCCTCACCAGCGACGAAACCTGGGATATTTACAAGCCGGGTGAATGGCGTTTGTGGCGACGGGGCGTTGTGGTGATGCAGGGCTCGGAATTGTGACCCAGTTCCGGTGGGGCGCCAGGCACTCAACCCTTTGACCGATGGCCGGCCGAGGCACGGCCTTTAGCATTTTGTTCTGAACACAGGAAAGCGGTATCAGAACAACAAAGGGAATGACCCATGCCTGCCTCTCATCTGTCTGCGGCGGTGGCCCCGGCTGCCGATGACCGGAATATCAACTCGAGTGTGCCGGACCCCGGGCGTTGCCATGAACGCACCGCCGAGCACCTGATCCGTCTGCACGGGAGCCAGTCCAGCAGCTATTTTGCCTTGCAGCCGGATTGCCGGCACTTTCTCAGCCCCGGTCTCGGGCTGGTACCGTATGTTCCGGTAAAGGTGTTGGGGCAGCGGGTAAACGTGGTGCCCACAAGACCCCTGGCGGGTGCACAGAGTATGGGCCGGCTACTGCAGGCGTTCGAGCAGAGTGTGCCCGGCCCCTCACTGTATGTGGGCGTCGATCAGTCGCTGCTGGAGCCGTTGGGCGAGCTTGGTTACGATGCCACGGTGATGGGTACGGAGTTCTCGGTTGATCTGACCAGGTTCTCGCTTCGTGGCAAGGCGATGAAGCAGCTGCGCCATGCCCGCAATCTGGACAGGCGGTGCCGAATCGAGGTGCGGGAGCAAGGTGGAGATGAGGTGAACTGGCACAAGGTGGCGGGCATCTCGGAGCGCTGGCGCCTGGGCAAGGCGGTCAAGGAACGGGAATTGGGTTTGCTCACGCGGCCACCGGTGTTTGCAGATGAATGGGGAGTGCGCAAGTTCTACGCCTATGTGGAGGGCGAGCTGGCCGGATACGTGTTCTTTGATCCTTGGTACCGTCACCATGAACTGGCGGGCTATTGCGCCAATATTCTGCGGGCGTCGCCGGAAATGAACCGGCTCGGCGTTCTCGACCACATTATTCTGCAGGCGGCCAGTCAGTTTCGTGAGGAAGGCGTGCCTGAGCTGTCGCTGGGCATTGCGCCCCTGCACGGCGTCCGCCACTGCCCGGGTGACCGGCCTGGCCTGCGACGCCTTCAGAATATCCTGTACCGCTATGGGAATCGCCTTTACGCCTTCCAACCTCTGGCGTACCACAAATCACGCTACCGTGGCCGGGAAACTCCCTGGTTTGTCTGTGCCCGGGAACTGGGCAGTACCCGACTGGTTGCCACGCTGATGAAGGGCACGGGTCTGCTCGCACTGCCATGACCCGGATTTCTGAACAGGCCTCCCAGTTTGGAGTGCCGGGGCTGGTTGATAACACCGGCACTGACTATGCTGAAGCTCATTTGCCAACGGTAGTGAGCTCCATGGTTGCCGAAACCAAATTAACCCGCCCCGGGCTGCCTTCAGGCTTGTTGCTTGAGCCCTCACGGTTGCAGGCGCTTGATTGTATTGAACAGGTGCCGTTTGTGCTGGTGTCGGCACCGGCCGGTTTTGGTAAAACCACATTGGTCAGTCAGTGGCTGGAACAGGAAAAACCGGTGCATGCCTGGTTGACGCTGGACCAAAGGGACAACGCGCCGGCCCTGTTCTGGAATGCCGTGGCCAGCGCACTGGCGCGGGTGAACCCACGCTTTGCCATTCGCGAGAGTACCTTGTTGGCCGCGCTGGAACCGGGTGCCGCTGTTGACCCGGTGACCATGCTGATCAACCGCCTGGCGGATTATTCCCGAACCTGGCAGGCACCCAGCCGCCTGGTTCTGGTGCTGGATGATTTTCACCTGCTTGACCAGCAAGTACTACTGGAGCAGATCCGGCGCTTTATCGACTTTGCTCCGGGGTTTTTGCGCATTGTCTGTATCTCGAGGCTCGACCCACCCATTCGCACCGCGCAGTTGCTGGCCCGGCAACAGATGGTCCGGCTGGGGCCGGAGGTGCTCCGTTTTGATCTGGCGTTGACTCGAAAATTCGTCCAGGCCCGCCGGACTGATCTCTCCGAAGAACAGATGTTGCAGTTGCATCAGCGCACCGGCGGCTGGCCAGCGGCGTTGCAGCTCTCGGCGTTGTCGGAAAACCCGTTAAGCCATGTACCCGGGCCTGGTCAGAGAGCCCTGAGTGACTATCTGCTGGAGGAAGTGTTCGCTGGCCTTGAGTCCGGGCTACAGGGATTTCTCCAGGATATGAGCCTGCTCCCTCTTTTCTCACAAGAGGTTGCTGATGAAGCCCGGAATGATAGCGATGCAGCGGACTGGATCGCAGTCATGCGCGAACGCAATCTGCTGTTCCAGAGTTACGGAGAGGGTCACTACTGGTATCGCCTGCATGATCTGCTGATCGACTGGCTTCAGGCGCAGGATCGGGAGCCTGAAGGGGAAAGCTCCATACGAATCAGGGCGGCCGAGGCATTCCGCCAGCGGGGCCTGATTGTGGAGGCCCTTGAGCTTTTTCTGGCCGAAGGCTGCTATGACCAGGCGGAAGCCCTGGTACCGTTGCTGTTGCAGGCGGAGGACCTGAGCGGCTACCGGTCACTGCCTTCGCGCTTCCCGGACAGTGTTCGGATGTGTTCTCCCGCGCTGCTTCTGCTGCAGGCGCTGTTTGCCTTCATGGATGGTCAGTACGGAGTAGTGCTTGAGCATCTGGCCGCGGCCGACCGGCTTCTGCAGTCGACAGACCCGTCATCGGACACCGAGGCTCTGCAGTTTGTCTCCATGTTGTTGGGCTGGCCCTCGGCACGGTTTGCCGGCCACCGTGCAGAGGCCGAGCAGTCCCTGACTCAGATACAGGCCCGGTTGGCCAGCGCTCCAGCCGGCCTGCAACACTGGGGGCTGTATACCCTCGGTACTGAAGCCTTTATGGAGGCACGATTGGGGCCGGCGCGCACCTTGTTGACCGATGCGCTGGCAGGGGCCCTGAAGAGTGGCGATAACCCCTGTGCCCTGCGCTGTCTGGTCATGCTGGTTCCGGTTCTGGTGCAGGGCGGTCGCATTGGCGATGCCCGCCGCTGCTATGAACAGACCCGGTTGAAGCTTGTCAACGGGCCCGTGAGTAAGGAGCAGGTTTGCCTTCTGGCCTATCTGGAGGGCTTGTTGGCGCTGGAGCATCACGATCTCGAACACGCGGCAAAACGGCTGGGCGAGGCCGTTCAGATCGCCGACCAGTATCTGACGCCGCTGGATCAGCTTTACCTGGCGTTTGAGCGGTTTCGTCTGGGCATGGTTTTGCGAGACTCCGAGCTCTGGCAGCAAGAGCTCGGCCGGATTAAGCAGTTGCACCAGGTCATGGGGCAGTCGCACTGGCACCATAACATTCCACGCCCAGAGGTACTGGAGGCGTTGGCGCGATTGACGGAGGGTAACGCTTTCCCTTTGATTCTATGGGTCCAGAGCGATCCGGAACCGGTTGTAGGTAACCGCTTTTGTACCCTGAACGAAACCTTGTTGAAACTGATCGGTCAGTTGCTGGCGGCCTCGCCGGTGGCCCGGGAACTGGCAGCCCTGCGATCAGAGGCGGAAGAGGCGGGTTTGCTTCAGCTGGTGTGTCGTCTTGATCTGGTCAGTCTGATGGTTCAGGCCTTCGGAGATCAGGATCCTGAGGCAGCGGTGAAAAAGCTAGATGCTCTGTTGGCGCTTTGGGTGCCCCGTGGTCTGGTGCGCCCCTTTGTGGATGCGGATCCCCGGCTGGATAGTCTGCTCGACGCCTGTATTACCCGTGGGTGGTCGGAGGTGGAAGCCAGCCGGATACTGGCTCTCCGGCAGGCCCGGATGGAGCCGGACGCCGAAACCTGCGCTCGCACCCCGGAAGTCGCTGGTCCTGATGAACCGCTAAGTGATCGGGAACAGGGGGTGCTGGATCTGCTGGCAGAGGGACTCAGTAACAAGGCCATCAGCAAACAGCTGGGGATCTCAGTGGCCACGGTAAAGTCGCATTTGAGCAATATTTACGGCAAGCTTCAGGCCGAGAACCGGATGCAAGCGGTTGCTCGCGCCCGGGAACTCGGCCTGATGTCATAGAGAGGGTGTCCGATTACTGCAGCGTGCGCCGATTGCCGTTCTTGTACTGGGGAGCGATGTAGTCCTGGATCTGTTCCTTGAAGCGACCGATCAGCTCACTGTTGTCCTTGTCCCAGGGATGGAAGCCGGGCTTGAAGTACTCCAGCCAGGTCGGGATCAGACTGGAGAAGGCGCCGTTTTTGCCCCACATGCGCCACATACCTTTGGCGGCGTCCTTAACGGAGAAGTGGCTGCGGTCCTTCAGGGCCATGCGGCCGGTATACCAGGTGCCGACAATACCCAGGGCGACGGTACTGAAGACCTGGTAAAATGCCCGCTCGGTGTAGGTACCGCCAGCCTGGAGGAAAACGTCATAAGCAACGGCCTTATGCTCGGTTTCCTCAATGGCGTGCCACACCCACAGCGGGCGCATGGATTCGTGCATGTCTTCGCGGATATCGTCACGCTCCAGCAGCATGTCGGCCATCATGGCGGTGATGTGCTCCAGGGCGCAGGTAATGGCCAGCTGGTGGCGTTTGGGCAGCTTCCGCGCCACATCCAGAATCACTTTCAGATCCCGCTCCATCTCTTCCACCGGCATGCCCTGGTCGCGGACATGCTGGTTCATGGCGATGTGCTCGAGCGAGTGCATGGCTTCCTGGCCGATGAAACCGCGCACGTCCTCTTTCAGCTTCTTGTCCTGGATCTGGTCTCGAAACGCCCGGACCGAGTCCACAAAAAACTGCTCACCCTCGGGAAACAAAACAGACAGGGCGTTCATGGTATGACTGATCAGATAGTTGTTATCCACCCAGTATCTGGGGACTTGTTCGCCAAACTCGAAACCCATGCGCTGGGGTTTGATGGAGACATTGTCCGGGGTATGGGAGGCCTTGCCCGGTTTGTTCGTTTGTGTGGTGGTCAGCATGGTTCTACTCCTTTGCGACGGAACGCTTTGGCTGATGTCATGAAGCCAGTGTGGCGGAGTCAATCCGGATACTGAATGCGCGAAGGGGACGGGCATCGTCCACAATGGGACAGGGGATTGGCCCGGGCGACAGCGGAGTCGGGGCAGCGGGCCCCACTGTGGCGGCAATCCGGTTCTGATAGAGTCAGAAACACGATAAATATCAATCAGGGACACACTATGGCAGGTACCGGTGCAGACAACGAGCGGCAAATGTTGGGGTTGTTCCTGGTGCCCGGGGTGTACCTGCGGGTACTGGCTGAAACCGTTCGTCAACTGGGTTACAACGACCGCCAGCTTTATCAGGGCCTGGATTTCACACATGAGGACCTGAAAGCCAACGACAGTCGGGTTTTCGTCACTGACGCCACTCTGATGGCGCAGCGCGCGCTCGAGGTGGCGGGCAAAGATGGCCTGAGCTTTATACTGGCGAGAGAGTTGCGGCTGACCATCCATGGCACCCTGGGCTTCGCCGCGCTCACCAGCCCGACCTTTGAGGGTGCGTTGGACTCTGTCCGTCGTTATCTTCAGCTGCGGGCGCCCTTTCTGAGCATGAAACAGTCCATAGCCGGTGACAAGGTGCTGGTTCAGCTGTGCGCGGAGTTTGCGTTGCCGCCTATCTCCGAGTTTCTGGCCGAGACGGTCAGCGCCACGTTGATTCTGCTCACTGAACAACTACTCGACCGGAGCGATGCCGAGGCCCGGGGTTTTGCCCTGGAAGAGGGTAAATTACCGGGCGTGTCGGTACACCTGCGGGGCCCTGAGCCAGCCTATTACCGGCGGTTTGCCGCCCAGTTGCCGGTCCGTTTCGAGTTTGGCCAGCCCGAGGAAATGCTGATTTTCCCCCGCAAGCTGCTGGACGTGCGCATGCGCCTGGCGGATGCTGAAGCCTCCCGGATGGCTCGGGACCAGTGTGAATTCGAGTTGCAGAAGGCGCTCAAGGAGCAGGGCGACATCGTGCTGGCGATTCGCAACATGCTGCGGATGACCCCAGGCCCCTTGCCCTCCCTGGAGGCCATGGCCGAGCGCTTCTGCGTGTCTTCCCGCACCCTGAAGCGGCGGTTGGCGGACCGGGACACTAGTTATCGGGAGATTGTCGAGGCCGTGCTGAAAGATCGGGCCATCCAGTTGCTGCGCTACACCAATCAGTCAGTCAGTGAGATTGCCTATGAACTGGGCTATGCCGATCTGTCCAATTTCAGCCGTGCTTTCCGCAAGTGGACGGGTAAATCCGCCAGTGAGTTTCGCGAGGACGGGCCGGACCCGGCACCGGATCTGGGGCCCTGAGTGCCGTTTGTGATTCCAGCGTTCGCCCCCATATTGATCTGATCAGGCGTCCGTTTTGCGTCTGTGGTGACACACCAAATCCAACTGTGAACAGGAAGAACGCCGCAATGATCGAAAGACCCGACACCCACAGCAAGCTGATCGGCTACCTGCTCTGGATATTCGGATTCCTGGGTTCGCACCGTTTCTATTACGGCAAGCCGGTGACCGGCACCATCTGGTTCTTTACTCTGGGACTGCTGTTTATCGGCTGGATTATTGACCTGTTCCTGATTCCGGCCATGGACAAGGAAGCTGATTACCGGTTCCAGGATGGCCAGATCAGCTACAACATCAGCTGGATACTGCTGACCTTCCTGGGGGTCTTCGGGGTGCACCGGATGTATATGGGCAAATGGCTCACCGGCATCCTGTACCTGCTCACCGGCGGCCTGTTTTTCATCGGTGTGCTGTACGATTTCTGGACCCTGAACAGCCAGATTTCCGAGCGTAACCGGGCCGATCAGCTGGCCTGATTACAGACCGGCGTTGAGCTCCAGCTCTGCCAGACCCTGTTCCAGGTAGTCCAGCATCCGTTGCAGGCTGGGCAGGGTCCGGCGACAGCCAATCAGGCCGAACTCCACCTGGTCGTTATAGCTGGTCAGTGTCATGTTCAGGGCCAGTCTGTCCATATCGATAGACACCGGATACATGCCTTCCAGTTTCGCCCCGTTCCAGTACAGGGGCCTGGATGGCCCGGGGACATTGGAAATCACCACATTGAAGGTCTGCCACTTGGGCGCCAGCCCGGTCAGCAGGTGGAAGGCGGCCGGCGCCAGGGTCAGGGCCGTGTAGTTGACGATTTCCTCCGGGCTCATATGCCGGTAGCGCTGCTTGGCCTCTTCCATGCCGTGGTGAATTTTTAACAGTCGTTCGCCGGCCTCCTGCACATCGGTGTGAAGGCTTGCCAGGATGACGCCTACCTGGTTGCCACCGGAGCTGTCGTCCCGGCGTAGCGACACCGGCACAAAGGCCACCAGTGGTTTCTCCGGCAAGGCATCCTGATTCATCAGATAGGTACGCAGAGCCGCTGCGCACATGGCAGTTACGACATCGTTGACCGTGGTGCCGTAGGCCTCGCACACGGCGCGAATCCGTTTCAGGCACCAGGACTGAGCGGCGAAACGACGGGAACCGGTGATTTTCTGGTTCAGCATGCAGCGCGGGGCATGGAAAATGGAGTCGTAGGCCGGATCCTTCCGGGCCTGATTGATGGTTTTCAGTAACTCCTTTGCCACGGTGGGAATGGTGCCGAGCTGGCGGCCCGAAAGCCCCAGCAAATGGGTGACACTGCGCCAGAGGGAGTGTCCATCCGACTCGCCCCTATCCCGTGACAGGCAAGGCAGATCCCAGATTGGCGGCATGCCGTGTTCGTCCGGGTTTTCACTCAGCATCCGGGTGGCCATGCGCATGGCCGAGACACCGTCCACCAGGGAATGGTGAACCTTGGTGTAGAGCGCGAACTGCCTGTCTTTCAGGCCCTCGATCAGGTGCACCTCCCACATGGGGCGCTCCCGGTCCATCAGGTGCGAATGCTCCGCCGATACGAACGACAGCAGCTCCCGAATACGCCCGGGTGTGGGCAGCGCCTCGAAGCGGAAATGATGCTCAAGGTCCAGGTGCTCATCCTCCACCCATACCGGCTGGCCCAGGCGATAGCTCAGGCGCTGGTTAAAGGGGGCGGTCACCTCCGTCTTCTGCCGAAGCTGATCTGCCAGTTGCGCGACATAGTCGTCCGGCGCGCCTTCGGGGAAGGAAAACAGCTGGAGGCCGCCCACATGCATGGGCTGCTGGCGTTTTTCCAGCCAGAGAAAGAGCTGGTCAGTGGGATTCAGGGGCGTCACGGGGCAATCCTTGTTCTTGGTTTATGCCCCGATACTACCCCACTCCGAGCGGGTAAAAATTGGCTTTGGTAACAGCACCACCAAAAAGCCCGGCGAAAAGACTATTGTGCATCTCCACGCAGCGCTTTGACCTTTTGTTCCAGACGCTCGGCACTGGCCTCGTGGGGCGAGACCGGGAGACCAGCCAGCAGATGAATCCGGGACCAGAACCGCCGTGGCCAATGGCTGAAGGCCGGCCCGCCACAATGGCTGAAAAAGCTGCCCCAGAGGCCGCGCAGTGCCATTGGCACCACCGGTACCGGTCGCCGGGCCAGAATCATGTCGACACCGGGCTTGAAGGTATCGACCTCGCCGTCTTTGGTGAGTTTGCCTTCCGGGAAAATACAGACCACATGGCCGGCTGCGAGTTCTTCATCAATGCGGTCGAAAGCGGCTTCGTAAATCTCCGGCACCTTTGATTTCGGACCAATGGGGATAGCCTTGGCCAGGCGGAAGAAACCGCCCATGACCGGTGTCGCGAAAATGTTGTGATCCATCACGAATCGGACGGGCCGCCTTACCGCGCCGGCGATCACCAGGGCATCCATGTAGGAGACGTGGTTGCACACCAGCAGCACGGGGCCCTGCTCGGGTATCCGGTCCAGGTTGTGGTGCGTGACCCGATAAATCGTGTGGGACAGGACCCAGATGACAAAGCGCAGGGCAAAGTCCGGTACCTGCTGGTACACGTAGGCCGCCACCATCAGGTTCATGATCGACAGCACCAGGAAGAATTCGGGAATGGTGAGCCCGAACAGGCCGAGCATGAGCATGCCCAGCAGCGCGCTGACCACCATAAACAGGGCGTTGAAAATATTCAGGGCGGCGATCACGCGGGCCCGGGTGGCCGGTGGTGTTTCCTGCTGGACATAAGCATACAGCGGCACGATAAACAGGCCGCCAAAGATACCGATGGCCAACAGGTCAATGGCGACCTGGCGATAATGGGGATCGGTTATGATCAGCCACCAGTCTGAGGGAATCGGCTGCTCCGGCATATTGAAGAACAGATCGATGCCGAAGAAGCTCAGGCCAATGGAGCCGATGGGTACGATCCCCAGTTCAATCTTGTGGCCGGACAGCCGCTCACAGGCAATGGAGCCGGCGGCGATGCCGATGGTGAAAATCGCCAGCAGCAAGGTGACGACCGTTTCGTCACCCATCAGGTGAGTCTTGGCGAAGTTCGGAAACTGGGTCAGATAGGCGGCACCCAGAAACCAGAACCAGGAAATCGCCATGATGCTCAGGAACACATTGTGATTGTCCCGGGCAATGGCCATCAGTTTCCAGGTTTCCTGCAGCGGCCGGAAACGAATACGCAGATCCGGCGCTGCCGCTTTGGCCCCGGGAATCCGCCAGGCGGCCACCAGGCCAATCACCGCCAGCACCGCAACGGCGATGGCAATCACGGGGCCGGGAGCCGCAGCTTTCATCATCACGCCGGCCATCAGGGTACCCACCAGGATGGCCACAAACGTGCCCATCTCTACCAGCGCGTTACCACCCACCAGCTCGGATTCTTTCAGGGCCTGGGGCAGGATCGCGTACTTCACCGGCCCGAAAAACGCGGATTGTACGCCGGTGAGAAACAGCAGAAGGAACAACACCTCGTACCAGCCAAACCAGAGACCGACCGCGGCAATGCCCATGATCACCACCTCGGCGAATTTGATCCAGCGGATAACCGTGGATTTCTCGTACCGGTCCGCCACCTGGCCGGCGATGGCGGAGAACAGGAAAAACGGCAGGATAAACAGCATCGCGGCGAGATTGACCACCACATCCGACGACAGGCCAAACAGGCCCCCGGCGCTGTAGGTCACCAGCAGCAACAAGGCATTCTTGAACAGGTTGTCGTTGAAGGCACCGGCAAACTGGGTGACAAAGAATGGCAGGAACCGTCGCTCGGATAGCAGGCGAAACTGACTGTGATCTTCCATAACCTGAGGCTCTCCCTATGGGGTTCGCCGCAGACTATACGGCGCCCGGGAGGTGGTCAAGCGCGGCTGTTGTGCGCATACTGGATGCCGGATAGTGTTCCCAACTTAATGTTCTGGATGATGTGGAGTCTTGCCTATGGATGTTCAGCAGGCTGTTGTGTCACGCCGCTCGGTGCGGGACTTTCTGGATACCCCGGTGCCTGAAGCCACGCTTCGAACGGTAATCGAAACGGCGACCCGGTCGCCATCCGGAGGCAACCTGCAACCCTGGCATCTGCACGTTGTCACCGGCGATGCTCTGGCCCGACTCAAAGCCTTGATGCAGGAGAAGGTCAGCAAAGGTTTCAACGAAGTGCCGGAATACGAAATCTACCCACCAAAACTGCAATCGCCCTACCGCGACCGCCGGTTCGAAATCGGCGAACTCATGTACCGCCGGCTCGACATCCCCAGGGAAGACAAAGCCGCCCGCTTCGAATGGTTCAAACGCAACTTCGAATTCTTCGGCGCTCCGGTTGGCCTGTTCTGTACCGTCGATGACAACATGGGCCCGCCCCAGTGGTCCGATCTGGGCATGATCCTGCAAACCATCATGCTGTTGCTGCGCGCCGAAGGCCTCGACAGCTGCGCCCAGGAATCCTGGTCGGTGTACCCGAAAACCATCAGCGAATTCCTGGGCTTGCCTGAACACCGCAAAGTCTTCGCCGGCATGGCCATCGGCTACGCCAACCCCGACAGCCCGGTGAACCAGCTCACCAGCCCAAGGGCGCCGCTGGAAGAAAACGTCGAATTCATCAGCTGACGTAAGCGTCTCTCAGATCTCAGGCGGCCACCGACGCCGCCTGAGCCACCGGCACTTCCAGCCGGATCCGGTTGCCGTCCAGCAACACCGGATAGACCTTCACCTGTACGCTCTCGTCTTCCAGACATTGCCCGCTGCGCAGGCTGAAATGCTGCTTGTACAACGGCGACGCCACCACCGGCTCGCCATTAATGTCCCCGGTAATCCCCCGGGCCAGCACGTTCGAGCCACTGAACGGATCGGTATGGCTGATGGCAAACAACGCCGGCAGGCGGTGCGGCAGATAAAACACCGCCACCGGCCCGTCCTCCGTCCAAACCGCAATGCCGGAGTCAGCCACCAGATCGTCTACCGTACAAACCGCTTCCCAACAAGTCCGAGCTTTCATAAAACGTTCTCCTCAATCCCAATGTCTTTAACTTGCCTATCTCACTCAAGTCTGTGAGCGCGGGGGCCGGGGTAATTTTCTGGCAGGAAAAAAGATGTCTGAGCAAAGCGAGTTATTTTTTCCAGAAGAAAATTACCCCGGCCCCCGTGCTCCGCCCCAAAACCAGAAGGCTACGAAGAAACCGCCTCCAGTTCCGGCCTACGCTGCCCCCGCTCCGAAGTCCAACGCTGCACCGGATCCTTCTGTTCCGGCGCATTCACAAACTCCCGGAACCGCTTACGCTTCTGAGGATCCTCCACGGCGGTCTTCCACTCGCACTGATAGGTCTCCACCAGATCCGCCATATGCTGCTCCAGCTCCTCGCCAATGCCGAGGCTGTCCTCCAGCACCACCTGCTTCAGATACTCCAGCCCACCTTCCAGATTCTCCATCCAGACCGACGTCCGCTGCAGCCGGTCCGCCGTGCGCACGTAGAACATCACCACCCGATCAATCGTGCGGATCAGCTCCTCATCCGACAGATCGGTGGCAAACAAATCCGCATGCCGCGGCCGCATCCCGCCATTGCCACACACATACAGGTTCCAGCCCTTCTCCGTGGCAATAACCCCGAAGTCCTTGCTCTGGGCCTCCGCGCATTCCCGGGTGCAGCCGGACACTGCCATCTTCACCTTGTGGGGCGCACGCAGGCCCTTGTAGCGATTCTCCAGCGTGATCGCCATGCCCACGCTGTCCTGCACGCCGTAGCGGCACCAGGTGCTGCCGACGCAGGACTTCACCGTACGCAGCGACTTGCCATAGGCGTGCCCGGTCTCAAAACCGGCGGCGATCAGCTTCTCCCAGATCTCCGGCAGCTCGCTCAGGGTGGCGCCGAACAGATCCACACGCTGGCCGCCGGTGATCTTGGTGTACAGGTTGTACTCCCTGGCCACCTCGCCCAGCACAATCAGCTTGTCCGGGGTGATCTCACCGCCGGGAATGCGCGGTACGATGGAATAGGTGCCGTTCTTCTGCATGTTGGCCATGAAAGTGTCGTTGGTGTCCTGCAGGGGTACGTGGTCGGTGGCCAGAATGTGCTCGTTCCAGCAGGTGGCCAGAATGGAGCCCACCGTTGGTTTGCAGATGTCACAGCCCTGGCCCTTGCCGTATTGTTTGAGCAGGCCCCGGAAGGTGCGGATACCGTTCACCTTCACCAGATGGAACAGTTCCTGTCGGGTGTAGGGGAAGTGTTCGCAAAGGTCGGTACACACCTCCACGCCGCGCTTTTCCAGCTCGCTGTCCACCACCTTCTTCAGTAAAGCCGCACAGCCGCCGCAACCGGTACTGGCCCTGGTTTCAGCCTTGACGCCGCCCAGATCGGTGCAGCCGGCGTCAATGGCACCGCAGATATCGCCCTTGGTGACGTTGTGGCAGGAACAGATGGAGGCGCTGTCCGGCAGGGCGTCGGCCCCCAGGGCAGGCGCGCCTCCTTCGCTTTCCGGCAGAATCAGCGCCTCCGGGTTGGCTGGCAGCTCAATGCCATTGAGGGCGTACTGCAGCAGGGTATCGTAAGGGCCGTTGTCGCCTACCAGAATGGCGCCCAGCAGAGTCTTACCGTCCTGGCTCACCACCATGCGCCGGTAGTGGCCGGCCTGCTCATCGTGAAAACGGATATTGCGTGCACCCGGGGTCTGGCCGTGGGCATCGCCGATGGAGCCCACATCCACCCCCAGCAGCTTGAGCTTGGTGCTCATATCGGCACCGGTAAAGGCCGCACCGGTGTCTTTGTTCAAAGCGGCCGCCAGGGTGCGCGCCATGGTGTAACCCGGAGCCACCAGTCCGAAGATGCGATTGTTCCAGAGCGCGCATTCACCGATGGCGTGAATGTTCGGGTCTGAGGTGGTGCATTGATTGTTGACCACAATCCCGCCGCGTTCGCCCACCTCCAGGCCGCAGGCCCGGGCCAGGGTATCCTGAGGACGGATGCCGGCGGAGAACACAATCAGATCGGTTTCCAGATGGCTGTCGTCGGCGAAGTTCATCCTCAGCCGGGCGTCGCTGCCCGGCACAATGGCCGTGGTGGCTTTCTCGGTGTGTACCTGTACGCCCAGATCTTCAATTTTCTGGCGCAACAGGGCGCCGCCCTGATCGTCCAGCTGCACAGGCATCAGGCGCGGGGCAAATTCCACCACATGGGCCTGCAGGCCCAGGCTTTTCAGGGCGTTTGCCGCTTCCAGCCCCAGCAGACCGCCGCCCACCACGACACCGGTTTTCGCCGACTGGGCACTGGCCTGAATGGCATCCAGATCGTCCAGGGTTCGGTACACAAAGCAGCCATCCTGATCGTTGCCCTTAATGGGCGGTACGAACGGGTAGGAGCCGGTGGCCAGCACCAGTTGATCGTAGGTGTACTTGCCTTTCGGTGTCGTCAGCACGCGGGTGTTCCGGTCGATGGCGGTGACCGGCTCATTCAGGCGAAGATCGATGCCCTGTTCCGCGTACCAGTCTGCTGTACCCATGGCGAGGTCCGCGTGAGTGGAACCGGTGAAGTACTCCGACAGATGCACCCGGTCGTAGGCCAGCTGCTTCTCTTCACCGAACACGATCACCCGGTAGGTCTCGGCCTCCGGGGACTGGCTAAACTGTTCCAGGAAGTGATGGCCAACCATACCGTTGCCGATCACGATCAGGGTCTGTTTACTCATCATGCTGTCCTCTCTCTTGGCAGCCTATCAGGCTGCTGCGTCGCAATAGGTTTTGCCGAAAGCGATGGTGTCCCTGTAGCGGGAGACATCGGCTCCGGAGCGAATCAGTTCGCTGTACCAGGGCCCGTTGGCGGTATCTCCCAGCAGGATGGCGCCGGCCAGCCGGTTGCCATCCAGCAGCAGTTGGCCGTAGACCGCGTGGGTTCGGTCCTGCCATTCAACAATTTCGGTATGCTCGCCGGGGACTACCCGGCCACAGGAAAAAATGGGCAGATCGCTGATTTTCAGTCGGGTGGCCACTTCTCCAGGCTCAAATGCCCTGGCTCCCGGCACCTGGCAAAGAAGCTGTGCCAGGATTCGGGCCTGCTCGTAACCGGGTTCGACCAAGCCAAAGGTGTGCTCCTGAAACTGACAGCACTCACCCAGTGCGTAGATATGCGGGTTGGACGTCATCAGGTTCGGAGTAACTCGAATACCCCGGTCACAGTTGAGGCCGGCGTCAGCTGCCAATCCCTTGTTGGGTTCAATACCGGTAGCAATAACCACCAGGTCCGTGGCCAGTACCGTGCCGTCACTCAGTTCCACGGCGCGGACCTGATTCCGACCGAGCAGGGAGACCGGCGAGGTGCCGGTTCGGATACTCAGCCCCCGCTGCTGTAACTTCTGCTTCAGGATATCGCCAGCGATCGGGTTCAGCTGTCGGTTGAGCAGATGACCGCTGCGGTGCAGCACCGTAACGTCCATGCCCCGGGTCCTGAGCCCTTCGGCCGCCTCCAGACCGAGAAAGCCGCCGCCGATGACCACGGCGCGACGGTGTGACTTTGCCTGCCGGATCAGCGTGCGAGTGTCGGCCAGATTCCGGAAGTTCATCACGCCGTCAAGGTCTTCACCAGGAAGGCCAAGGCGGGAGGGCTGTGCTCCGGTGGCCAGCACCAGCGTGTGATAGGACTGGGTGCGGCCACAGGCGGTTGTTACCTGGCGCTGGCCCGGACTGATATGGGTGACAGGCTCATGCTGGTGCACCTCTATTCGGTGCTTGTGGAACCACTGCCAAGGTTTCAGTTCCAGATCGGTTTCCTGAATCTGATCGGCCAGCAATGACGACAACTGGATCCGGTTGTAGGCAGCGAAGGGCTCACCGTTAAACACCACAATGCGGCTGAACGGATGCCCCTGGGCTACCAGTTGCTCCAGCAGCCGCTGCGCGACCATGCCATGGCCGCAGATCACCAATGGGTTATCCTGTGTGTGTTCCATGGAACTGAGTGCCTCCAGCAACGAAAAAAGCCGGAGCATCATGCTCTCCGAAGAGAACAGATGGTCCGGCACCAATGCCAACAACAATGATCTGATGGTCCGGCCTGATTCCATGGCCGGGACAGTCGTCCTTGCCTAAGTGTTAGCGATCTCCGTGCCAACTTTTTCAGGCTTTATTATTCAATAGCTTAGGCGAGTCCGCTCAAAGAGGCCGGCTGGTGGGCATCAAAAGAGTGCCCCGGGATGGGGCGAAACGCACGATGATTGGGCCGGAATGACTGGCCTGTAAATTGCTGCAGTCCGGGTAGAAAGGAACCAACTGTGTACCGACACCAGGAGCTGCACCATGAACACCAAACGCCATCCCCGTATGACCGCGACAGCGACTGCTGCGGAATTTCTGATGGCCTCCCGCCAGTGTGAGATCCGTAATCTGGAGTACTTTCTGCAGATGGGGCGGTTGGTGCAGAGCGTGGGCAATCTGGTCCATGGCCTGCAACGGGAGCGAGGCGCCACCAATCTTTATCTGGGGTCCGGTTGCCAACGCTTTGCCCGGGAACGTACCGCCATGGTCAAGGAAAACGACCAGTTGGCCGCTACCTTCCGGCGGGCATTGGCAGACATTCAGGAGGATCTCACCACCCATCCGGTCAGCAGCCCACTGCTCGGGCACATCGCCAGCGCCCTGCACAGCCTCGACCAACTGCCCGGGTTGCGGCAGCGGGTGAATGACCAGGAGGCCAGTGTTTCGGAGGCCACGGAGTGGTTCTGCGACAGTATTCATCAACTGATTACGGTCGTTTTCGAAGCGGCAGAAACCGTGGCAGAGCCTTCGATTGCGGGACTGCTTGTGGCCATGGTGCATGTCATGAACGGAAAGGAATATTGTGGTCAGGAGCGGGCCGCAGGTTCCGCGGGGTTCTCCAGCGGACACTTCGATAACGCACTGTCACGGCGCATGATGCACCTGGTTGAAGCGCAGGAGCGGTGTTTTGAGGTGTTTGTCGGCTTCGCCAGTGAGGAGAGCCTGTCGCTCTGGCAAGCCCTGCGCGCTCACCCGCGGGAACTGGAAATTGAGCGGATGCGACAGATGGCCGTTTCGGTCGGGCCCTATAAGTCTCTGGATAAAGACATGGCCGACCGCTGGTTCAATCTGATGACAGAGCGCATGGACGATCTGAAGAAGATTGAGGATTCGGTTGAGAGCGCTTTCCACCATCGCTGTGTGGAGCGCTATACCGAAGCGCGTCACTCCCTGGCTCATCAGGAAACCCTGCTGGCCTCGCTGGAACAACGCCATGCCTCCACAACGCCTGTGCTGGTGGTCTGCGATAACGGTGTAGATGCCGGAACCGCCGACGCATGGGCCGGGGAAGGTGTCGGGCAGCAGGCAGGCCGATCCATCTTTGACCTGGTTCAGGAACAGACCCGCCGCCTGCGTCAGATGTCCGAAGAATTGCAGAGTGCCAAAGATGCCCTGGAAGACCGCCGTACCCAGGAAAAGGCCGTCTTGCTGTTGATGGAACACCGCAACATCAGCAACGATGAAGCGCACCGCCTGCTGCGTAAGCTGGCCATGGACCAGGGCAAGCGACTGCCCGAAGTCGCCCGGGCACTGGTATCCATGGCAGGGGTCTTAAGCTGATACTTGAACCAGGCCGGGACGGGGCGCCCCGCCCCGGCATAAAGTCAGGCCGAAGCTGAATGCCTGGCTGCCGGCGCCTCGGGTTTTGCACTGCTGCCGCGGCGACTGTTCAGTGACTCCAGCTTGCGCTGCTTCTCGTACAGGAACGACAACACCTCCTGCCGGTAATGCACATATTGGGCATCGTCCGCCAGGGCCACACGATTGCGAGGCCTTGGCAGATCAATGTGCAGATCCTCCCCCACCGTGGCGGCAGGGCCGTTGGTCATCATGATAATGCGGTCGGACAACAGCACCGCCTCGTCCACATCGTGGGTAATCATGATCACGGTATTGTTCAGCTCCTGCTGAATTTCCATCAGTGAATCCTGCAAATGGGCCCGTGTCAGGGCATCCAGCGCCCCGAACGGCTCATCCATCAGCAACACACTGGGTTTCATGGCCAGTGCCCGGGCGATACCCACCCGCTGCGCCATCCCCCCGGAAATCTCGCCAGGCCGCTTGTTGGCGGCGTGGGCCATATTCACCAGTTCCAGGTTATGGGTGATCCAGTCCTTGCGCTCCTGCCGGGTCATCGACTTGCGAAACACCTGCCGGACCGCCAGCTCCACGTTTTCATACACCGTTAACCAGGGCATCAGGGCATGATTCTGAAACACCACTGCCCGCTCGGGACCGGGGGAATTTACCTCATGCCCATCCAGCACACAGCCACCCCTGGAGGCCTGCAGTAACCCGGCAACAATGTTCAGCACCGTCGATTTTCCGCAGCCGGAATGGCCGATCAGCGAAACAAACTCCCCTTTCTGGATCTTCAGGTTCACATTGTCCAGGGCAATGAAAGGCCCTTTCGGCGTATCAAACGCCATTTCAACACCGGTTAGTTCTAAATGTGGTTTACTCATGGAATTCACCTCAAAAGCAAGCGGAGCGCCGGGTGGGTTACGCCTCCCGAAACCCTCAAAAACATGGATGTTTTTGCGGAGCGTACATGGGTAAAACCGAGCGCTTGTGGAGCAAAGCTCCACGCGACAGTTTTACGACCGCAATCTGTGATTGCGGGCCGGACCCCATCGGGGTACTCGCCGCGTGTTTCGGGAGGCGTAACCCACCCGGTGCGGCATGCTCCAGAACGGGATCACTCATTCCAGGCCACCTTCCGCTGAATCAACAGCATGACCCGATCCAGCAAGAACCCGATAAACCCGATGGCCAGCACCGCCACCATAATCCGACTCAAAGACTGGCTACTGCCATTTTGGAACTCATCCCAGACAAACTTGCCCAGCCCCGGACTCTGCGCCAGCATCTCGGCGGCAATCAGCACCATCCAGGCAATGCCCAGCGACACCCGCAAGCCGGTAAAGATCATCGGCACCGACGAAGGCAAAACCACCTTGCGAACGTGGGTCCAGAACGACAGCCGAAGTACCCGGGAGACGTTCAGCAAGTCGGGATTGACCGCTGCCACTCCAACGCTGGTGTTGATCAGTGTTGGCCAGAGACTGCACAGAGTGACCGTAATCATCGAGGTCAGGAACGACTTCTCGAACATTGGATCGTCACTGACATAGGTGGCCGATACCACCATGGTCACCAGCGGCAGCCAGGCCAGGGGAGAGACCGGTTTGAAGATTTGTATCAGTGGGTTCACCGCAGACTGGAAATACCGGTTGAGGCCAAACACAATGCCCAGAGGTACTGCAATCAGCGACGCCAGGGCGAAACCGGCCAGCACCGTCAGCAGGCTGGTGACCACCTGGTCGAGAAAGGTGGGTGCGCCGGGGTAAGCCCGAATACGGACGTCTGCCTCCGGGTTGTCGGCCAGAATGCGGGCATTACGCTCCTCCTGCATGGCGATGAACTTATCGGCCCGCTCCCGCTGGCTGATATGCTCCTGCCACAGTTGTCCGGACTGTTCCCACACTTGCACCGGGCCGGGAAAGGCCCCCAGGGAGGTTTCCACCTGTGGTGCGGCCAGATGCCAGAAGCCCAGGAAGACCAGAATACCAACCAGTGGTAACAGCAGTTGCTTGCCCTGGCTGAGCCATTCGCCCGGTTGCAGACCGGAAAGTAGCTGGCGGCTGCCACTGGCCATGGACTGACCGATTCTTGCGCTTAACGTCGTCATGTCGGGCCCTCCCTTACGGCGTCTCCGACCCTTTCAGGCCGATACTGAAACGGTTGATGTAGGCATTGGGTTCGCGCGGAGTGAACGGGACGCCGTCAATCAGCTCACCCTGCATGGGACGTTCGAAATTCTCCTGGGCAAAGTCCGGGAAATCACTGGCGGTCATCAGGCCGTCCTCGATCAGTGACTGGGCCGCTTCGGCGTAAAGATCGCCCCGATACACCCGGGCTGCGGTCTTCATATACCAGTCGTCGGATTGTGCTTCGGGAATCTGGCCCCAGCGACGCATCTGGCTCAGGTACCAGATCGCATCAGACGGATACGGATAGGTGGCGTGATAGCGGAAGAAGACGTTGAAATCCGGCACTTCCCGGACATCGCCTTTTTCATACTCGAAGGTACCGGTCATGGAGTTGGCAATGACTTCCCTGTCGGCCCCCACGTAGCTGGGGCGGGCAAGGATGTCCACGGCGGCCTCCCGGTTGGCATTCTGGTTTTCGTCCAGCCAGTAAGCTGCGCGGATCAGAGCCCGCAGTAACCGAAGGTGGGTATTGGGGTTCTGCTCGGCCCAGGCTTCGGTGACTCCGAACACCTTTTCCGGGTTGTTGGGCCAGATTTCATAATCGGTAATCACCGGCACACCGATGCCCTTGAAAACCGCCTGCTGATTCCAGGGCTCGCCCACGCAGTAGCCCTGGATGGTGCCTGCTTCCATGGTGGCGGGCATCTGGGGCGGCGGTGTCACGGAGAGGTGCACGTCGGCCTGGATGGTGCCGCTGGTATCGCCGCGCTGGGGCGCGTAGAAGCCGGGATTCAGGCCACCGGCGGCCAACCAGTAACGCAGCTCGTAATTGTGGGTGGACACCGGAAACACCATGCCCATGCGGAAGCGCTCGCCGTTGGCGCGGGTCTGCTCAACCACCGGCTTCAGCGCGCTGGCTGAAATCGGGTGTTCCGGATGATCACCTTCCATTTCCAGGTTTGGTTTCATCGCTTCCCAGACGTCGTTGGACACGGTAATACCGTTGCCGTTGAGGTCCATACTGAAGGCGGTGATGATATCGGCCTGGGTGCCATAGCCTATGGATGCGCCCAGGGGTTGGCCGGCCAGCATGTGGGCACCATCCAGTTCACCGGTGATGACCCGGTCCAGCAGCACCTTCCAGTTCGCCTGGGCTTCGAGTTCTACGAATAACCCTTCGTCCATGAAGTAGCCCTGTTCCCAGGCAACCGCCAGGGGCGCCATATCCGTGAGTTTGATAAAGCCAAGCTTGAGATCGGGTTTCTCCGCCGGGCCAATATCGGCCTGGGCCAGGGAACTTAGGCCGATCAGGGTGGCGGTCAGTAAAGGTCGAACATAATGGTTCACTGTCTTCATCGTGATGCCTCTCGGTTCTCTCATTTCAGACGCGCAAAAAAAAGCGCCTGCCTCCGTTGCCGGAGAGCAGGCGCCGATGCCTGTAAATGAGAGCTGTGATGTCGTGATGGTTCACTAATCACTCAGCACAAGCCGTGCCATCCAGGACTATTCATGTATTTCAGTAAGTTGCGGGAGCCCTGGTCGTTCCAGCAGGGGAAGCCCGTGCTTTGCCGGGGTGGTTTTGGTGCAGAAAATCGCCCTTTGCACCAAGGTGAACGCCCATCGATAGGCTTTTCAAGGAAGCTATTTAGCGGTGCAACTGGCTTCGACAGGCGCACCAGGCGCCATTCAAGGCCCTTGGAGACATCAAATCGTGCGCTGGCCCCCTAATTGCTTTCTTTTATGGCAGACAACACAGGCAACGAAGCCCGCCCCCCGGCTCTGGAAACGGAAACCGGGTGGTGGGCTTTTTTGGTTCAAGAGCGAGGAACAGCATGAAACACCACGACACGCCAGCGGACTCTATTGCCACCACCTGCCCTTACTGTGGTGTTGGCTGCGGTGTTCTGGCCGCCCCTGGCCATGTCGAAGGCGATCATCAGCACCCGGCCAATGGCGGGCGGCTTTGCGTCAAAGGTTCTGCCTTGCATGAGACGCTGGAGGATACCAGCCGCTTGCTGGTGCCAAAGATCGCGGGCTATGAGGTGACATGGGAGGAAGCCATTGACCGGGTCGCCGGGGCCATTTCCGATTCGGTGCGTGAGCATGGCGCGGAATCCGTGGCCTTCTATCTCTCCGGGCAGCTACTCACGGAGGATTATTACATTGCCAACAAGCTGGCCAAGGGGTTCATCGGCACACCGCATGTGGATACCAATTCCAGACTGTGCATGTCCTCGGCCGTTGCGGCACATAAGCGTGCTTTTGGCGAGGACTGTGTTCCCGGTTGCTACGAGGATCTTGAGCTGGCGGACCTGCTGGTGCTCGCGGGCAGCAACGTCGCCTGGGCCCACCCGGTACTGTACCAGCGAATGAGTGCTGCGCGCCGTCAGGGACGGAGAGTGGTGGTCATCGATCCCAGAAAGACAGCGACAGCGGATCTCGCTGATCTGCACCTTCAGCTTCGCCCCGGAACCGACACCCTGTTGTTCAATGGCCTGTTGGTCTGGCTGCACGATCACGGGGCCCTGGCGGAGGACTACCTTGCCGAGCACTGTAACGGCTTCGAGGAAACCCTGGCGATCGCCCGATCCTGTGCGCCTTCCGTGCAAGCGGTAGCCAGGGGCTGCGATCTGGCAGTAGAAGAGGTGGAGTGTTTCTATCGATGGTTTGCAGACACCGGACGGACAGTGACCGCGTTTTCCCAAGGCATTAATCAGTCGGTTGCTGGTACCGACAAGGCCAACGCCATCATTAACTGCCATCTGGCTACTGGCCGGGTGGGCCGACCGGGAGCGAGCCCGTTTTCGCTGACGGGACAACCCAATGCCATGGGTGGCCGTGAAGTTGGCGGGCTGGCCAATACTCTGGCAGCCCATATGGATTATGACACCCCGGGCGCCTTGCTCCGGGTTTCGGATTTCTGGCACAGCGAGCAGATGGCCCGTGGTCCCGGCCATAAAGCGGTGGACCTGTTCGAGGCAGTCCATCGGGGAGAGATCCGGGTACTCTGGGTGATGGGCACCAACCCCGCAGTCAGCCTGCCGGGCAGCGAACGTATTCACCAGGCACTGTCCCGTTGCCAGACTCTGATCGTCTCGGATTGTGTGGCCCAGACCGATACCACGCAGTTTGCCGATATTCTCTTGCCGGCTGCCGGTTGGGGCGAGAAAGATGGAACGGTGACCAATTCCGAACGGCGCATTTCACGCCAACGCCGGTTTTTGCCCCTGCCGGAGCAGGTCCGGCCGGACTGGCAGATTATTCGGGACGTTGCCTGTTCGCTGGGCCATGCTCATGCTTTCGATTACACATGCCCTGCCGATATCTTTCGCGAACATGCGGTGTTGTCCGGCTATGGTAACGGAGGCGAGCGTGTGTTCAATATCTCCGCCTTGTCTCAACTCAGCAACCAGGAGTACGACGAGCTGGCGCCGGTGCAGTGGCCGGTCACGGAGGGTAACCCCGGGGCCTGGTTGCAACCCCGTCGGCTGTTTGGGCACGGGCAATTTCCCACGCCGGATGGCCGGGCACGATTGGTGCCCGTGTCCAGTTTGCCGCCCGGGCAGCTACCTGGACCCCGGTACCCGCTGGTGGTGAATACCGGCCGAATCCGTGACCAATGGCATACCATGACCCGAACGGCCCTGGCACCCAGGCTGTTTGCCCATCGCAGCGAGCCGTTCATAGAGTTGCACCCGGCGGATATTGCCGGCTTTGGTTTGATTGAAGGTGCCCTGGCGGTGCTGCGTGGGCCGGGCAATGCGGGCTATGTTGGCCGGGTCCGGGGCAGCACCGGCCAGCGCACAGGTGAAGTGTTTGTGCCCATCCACTGGAATGGCCGGTTTGCCTCCTCCGCTTTGGCGTCCAGCCTGATCCGTCCGGTTGTGGATCCCATTTCCGGTCAGCCAGAAGGCAAGCATGGTGTGGCGACCATCCGGCCCCTGGTGACCCGCTGGCAGGCGAGGCTATTGCTGCGTGATCCCCGCCTTGCCTCGTTGGACCACACCGCTCTTGCCTACTGGAGTTGTCAGCGCCTGCCGCACAGTCACGGCTGGTGGTTCGCCGGGGGCCACGAGATGAACTGGCGGGAATGGGGGCAACGTTGTTTTTCGCGGGAACCGGAACTGGTCATGGAAGACCGGGCGAGACAGCGCTACCGGGCCGCCTGGCTTAGTGGCGATCGACTGGACGCCGTGTTGCTGGTTGAGCCCTGTGTCCAGACCATGCCGGATCTGGACTGGCTGGACAGTTGTTTTGGCAAAGTTGAGCTGGCGTCGGAACAACGCCGGTCGTTACTGGCAGCAGGGACGGTGGAAGGCGAGGCGGCGGGGCCGATTATCTGCACCTGTTTTGGCGTGGGTGAGCACCAGATTGCCCAAGCCATTGAGCAGGGCATGGCCAGCCCGGAGGCACTGGGCGAGCACCTGAAGTGTGGTACCAACTGTGGCTCCTGCCTTCCGGAGATACAGGACCTGCTTGCTCGCACCGGGGCCCGGGAACCCGCCTGAGTCAGGCCGCAGCAGCCCGCCGAAGCAGCGACAGCGGCACCCGGTAACGAAGGATCCGGGCATGCTGGCTGACAGTCACGGTGCAAGTCTTGCGGTTAACGCGCACCACCTGGCCTTGAATTTCGCGTCTGCCGTCGTCGAATACCACTGAATCCCCCACCTGCCAGTGCCGATGCTCCGCAGTGGGACTCGGAAACTCAAAGGGCCCGGCGGATAGCTCGATCCCGCAGCCGCTGGCCTGTTCCGCAAGGTATAGCCGGGTGGCGTTTGCGGCACCGCTGTGGTGCAACTCATCCAGCGCTTCATAGAAATGCCGGTTATGCACCGAGCCGTAATGCCGTTGCCCGGCGCTGTGCTGCAGCAAATGGGCGAACTCATGGCAGCAGGTGTGCGCCAGCAGGTTCAGCACACTCACTTCCCCCTCAAAATAGCCGCGGCTCCGGATTTCCCGGGTGGATAACCAGCCCTGGGCGGTTTCCGGTTGGTGCTTGGCGGCAATCATCCGGGCACCGTAGGTGATCAGATGTTGCTTCTTGCGGGGATCAAAACGATGGTAGGTGGCCTGGCCCGAGCCAACCCGCAATGCCAGCCTAGCGCCCGGGTTTTTCTGCTGAACCCAGCCTTCAGCCGGTGCCCAGAGAATGTCCCGGGTGGTCTGGCACATGAGGGTGCCGATGGCATGTGAGTTTGGGGATAGTTGAGGCATGAATTCTGGCTGGGTCAAAAAATAGTAGCGTGCTCGAACGGATAGACTAACCAGCGAATTTACAAATTGCTATGGCCCGTGTTGGCAGAGTTGTTTAGAGTCTCTCCACATTTTGTGTAGTGGCAGTTTCAGGAGACACCTTTCCACCATGAATGCCGAACAGCTCAAACAGCTTGAAGACGATCTTTGGTCTGCCGCCGATAACCTTCGGGCCAACTCCGATCTCAAGTCCAGCGAATACGCCACGCCGGTACTCGGCCTGATCTTCCTGAAATTCGCCGACAACAAGTACAAGCGTGCCGAGCCGGACATCACCAGGGAGTTTGCGGAGCTCAGAGGCACCCGGCGGGAAAAACCAATCTCCGAAATCGCCATCCAGAAATGCGGTTTCTACCTCCCGGACCATGCCCGCTACCACTACCTTCTGGGCCTGCCGGAGCAGGAAGACCTGGCCCGAAAGATCAAACAGGCCATGGAAGCCATCGAGGAATACAAACCCGAGCTGGATGGCATCCTGCCCAAGGACGAATACTTCGCCCTGACCCGCACCAGCAACACATTGCTGGCGGAATTGCTGAAGAATTTCTCCAACATCCCGGCGGATGCCAATGGCGACATTTTCGGTAAAATCTACGAGTTCTTCCTGGGCAAATTCGCCCTGAGCGAAGGCCAGAAAGGCGGCGAGTTTTTCACCCCTACCTCAGTAGTCAAACTGATGGTGGAAATCATCGAACCCCACCATGGCACGGTATACGACCCAGCCTGCGGATCGGCCGGGATGTTCGTGCAGTCCCAGCAGTTTGTAGAGCGACACCGCAAGAAGCTGGACGAACTGGGCGAAGCCCACGAAGAAGATCAGCTCTACGTCTATGGCCAGGAAAAGACCCTGGATACCGTCAAGCTGGCGAAGATGAACCTGGCGGTTAACGGCCTGCGGGGCGAGATTCGCCAGGCCAACAGCTACACCGAAAACCCGTTTGACGGCTTCGGCAAGTTCGACTTCGTGATGGCCAATCCGCCGTTTAACGTGGACGACGTGCCCCTGGCCTCGGTGGAAGACGATCCACGTTTCAATACCTACGGCCTGCCCCGAAAGAAAACCAAGGCCAAAGCCAGCGAGCAGGGCAAGGAAACCGTCCCCAACGCCAATTACCTGTGGATCAATCTGTTCGCCACCTCCCTGAAGAACAACACCCCGGACAGCGGCCGGGCGGCATTGGTGATGGCCAATTCCGCCTCCGATGCCCGCCACAGCGAGGCGGACATTCGCCAGACCCTGATCGAGAACAACCTGATCTACGGCATGCTCACCCTGCCGTCCAACATGTTCTACACGGTCACCCTGCCCGCCACCCTCTGGTTCTTCGACAAGAACAAGCAGGACGACCGCATCCTGTTCATCGATGCCCGCAACATTTTCACTCAGATCGACCGGGCACACCGGGAATTCAGCGAAGAACAGGTCCAGAACATCGCCATTATCAGCAAGCTGCATAAGGGCAAGCGGGCGGACTTTATCCGGTTGGTGGACAGCTACTTCCGCAAGGGTATGGAACAGTTGCTGACAAACCGTGAAAAAGTGGAGCCGGTCAGCGAGCAGTTACTTGACGTGCTGGACGATACCCAGGGCAAACAGGCCGTGGGCGAACTGGTCAGCCAGTGGCAGGGCCTGAAAGCCCTGCAGCAGGCCAGCGATGCCTACATCCAAGCCGCTGACCTGCACCTGACCACTCCGGAGGCCATCGAAACCGCCAATCGCACCCAGCAGGCACTGAGAGCGACATTTGATCCTTTCTTCCAGCAACTGCACACCGGCCTGAAGCAACTGGACAAAGTGGTACGCCAGCACGAAAAGGCCAGAGCTGAAGAAGCCAGACAAGCTGGCAAGCGCGCCACCTCCGACCGCAACGCCCGCCGCTTGAAAGAGGCGCTGGAGGAACTGCACAAGGAGGTTCGCAGTGCCGAGGCCTACTACCAGCATATTCACTGGCTGCAGGAGCGTTTTCCGAATGCCGAGTACGAGGATGTGACCGGGCTGTGCAAACTGGCCACACCTGAGGAAGTGAAGGAGCAGGATTATTCCTTGAATCCGGGGCGGTATGTGGGGGTTGTGATTGAGGAGGATGGGAAGACTGAGGAGGAGTTTCTTTCGGACTTGGCGGAATGGAACCAATCCCTCGGACAGCTCAACTCTGAGGCCAGCACTCTCTCCAGATTGATTTCTGTGAACGTAGATCAAATCTTGGAGACGAATTGATGGAAACTCATATTTCCAAGTTTGCCATGGTCCGCCTTTCAGAATATGCCGAAATTAAGCCGGGCTTCGCATTTAAGAGCGATCGATTCACGGATAAATCCTCGGATATTCCACTTGTTAAGGGTGACAATGTTCAGCAGGGATATATTGACTGGACAAAGGCGAAGTTTTGGAATTCCGATGATGTCGATGATTATCGAGACTATCTTCTGGAACCGGGTGATATCGTCGTAGCTATGGACCGACCTTGGGTCAATGCTGGGCTGAAATGGGCATTCATTAAAGCTCACGATCCGAAGTGTTTATTAGTGCAGCGTGTTGCTAGGTTACGGGCAAAGAGAGGTTTGTCGCAGGACTTTCTCCGTTATCTTGTGTCAAGTAAGTACTTTGCATCGTACATAGAGCCGATCGTTACGGGCGTGAATGTCCCACATATCAGCGGAAAGCAAATTGGCGATTTTCGAATTCCTTTGCCGGAAATAGATATTCAGGAAAAAGTCGCAGCTTTATTGGCAACCTACGACGACTTGATCGAAAACAACAAACGCCGCATCACCCTGCTGGAAAACATGGCCGAGGAAATCTACCGCGAGTGGTTTGTGCGGTTCCGGTTTCCGGGGTGGCAGGAGGCAGAATTTGAGAAGGGCCTTCCGGCTGGTTGGTCGATCAAGAGGCTCAATGACATCTTGGTTCTTCAGTATGGAAAAGCTCTTAAAAGTGAGGATCGTGTTGAGGGCACTGTTCCTGTTTATGGCTCAAGCGGCGTTGTTGGTTTCCACAACGAAGCTCTCGTTGAGCGGCCGGGGATTATCGTGGGTCGAAAGGGTAATGTAGGGGCGATTCATTGGTCAGATGTTGCCTTTTACCCAATCGACACCGTTTATTACGTTGTGTCTGATCTGAGCAAACATTTCCTGTATTACCTCCTGCATTCCGTTAATTTTATAAATAACGATGCAGCCGTACCGGGGTTAAATCGAAAACAAGCCTATTCAAACGAAGTGTTGGTTCCGAAGAGCGGATTGATCGAGCAATTCGAAGAGCTGGTGAAGCCGCTTTACGATCAGAAAAGATCGTTGATCAAAATGAACGATAACTTAGAGAAAACCAAAAACCAACTCCTTCCCCGCCTGATCTCCGGCAAACTCTCCGTGGAAAACCTGGATATCCAGTTCCCGCCCTCCATGCAGAGTGATGAGTCAGACAGCGCCGACGAAGCCGCCGCTTGAACCCTTAACGCTTATCAGACAAACTGTCACCAGATATCAATAAGTGGTAACAGTTTGTCTGACTCCGACTCTGCCCGATCCTCCCGGGCACAACTTCAAACCCTGTTCCGACAGCACGGCGGCCAGCTTCGCCTGAGCGAAGCGCTGGCCCGGGGCTATAGTCGGTACCAGTTCTATCAGCTTCGGGACGAAGGGGTGATTGAGCCGGTCAGCCGTGGTCTTTACCGGCTGGCGGATCTGCCGCCCATCGAAAACCCGGATCTGGTGGCCGCTGCTACTCGGTTCCCTAGTGCGGTGCTTTGCCTGATTTCCGCGCTGGACTGGCACGACATAACCACACAGATTCCCCACCAGGTGCATCTGGCGGTGGAGCGGGATGCCCGCCTGCCGGTACTGGACTATCCGCCGGTGGCAGGATACCGGTTCTCCGGGCGGGCCTTTAGCGAAGGCATTGAACAGGTGGATGTGGATGGAATCACCCTGAATGTCTACAGCCCGGAGAAAACCCTGGCGGACTGCTTCAAGTTCCGGAATCGTATCGGCATGGATGTGGTGCTGGAGGCACTGGAGCTTTATCGCACTCGCAAAACCTTTCGTCCTGGCAAACTGATGGAATACGCCAGAATCTGCCGGGTTGCCAATGTGATGGCGCCCTATCTGGAAGCCAAACGAGAGATGACAGTGAGGGTTTTGTAGTACTCTCTTGTTGATTGAGTAAAAAAGGAATAATTTGTACTCATGGATGTGTTTGAATTTGACGGAACCAAAAGCCAGGCCAATCTGGACAAGCACGGCATTGATTTTGTGGAGAAAGAGGTTGAGCTTTATGAAAGCTAAAGATTTCGACAAGAAGTTTGATGAAGCCCAGCAGGACGTTGTTGAGGATCTTGATCTGTCTTCTGCACGGCGCGTGAATCAGGAACAAAAGCGAATCAATGTTGATTTTCCGGCCTGGGTCGTAGAGTCTCTGGATCGGGAGGCCGCGCGTATTGGCGTTACCCGCCAATCTATCATCAAGGTCTGGTTGGTTGAGCGTTTGCAGGCGGAGGCCGCCAACAAGCCACTCAATCAGGACAATGCAGGCGGTGCCCACTAACGGAGCGGCAGAACTCCGGAGAATACCCACCCGGTCCATGGAGTCGGCAGGCCGATGGCTAGTTTTATTTCGGAAGACAATATCGAGCAGGCGCTTTTGCAGCGCCTTCAGCACATTCATGGTTTTAATGTACTGGATTGCTATACCGCAAAACCGGAAGAACCGAACGATGGTTCTCACCGTGCCGATAAGCGGGATGTGATTTTCCCGGTCGAGTTAAAAACCGCCTGCCTCGAGTTGAACCCTGGCATCCCTGAGAGCAAGATCGACGAAGCCATTGAGCGGGTGATGAACCGGCGCGCAGCCATGTCTCCGATTGCGGCCAACCGGGAACTGTATGACCTGATCCGGGATGGCGTGCCGGTGCAGTTTGATGATGAGCGCGGCATCAAACAGCACGAGAAAGTCCGGCTGGTTCATTTTGACGATCCGAAACAGAACCGCTGGCTGGCGGTCTCCCAGTTGTGGATCAAATCAGTGGGCCAGGCCCCCAAAGCTGCCTACCGTCGCCCGGATGTCATCCTGTACGTTAACGGGCTGCCCCTGGTCTTTATCGAACTGAAGAACTCCAACGTGCGGTTGCGCAATGCCTTCGAGGATAACCTGCGCAGTTACCGCCACGACATTCCCCAGTTGTTCCACTGCAACGCATTCTGTGTGCTATCTAATGCCCTGGAAACCCGGGTGGGCAGCTTCACTGCTGGCTGGGAACACTTCTTTAACTGGTTCCGGGTGGAGAGCGAGAAGGAGGCGGTAAACCGCAAGGAAATTACCGAGCAGGCCACCAGCCTGGAACATGCTGCCGATGGCCTGTGCGAAAAGTCCCGCCTGCTGGATTACGTCGAGAACTTCATCCTCTTCCATAAGGGCGAAACCAAGATCATTGCCCAGAACCACCAGTTCCTGGGTGTGAACAACGCCTATGAGCGTTTCCGTAAACGCAGCGAATACGACGGCAAGCTCGGGGTGTTCTGGCATACGCAGGGCTCGGGTAAAAGCTTTTCAATGATTTTCTACGCCCGCAAGATTTTCCGGAAAGCGACGGGTAATTTCAGCTTTGTGGTGGTGACTGATCGACAGGATCTGGACGGGCAGATCTACCGGAACTTCCTCAATACGGAGACGGTTCGCAAAGAAGATGCAGCGCAACCGGCCAATGCCGAGGAAATGCGCAAGTTCCTGGGTCAGAACAAAAAGGTGGTCTTCACCCTGATCCAGAAATTCCGGTACGACAAGGGGCGGAAGTACCCCCGGTTGTTTGACCCGGAAAAGGAAAACCGGGAAATCATTGTGATGGTGGATGAGGCGCACCGCACCCAGTACAAGAACCTTGCCGAGAACATGCGGGCAGGTCTGAAAGGTGCGCACTTCCTGGCCTTTACTGGCACACCACTGTTGGGGCGTGACCGCAAGACCAACAGCTGGTTTGGCGATTACGTGTCTGAGTACAACTTCCAGCAGGCGATGGAAGATAACGCCACCGTCCCACTGTTCTACGAGAAACGGGTGCCAAAGGTATTGATCCAGAACGACGATCTGGGGGATGAGTTCTACGAGCTACTGGAAGACGAAAACCTGGACGAGGCGCAGCAAGAGAAGCTGGAGAAAAAGTATGCCCGTGAACTGGAAGTGATCAAGCGGGACGACCGCCTGGATACCATTGCCCGAGACATCGTGTATCACTTTCCCCGCCGTGGTTATCTCGGTAAGGGCATGGTCATCACGCTGGACAAGTTCACCGCCGTGCGCATGTACGACAAAGTGCAGCAGCACTGGAAAGACGAACAGAAGCGCCTGCTGAAGCTGATCAAAGAATCGACCAACGAGGTTGAAAAGGCCCGTTACAAGAAAATCAGGGATTACATGAAAACGGTCGAGATGGCCGTAGTGATCAGTGATCCGAAAGCGGACGAGGAGAAATTCGAAAAGCAGGGCCTGGATATCAAGCCGCACATCAAGCGTCTGGAGCAGCTTGATGAGCACATGCACGATGTTGAGTATAACTTCAAAGACCCGGAGCACCCTCTTCAGTTGGTGTTCGTGTGCGCCATGTGGCTAACCGGGTTCGATGCGCCCACCATATCCACGCTTTATCTCGACAAGCCCATGAAGGGCCACACTCTGATGCAGACCATTGCCCGGGCAAACCGGGTGGCTTCCTATCGCGTCAAGGGTCACAGCGGTGATCTGGTCGAGAAGAAAAACGGCGAAATCGTCGATTATTACAACGTGTTCCGCAACATGCGCAAAGCACTGAAAGATTACGCGCAGGGCGCGGATGGCGAGGAGCAGCCGGTTCAGGAGAAGTCTGAGCTCTTTGAGTTACTTGATGATGCGGTTAGCCAAACACTTGAGTTCTGCCGGGAGCGGGATATCGAGATGAATGCGGTGTTTGAGAAGCAGGATACGTTCAAGAACATCGGGTTTTTCAATCAGGCGGCGGATACCCTCCTGAGCAAAGAAGACTGGCGCAAGCAGTTTAACGTTTACGAGAACACCGTGACGGCGCTTTATGAGGCCTGCAAGCCGGAAATCTTCCAGCAGCATGACAATCAGCGTATAGCGGCGATTCAGTATCTCCGTGGGGTGGTGGACGCGCTGGTGGAGCAGGCTGATATTGATGAAGTCAGTCAAAAGATCTCGGAGCTGCTGGACGAGAGTGTAGTGGTGGACAACGCCGAGGCGTTTAACATCAAGGAGCACCGGGCTGAATATGAGATCGTCCAAAAAGGCCAGGGTTGGGACCTGAGTAAGATCAACTACGACAAGCTTCGAGAAGATTTCAGGAAAGCCGAGTACAAGCACATTGAGATCGCAGAGTTGCGTGCTTTTATCGAAGACAAATTGCAGCAGCTTCTTGAGCAGAACCACACCCGCACAGATTTTGCCCAGCGGTTACAGGAGATCATCGACAAGTACAATTCGGGCAGTTCGTCTGCGGATGCGTACTATGAAGATCTGGTTCAGTACGTTGGTAATATTCGGGAAGAATCCGAACGGCATATCCGCGAGGGCCTGAGTGAAGACGAGCTGGAGATTTACGATCTCTTGAAGAAAGACAAACTCACCAGGGGGGAAGAGCAAAAGGTGAAGCTGGCTGCCAAGGATCTGATTATTCGGCTATTGGAGGGCCATCCGAAAGTGCTGGTTCAGGATTGGTGGAAGGATGGTCAGACTCAGCGCGCGGTAAAAGCAGCGATTGAAGAAGTTCTCGATAAGGATCTGCCGGAAAGCTACGACCGAGTGGCTTTCAAAGAGAAGTGTGACAACGTTTTCGAGCTGGTCGTGGAGTTTGCGGCTAGTGGTCGGAAGTGGGTGGCCTGAGTTCCCCGGATTCTGTATTAAAGAGCATCCAAATGCCCCCTTCAAAATCGTAGCGCGCCTCAAGTGAGGATATGGTGGAGGGTGCAGGTGGCTCTTCTGCTGTACCCTCCATGCTCAAACGAAAGGCATCAAGCATATGAGCCGGTAGGTCATCCCACTCATCAGATGCAGCAAAACATCCGGGGATATCTGGTATCTCTGCACCATGGGCAGTTGTTTCATCGCCTAAACAAACATAAACAGGGTAAATCATTCGCGTGTTTTGCTAACAGACAATGAAGACAGAACTTCTTCGAAAATGTCATCCTGAGTACTGATGGTAATCCACGAAGTTGGATGTTTTGAGGTGGCGATAAATGCAGTGGTGTATCCATTGACGGCGACTGAGAAGCCGTAGGCGCTGTTACCCAAATCCAGCTGAACGACCTTGCCGGAGGATCCTTGCGCTTCATTAAATCCTTGCCTGACCTCGTCGACAGCGGTATCAAAATCTGGACTGGTTTCCATGGTCATCAACGAACCAACCATTGCGGAACCAAGCCAAAGCTGGGTTTCAAAAGGTTGCACATCAATCGTATTAAATCGACCACTACCGAGTTCAAAAGTCAGGTGATTGGAGGTGTGAAACTCAATGGGTGTCTGGCCAGTAGTAGCACAACCAGAGAGCAGGCTGACCAACACAAACCCTAAAGCGATAGTTTTCTGCATCAAACGGATCCCTGTTCAGTTCAAAGAGTCGAGAATAGGAGGCTTGAATTGAACCGCGCGAAAACGCTTGCACATCATGTTAATGCGTACGTTGACGAAAAGTTTGGCACCCATCTGGTCCATTGTAGATGTTGGCGCTGCTCACACTGCGCTCAAAAATCGGTGTATTGGTTCGGGGCGCTACCAGAAAACTGATGTTATAATGGCACTTTTCCATCTGGATTTTGTCGAAACCAAGCAGCCATATCCATGTAGATCCATCTCTTTAATTTTGTTTTTTGATGTCTTGAGGATTTTTTTCAACCAGCCCCTTGTTAGCATGGACGATCCGTCCAATAAGTTGACAATAAGTTCCCTCATATTAGCATTGCAATCCATGTTTGCAATTATCATGTCTTCAACTACATTAACGGTCCTATTGTTAAACTGGGACTTTCGGGATCGAATCGAAAGATCATCGCCCAGAGTTGCCGCTATTAAAATATAAAGCGCATCCTTTTCGCTAGTGGTCAGCATCTCAAATTCCTTCTGCTAAGCTAATAAACTCTATTTCAGTAATTCCTTGGGAATAAATTGATAATAGGTGGTCAGTTACATTGTTTTTTATTATAAATGCAATGCATTTCTCATCTTTGCAAGCGCTATAAATTTCAGTGTCAAATTTTGATATTATAGTGAGGTTATCAATTCCAAAAGAATGATCAATTTCGATGGTTGAGTTCTTGAGTATGTCGGCAGTTTTTTTATCAAGATCAGTTTTATCTTTTATATTAAAAAGATACTTTGGATAATCTTTTAGGTCGAAGTCACTTGGTAGAGACTCTAGCTCTTTTGTTATTACGATCCCAGAAATTAAATTGCCCTCGGGCCATCCTACTGATAATCCGTCAGCAGTGAAAACGGTGGATCCTGAAAGCAACTTTGTTGGAACCTGAAGGTTAAATTCGCCACTATAAGATATTGTGGTTTGAGAGGTTGCACACCCAGTCAATAGTATAGTTAAGGATAGAATCGCTCCAAATTTCATTGAGTACGTCCTTTTGGGTTAACTGTTAAAAGAAAATGGCAGGTTCGTGATTGCGAGCGGTGGTACTGCGGCGGTCTGGTTAGCCTAGTCCGATATGAGGGTGCCTCTTTCCTGCTCGCGAAATAGCTGTCAGCTATTACCCGTTGAAGACTCGGATTATTAATGAGTGTTTGAACGGGCAATACACAAACTGCTTTTCCGCCAAGATCTTATCGCACAGTAGTAAAATAAAGAACCGAAAGGTATTGCAGCATTTCTGGTTACTTCGGAGTTGAGGATCCCAAGGCCCTGAATCAAGGCCTTGGGTGACGCCGAATTGGTTAGGCTTCGACTGGGGCGCGCCAATCATCAGCGCCAGAAGTTCCAGCTACGGTGTGTTCCCAAGTAACTTTACGGTAGGACAGAGCAACGGTGACCAACTGAGTGAAGTCTGCGCTGCCAGGATCTTGGCAGTGAGGCATTTTGCAGTCGATATTAACGATAGTGGCATCTTCCAGAATGGTGGAGAAGAAGTGCTCCTGTTTGCCTTCTACCGAAGTGCGGTACCACTTGAGCTCTACCTTCGGCAGCATTTCGCCGGAAGCCAGGGCGTTGTACATCAGCGGGGTGGCTTTGTTCAGGGCTGCAGTAAACTCAAAAGGCTTATGAACGCGCTGTCCAGAAGGCTGGCCAGACTGAGGGTCTGTTGGGACCAAGACGGTGTGGCTGAATTCCTGGACCAGCACTTCGTCTTCATGACCTTCAACGTAGATGTTGCCTACGGAATCGGAAGTGAACGCGCCAGCGGTGATGTTACCCTGGGTTTGGCCTTCGATGCTGATATAACAAGGAGTTGGCATAGTCTGCTCCATGACAATGTTGTGAATGAGTGTCCCAAGGATGTTCCCTGGACGGCATAATAGATAACAATCGCCGTGCCAGTTGTTGAATGTATTGATATAACAACTAGTTACGTGGAGTTCGGGCAATGTCTGAGTGTCTTCGGGCAAGGCGTTGCTTGGCGGGCGGGCGAGCTTTTGCTGGCTGGGCAATAAATGGCCCGGGGCTCAGTTCCAGGAGCCACTGGCCAGGGAGGTTAATAGTGCCAGCAGGAGCAGGGCCGAGACGCCTTGCCAGAAACGCACCGGGTGCCGCTCCATGAGAGGTGGATGGTGTCGGGCACGCCAGTCTCGTCCGGGGTGTCGGAGTTCGTAGAGCAGTTCCGATAACGCCGGGTAGCGGCGATGGGGCTCCGGATGGGTAGCCCGGGCCAGGGTGGCATCCAGCCACGGCGGCAGGTCTTCACGCCAGGCCCTGGCGGGCCGGTATGTCAGAGCCTGTAGTTGTTTGCGAGTGCGGATGCGGGGTACATCGGTATGGTAGGGCAGGCGCCCGGTTAATAGTTGATAGATAATCACGCCCAGGGCGTACTGGTCCGACTGCCAGCTGCCGGGTTCGCCGAGAAAGAGCTCCGGCGCCGAGTAGAGGGCGGCTCCAACCGGATAGCAAGCGGCAGGCTTGCCCGCTTCTTCCAGACCGGCGACCCGGGTGGCTCCGAAATCGACCAGCATGGCGCGGCCATCCGGTGTGATCAGGACATTTTCGGGTTTCAGATCCTGGTGCACCATTTCCAGCCGGTGGAAGGCCCTGAGCCCCCGGATAATCTGCTCGGCCAGTTGTCGCACGGTTTCCAGATCTGGCTGCGGGTGATCAAGCATCCATTGCCGCAAGGTACAACCTTCTACAAAGTCAGTAGCCAGATACAGGCAACTTTGCGGACGCTCCGGGGCAAAGATGGCAACCACATGGGGGCTCTGAACGCGCTGGGCAATCCAGCGTTCAGTAACGAATCGCTCCAGCTCATCCGGATACTGCCGCAACTCCATCGCCGGGAACTTAATTGCGGCTTGCTTCCCGGACCTCTCATCCCTGGCCAGGTAAACGTGGCTTCGGCTGCTGATATGCAGGGCCCGGATGATTCGGTAGCCGTCCAGCACCTCACCGGGAGCGGGCTCGCGCGCGAATGGCAGTTCGCGATAGGCTTTCTGGGCGCTGGTGTCCTGTGTCCGAGAGGGTAACCGGGTTACCCGCAATACCTGGACCGTCAGGTTATCCTCACTTCCCCTTTCCAGGGCGAGTTGGGCCAGCGACCGGGCGGCGTGATCCAGATCGTCCCCGTTGTCGGCAAGGCAAAGGGTGATATCACCGGCCGAGAGCCGTTCGTAAACACCATCGGTCATCATCAGAAACACGTCGTTCCGGTGCAGGGCGAGACTGCGATACTCGATATCCAGTTGCGGGCTCAGTCCAAGAGCCCGGTTCAGGCAGCTTTCCTCGGCCGAAAGCCAGACCCGGTGGTCGGTTGTGAGTTGTTCCAGCGTGTTGCCCTGAAGCCGGTAGATACGGGCGTCTCCCACATGAAACAGGTGCGCCGTTGCGGATTTCAGAACCAGGGCACTGAAGGTGCAGACGTAGCCCCGGTCCTGGTCATAGCGATATCGGCTTTGTCGGGTCTGGGCGTGCAGCCAGGCATTGCTTGCCCTCAGCACCCGTTCGGCCGATTGTTTCACCGACCAGCTCTCGGGGGTTGAGTAGTAGTCGCTCAGGAAGCCGGCCACCGCCGCTTCACTGGCGATCTGGCTGACATTGCTGGAGCTGATGCCATCGGCGATTCCTGCCGCAATTCCCTTGCTGTGGCGCTGGTGATTGTCGGGTATCAGCAGGCCATGGAAATCCTGATTGGCGGGTTTCCGGCCGGCGCTGCTGAATTGTCCGGCTTCTATCGTGAGCTGTTCGCAGTTGGACATGAATATGAGCCACTGAAGCCCGCCGGTGTGTGCGGCACCGGCGGGGCCTTAGTGGTAATCAGGCGCTGCGGGCGCTGACGGGTTCGCGGTAGTCTGTTGTCAGGGTGCGCTTGGGTGCGGTGCGAACGTGGGTGGCGTAAAGCGTCAGCCCAGTGAAGGACAGGCCACCTACCAGGTTGCCCAGAACGGTGGGGATCTCGTTCCAGATGAAGTAATCCATGATACTGAACTCGCCGCCCATCATCAGCGCAAACGGGAACAGGAACATGTTGACGATGGAGTGCTCAAAGCCCATGTAGAAGAACAGCATGATCGGCATCCACATGGCCAGTACCTTGCCCTGGACCGTGGTGGAGATCATCGCGCCCACCACACCCATGGACACCATCCAGTTGCATAGCACGCCCCGCAGGAAGATGGTGAACCAGCCAGCCACACCATGTTCGGCATAACCCAGGGTGCGGGCCTTGCCGATCGAGGCAATCTTGTCGCCGACCACCCCGGCTTCCGTGTTGAAACCGTAGGTGAAAACAAAAGCCATGATGGTGGCAACCGTCAGGGCTCCACCGAAGTTGCCCAGGAACACCCAGCCCCAGTTTCGAAGGATGCCGCGGGTATCCACCCCGGGGCGCCGATCGAGCAAGGCCAGCGGGGTCAGCATGAATACGCCGGTGAGCAGGTCGAATCCCATCAGATAAAGCATGCAGAACCCGACTGGGAATAGCAGTGCGCCGACCAGCGGGCTGCTGGTCTGTACGCCGACGGTAATGGCGAATACCGCCGCCAGTGCCAGGATGGCCCCGGCCATAAAGGCCCGGATGAGGACATCCCGGGTGGCCATGTATATTTTTGATTCACCGGCGTCCACCATCTTGGTGACGAACTCCGAAGGCATGATGTAAGACATAGTGTGTTCCCCTGATCGCTTTCTGGTTGTCTGGAGCCAACAAAAAACGGCGCCCTCATTGCCTGCCCGGTAGGGACAGGAATGAGTAGACGCCGTCGTCTGAACAGAATGTGCGCGGGCAGCCTGCATGAAAATGATCAGGCTATCTGCTGAGGATGTCTGAGCAGAGAGCGTGCCAGCGTTGGAAGCTTTCAGGGTTTGATTTAAGAATCAACAGGTTGAGTGGGGGCGTCGGTTGCGGTTTGGTGCCTGCATTGCTGGCCAGCGCACCGGCAGAGTGCGCCCTGCCTTTCCTTGGTGCCTTGCAGCGGGTGAATCAGCGCAGATTAAAACGGACTGGCAGAGCGTAGATAAAGGACTTGCCGCGCATGGAGTCCGGCACGGCTGGCAGTGGCGCAGCTTGCGCCAGCATGGCCAAAGCAGCATCGTCCAGCAATGAGTGCCCGGAACTGTCGCGCAGTGAGTGTTCCACCAGCGAGCCATCGCGCCGGAACTCGAAGACAATCACCGGTGTACCCTCCTGGCCTAGCCGGCGGGCACGGCGAGGATACTCGTAATAGCGCGCCAGGTGCCGGCTGAGCTTGCTCAGGTAGCTGTCTACCTGTGATGACTGACCGGCATTCTGTAAAGGTACCGCGCTTTGGTTGGTGTTACTGTCCGCTTCTTCGCCCTGAGGTTGTTCGGAACTTTCTGCCACGACCTCGGTGGTGCTGGATTCTGGTTCCTGCGGTGTGGGGGCAGGTTCCGGTATTGGCTCAGGCTCAGGCTCTGGAACGGGTTCCGGCTTCGGTTCAGGTTTCGGTTCCGGCTTTGGCTCTGGTTTGGGGACAGGCTTGGGCTGGGGTTCAGGCTCCGGAGCCGGTTCGGGCTTGGGTTCCGGGGTGATTTCCGGCTTTGGCTCTACCGTTTTCTTGCCGGCGAGGTTGATCTTGATTGCGGGTGCGGTGTTCACGGCGCTGTCGCCCAGAACCGGCATTTCCAGCGTTTCCTCGGGCGTGGCCAGGACCGCTGTAATGGCGGTTGCGATCATGGCGATGATCAGGAACAGGGCTTTGGGTAGCCGACCTGCTGTTGTCATGTGGCAGGCTCCGTGAGCAGCAGAACTTCCGAATAACCGCCCTCTTCCAATATTTTCAGCAAATCCTCCAGATCGGCCATGGTCAGGCTTTGATCCGCAGCAATTTTCAGCGGTGCGTTTTCATCAGGAGCAGGCAACGCCGCAAGCAGGCTCTCGCGGGTCTGGTGCTTGCCTTCGACCTGCCATTGACCATCGGCCTGAACCATCATGTCGGCTTCGGGTGCCTGCTGATCCGGACTCTGCTCGGTGCCAGGCAGTTCTGGCAGTGGCTCGTTGGTGAGTTGTCCGGCCACAATGAAAAACATCAGCAGCAGAAACACCAGATTGATCAAAGGCAGCAATGCGTCTTCAACGCGTTCCAGAAGGCCCTTGCCAGAGGTTGATGGGGGTGGAACCAGTTCTGTCATGAGTCAGGCGTGTTCGCACGCTTCCAGTGAGGTTCAATGCCAGCGTTATCCAGCGCACTGAGGGTCCGGGTGAAATGGGCCAGGCTGGTATCGGGTGTTGTGGCCAGATTGGCTTCACTCACACCTTCAACGTTCAGCGTCGACAGTAACTGCGCCAGGGTGTGATCCTTCTCCTTCCAGCGCACCGTGCCATCGGCATTGACTCTGAGTTCTGGTAGAGGCTCGCCCGTGGCAGTGCTCTGCTGGCCGGTATTGTTCGCCAGTTCCAGGTAATCTACCGGTAGCAATCGGGTGGTGAGCATAAAGAACACCAACAGGATGAACACCACATCGATCAGTGGTGTTATCCGGATGGGAATCGGGCGGTTTGGCCGGGGGTCAACCAGCTGCATGAGCCAGCCGCTGATTATCGCCGACCGAGTAACCCCGGTCAGTCTCTGCTGCTTTATTAGAGCGGGGTTCGGCCACCGGTGTAGCTGGTTCGGCCTGAGCGGCCTGCTCGTTGCCAGGTAAAACGTTGAAGACGCTGACCAGGGCACTGTTGATGGTTTTGTGAATCCGGCGTAGACGGAATTCGATCCACGCCGCCAGAGCCGCAAAGGGAATGGCCACCACCAGACCTGCGGCCGTCGTGGTCAGCGCCTCATAGATGCCACCGGAAAGCTGGCTGGCGTTGGCGCGGCCGTCGGTCGCCGCCATCGCGCTGAATGCCTCCATCATGCCCATTACGGTGCCCAGCAGGCCCAGCAACGGGGCCAGAGCAGCAATCACTTCGATGATTTTTAACGGGGCCTCGAACGGTTCCAGCGCCGCTTGTGCATCCCGTACTGCCGTTTCCCGCACCGCACTGATGTTCGGATTGCTCTTGCTGGCGGTCATGGTGTTGACCAGCAGATGCATCAGCGGATTGGTGCGCCCGAGCAAGCCGGCGTCGGCTCTGATCTTTTCCGGGGAAGTCTGGGCCGGGGATGCCTGCCATTGCTGAACCAGGTAGCGCAACTTTCGGGTAAATCGCGGGGCATAGAAGGCTCCGAACAGCATCAGGTAAAAGAACGTGATCACGCCAATGGCAGCTATGGCGATCAGAACGATCATGACTGGGCCGCCCATTTCGACCAGTTGGCCGAGTGGCCCTTGGTCGAACAGCGATGCAGAAGTGGCAGTGATGGAATCCATACAGATATTCCCGGCGAGACGAAAATAGACCTAAATAATAACGATTATCAGTAGAATTTCAAGTCTCGATCTGACGTATCCGCCCGCCTTTGTTAGACTTTCGGTGATATTTGCAACTAATTGGTATCCATGCCGGGCATCCAGAGCCTGAGTGACGGGAGTTATTAATTTGGTCAGAAAGTGGTTCGGCAGCCTGGTGAACCGTGCCGTCGCCCTGGTGGTGGTTTTTGTGGCGGCATCCGCTGTTGTCATTGCGGCCATCGGGTGGCTGCTCAGTCGGGCCGAGCTGGAGGAGATGGCCCATGACCAGGTGGAAACCATTGCCGGAATGGTGGCCCGCGAACTGGACCTGAAACTGTCGGAGCGGCTGGAGGTTCTCACCCTCGTCGCCGAGGGATTTCCGTCCACCGAGATCGTGCTGGAAAACCGGGCCCGGGTCCTGCTGCGTAATCAGGATGCCCTGCTCCAGCTTTTCGATGCCACCTTTATTCTCGATGCCGATGGTCGGTTACTGGCAGCTTCCCCGGCGTCGTATTACGTACCCGGTTTTAATGCCTCGCAGCGCCCCTACTTCACCGATCTGGTCAGCCGGATGTCGCCCATTATCAGCGCTCCCTACATTACCGTAATTGATGAGCAGCCCGGCGTTATGGTGGCCGCGCCCCTGTTTGATGCAAACCAGCGATTCATCGGCATGATTGGCGGGCTGATTCTGCTGCAGGGCGATAATTTCATGAGTGAATTTGCCAGTGTCCGGGTTGGCCAGACCGGCTATCTGCGCCTGATAACGCAAAACGGCATCGTACTTGCTGATGGTCTGTCGGGAGAGGTGATGGTGCCCGTAAGCAAATCGTCTCCCTCTTTACTGCAGGCGATGTCCGGTTTCGAGGGCACATCCCACGATCATCCGGGCCGGAAAACCGGGACCATAACCGGCTATGCGCAAATGGCGCTGGTGCCATGGTTTGTGGCCGCTGTCTGGCCCGAGCGTGAGGCCTTTGCTCCGGCACTGAGGATGACCGGTGGCTTCAGCTGGGCTTTGCTGGCGGTAGTATCAATACTGGCGCCTCTGGCTTTCTGGATCTTCTACCGGTTGTTGGCGCCGTTGCGCAATCTCGGGGTTCAGATATATCAGCGACACACTGGTGAGCGTGAGGAGCCTGTTTCCGAGGTGGGCGGGTCGGAGATCCGCAACGTTGCCAAAGTCTTCAACCAGGTGCGGCAGGAACGGGATGAGATTTTCCGGTCACTGGCCGAACGCGAGGCCTTCTTCCGGTCCCTCACCAGCAATGCACCTATCGGCATCGTACACACCGATATCCTGGGCCGTATAGAGTTCGTGAACCCGGCGTTTCTGGATATTGTCGGTCGCCCCGAGGACTGGCTCCGCCATCGTTACCTGATTGAAACCGTTGCCAGCGAGGATCGGGACAAGGCCATGAAAGGATGGCGCAATGTTCTGGTGCGCCGCAGTTTTTTCAGGAGCCGGCTGAGGTTGCTAACCCATCGTCTGCCCGGTCATGTCTGGGTGGATGTCATTACCTCGGTGATCGACCTGCCGGACCAGGCCATTGGCACCATTACCGCCGTCCGGGATGTGACTCAGGAAATGCGCTTTGAACGGGCCATTCGTGAGGAACAGCAACGGGCGGATTCGATTCTCGATGTGCTTCAGGAAGGGGTGCTGATGGTGGATACCGAAGGCGCTATCCGCTACGCCAATGGCGCTGCCTGCAGTTTTCTGGCGCTGGACGATGACTGTGTTGGCCATAACTTCTTCGAATCCGTCACCATCCGTCATGACAATGAAGAACTGCTGTATGAAACCTTTTTGGCCGGCGATGAAATCGACAACCGCTACGTGACCCTCGAAAACCTGGCTGGACGGATCTACGACATCGATCTGACCATGCTGCATCTGCGACGGGGCGAGCGGCAGGAACGGCTGGTGTTTGTACTCAGGGACGACAGTGAACGCAGGCGGGAAGAAGAACGATTATCCTGGGAAGCCACCCACGATGCACTGACCCAGTTGGTGAATCGGCGGGCGTTCACCGCCTCATTGCTCAAGGCGCTGGCGGATGCGCCCGGGCAACCGGTGCCTGCGGTACTGATGATGATCGACCTGGACCACTTCAAACCCGTCAACGATGAAGGTGGTCACCTGGTTGGCGATGATCTGCTGAAGCGGCTGGCGGAGGTGTTCAAACAGGCCGTGCGTCAGTCGGATACGGTAGCCCGACTTGGCGGTGATGAGTTCGCCATTCTGTTGCCAGCCTGTGGTATGGCGCGTGCCGAAACCCTGGCTGAAAGCATCCGGGCAAAGGTGCAGGCGTTGAAGATCGAACACGACGGTCGCCAGTTTGGCGTCACCGTCTGCATTGGCCTGACGCCGGTTTCAGCCCACGACAACGGCCCGAAAGAGGTGATGGCACGGGCTGATGAAGGCTGCTACATCGCCAAATCCCGGGGCCGGAACTGCGTAGTATCGATTGCACTGCCGGACGAAGGCGACCGGCATTAGCCAAGCCAGCCGGCAGAGCGCGCTGCCTGCCAGAGCAAGCGGAACGCCAGCAAGGTAAGTACCAGGTTGAAGGCGGTGTGGAACCACCGGTTATTGATGGATTTAAGCAGGTGTAATCCAAGCCAGGTGCCGGCAAAGCCGCAGGCGATCATGGCCAGAATAAAGAGCAGCCACTCCGAAAACACAAAACCGGCCACGCCGAATACCAGGGCCTTGGGGGCGTGCTGCAGGGTCATGGCGGTGCCAAAGGTGGCGACGGTGCGGAAGCGGTCGGTGTGAATCTGCTTGATAAACGCCGCCACCAGGGGGCCGGTAGCGCCCACGAACAGACTCACGAAACTGGTAATGGCAGAAGCGATAAACACGCCGAACGGGCCAAAAGAGGCCTTGGGCAACCCGGGGCCCCAGCACAGGTAAAGCACGAACAGGGCAATGCTCAGTTGCCACAGATGAGCCGGCAGATCGACCAGCAACCAGGCACCCAGTCCGGCCCCTGCCAGCACGCCTGGGGCGAAGGCGGCGATCACCTTCCAGTCGATATGATGCCAGGTCAGTATGGCCCGGCCACTGTTGGAACCGAGCTGGATCATGCCGTGCACCGGAATGATCGCCGCCGGTGGCAGCCAGGATGCCATCAGTACCAGCAGCAGGACACCGCCGCCGGCGCCCAAGGTGGCGGTGATCATGGAGGTAACCGCTGAAGCCATCAGCAGGAACACAATCACGCTGGTGCTCAGGGCTTCCGGAAACACGATCAGGCTCATGGAACTCACTCTGGTATTGGCGTAAGCTCCTGAGTTTCCGGTTTATAACGGGAATGTCCAGGGGACTTTCGCCGAAGAACAACAAGCAGGGTTGCCAATGAAACCGTCCGAATATCTCCGTTACGATGCCACGGCCCTGGCCGATCTGATTCGCCGGGGTGAAGTCACCTCCCGGGAAGTGACCGAGGCCGCTATCGACCGTGCCAGCGCCGTGAACCCGCGCCTGAATGCCATCTGCCACCCGCAGTTTGCGGAGGCCATGGATCAGGATTTTCCTGCACAGGGCCCCTTCGCCGGGGTGCCCTTGTTGCTCAAGGATCTGGCACAGGAGCAGGCCGGGCATCCCTGTACATACGGCAGCCGGGCTCTGCTGAAGAACGTCGCTACGCGGGATTCCCAGTTTGTGCGCCGTGCCCGGGAGGCAGGGCTGGTTTTTCTTGGTCGCACGGCAACCCCGGAATTCGGCCTCAAGGCCGTGACCGAATCGGCGTTGTGGGGCCCCAGCCGTAACCCCTGGGATACCGAGCGCACGCCGGGCGGCTCCAGCGGCGGTTCTGGTGCTGCGGTCGCGGCTGGCATTGTGCCCATGGCGGGTGCCAACGATGGCGGTGGCTCCATTCGTATTCCGGCCGCCTACAATGGCTTGTTCGGGCTGAAGCCGTCCCGGGGCCGGATTTCGGTTGGCCCATACGCTGGCGAGGCCTGGACCGGAGCGTCCACCGATCATGTGGTTTCCCGGACCGTCCGGGACAGCGCCGCGATGCTGGATGTGCTGTCCGGTCCGGCCAGTGGCGATCCGTTTACTATTCCACAGCCATCGGCCCCATGGGCGGACCTGATGCAGCAGTCACCGGGCCGCCTCAAAATCGGCGTATTTACCTCGTCACCCTATGACACCGAGGTAGCGCCGGAATGCGTCGCCGCAGTTGAAGAAACGGCACGCCTGCTGGAATCCCTGGGCCACGATGTAGAGTATGCCCGCCCGGAGTTTGATGGGCTGGCCCTGGCCCGCTGCTACCTGGCGCTGTATTTCGGTGAGGTATCCGCGCTTATGGAACGCGCGAAAACCGAATTCGGCGCCACCGATCGGGATTTTGAGCTGGAAACCCGGCTGCTGGGCATGCTCGGGCGCACCATGCCGCTGCCAGACTATGTTCGCCTGCGCCAGCAGTGGAACGATTTCGCCCGGGCTCTGGGGGCCTATTTCGACCGTTTTGATCTTTATCTGTGTCCCACCACCGGCCAGTTACCGGCCCGGATCGGGCAAATGGACACACCGGCTCACCTGAAACTGGTGGCCCGGCTGATGCTCGGTCTGAAAGCCGGAAAGTTGGTGCACAAGAGTGGACAGGTGGACCAGATGGCTCTGGAAAGCCTGGCCAGGACGCCATTCACCCAGCTGGCCAACCTGACGGGAACGCCGGCGATGTCGGTACCCCTGCACTGGACCCGTGACGGGCTGCCTGTGGGGGTGCAGTTCGGGGCGGCCCACGGTGGTGAAGACCGCCTGCTGCAGGTTGCTGCTCAACTGGAAGAGGCGAATCCGTGGTTCAGCAACTACGAGCGCCTTGAGGATGCTTTCTGAGGTCGAAGAAAAAACCTTCTCCGGGGGTTGTGATCCGCGGTGACCAACTCCACGTTTATCTTTCCATGTGGAACAGGCTATGCTGTTAGTCAGGGACACCGGTTCCTGACCACCCTGATGGCATCGAGGAGGCGAGCATCTTATGAACCAATCGATGGCAATCGACGATCTGGTATCCGTAGCGCAGGCTGAAGCCATGGGGGAACTGGACGCCCCGATGATGGCGATCGTCCTGTCCAGTGATCAGAGCTACGACCTTCCTATCAACTCACTGGAGACTGATGCCGACAAGGCTCGCTGGGGGCTTATTCTGAGAGCAGCCAGGGAACATGTGGAGGCCGACGCAGTTGCGGTGCTCTATCCGGCCTGGACCACCATCCGCCGCAAACCGGCCGAAGGCCAGCCCGAGCCTGAGCAGGCGGCGACTGATGACGACGCCCGGGATGACGATAATGGCCCCATCGATACCCTGTTCGTCCAACTTCACACCCGTGATCGCATCTACTGGCGGGGTTTCGAGCAGATCCGCGACCCGCGTCACCAACGCATTATCGGCTTCCGCCGGATCAAGGCGCTGTCTACCGACTACGACCGAGATAACGCGCCGTCCGTGGCCTCCTGGCTGAGCACCCTGTTTGAGCCGCTGCCGGATGAGGGCGAGGAAACCGACGTGGATCGGGAACTGGCAGATCTGCTGGAAGAACCGGAAGTCAGTGCGGCCCTCTATCCGAGGCAGATGCGCTCGCTGCACTAGTGTTTGTACCAGGCTGACCCTGATGTCAGCGTACTGACATCAGGGTCAGACACAACTGGGCGTTCTGGATAAAGTGGCCAAACGCTGCCAATTGTTGTTCTGATGGCACATAGCCTGCTGCCGCATTGTCCGCGTAGAACAAACCTACCAACCGGCCCTTGGCTTTCAGCGAACCTGTCAGCGCCGGTACTTTCCCCAGCCAGCGATCGTAGGGCACCCCTTCGGTCTGCTTTCGCGGTTCATAGACGGCGCAGGGGCCATGGGGTAGCAGTGACCCGAGCGGGCCGGTGCCATCTTTCTTGATGATGAAGTGCTCACGCCATTCTTCGGTGCCGCGGCCACCTACCTTGCGCGGTACCAGTAGTTCGCCGGAGCGGTCGGTCATCAACAGGGCTACGCGCTGCATGCCGATGGCCCGGTGAATCCCCTCAATCACTAACTGGCAGACCTCATTGATGTCCGGTTTTTCCGCCAGGGTCTGGGTCAGCTCCCGCAGAATCTGCAGTTGCAGATCGGAGTCCATGGCCGGGGCCTGGGCATCGGGGGCTGACTCCTGGTTGCCCGGCAGCAGGGCCGTCACTTGCGGGATGCCGAGAGAAACCGCCACTTTGGTGGCCTCCTAGGCATTCACCTTGAGCTGGTCACGGATGGCGGCGGGTGTCTCGCCGATGTTCATCAGCAAAGCGCCGATAAAGACTTCTTCAAGGGCGTGCTCGGTACGTTTGAGCATCAGGCAGCGGGCCTGTACCGTGGCGTGAATCGCCCTGGCCAGGCATCGCAGCATGTGGGGGCGATCATTGCGTTTAAGCAGGGAATCGACAATCAGAGACGAAATCGCCATGGACTTCACGGCATCAAAGCCGATCAGCGTGATGGCCCGGCTGACCGTGCTGACCTGGGTGCGGGTCTGTCAGGTACCTTTTGGTGTAAGGGCAACTACCCACCTGCCGGCCACCGGGCGGGATTCGGGTTTGCCCCCTGAATAGGCTATAATCGCCGGTTTTAACGACGCATCTGCAAGGCACTGATCGTGATTGTATTTGACCAGGTAGAAAAGTCGTACCAGGTGGCTGGCCGGGCGATCCCCGCGCTGCATCCCACCAGTATGACCATCGAGACCGGTGAGGTGTTCGGCATCGTCGGCCACTCCGGCGCGGGCAAATCGACCCTTGTCCGACTGATCAACAAACTGGAACCCTCCACCGGCGGTCGCATCCTGATCGACGACGAGGACATCACCCGCTACAGCGCCGCAGAGTTGCGGGCCTTCCGACGCAAAGTGGGCATGATTTTCCAGCATTTCAATCTGCTGTCGTCCAAGACGGTGGCTGACAATATTGCCTTCCCGATGAAGCTGGCGGGCATTTATTCCAAGGCTGAAATTCGCAGTCGGGTGGATGAGCTGCTGGCACGGGTGAGCCTGAGCGATCATGCCAACAAATATCCGTCTCAGTTATCCGGCGGGCAGAAACAGCGGGTAGGCATTGCCCGCGCTCTGGCCTGCAGACCGACTATTTTGCTGTGCGATGAAGCCACCAGCGCCCTGGACCCACAAACCACCCAGTCGGTGCTAAAGCTGCTGGCGGACATCAACAAGGAACTGGGCCTGACTATTGTGCTGATTACCCACGAGATGGATGTGGTGCGCCGTGTCTGTGACCGGGTGGCGGTGATGGATGCCGGCCGTGTGGTGGAAATGGGGCCAGTCAGTGAAGTCTTTCTGCACCCCCAGCACCCGACCACCCGGGATTTTGTGTTCGAAAGCGAGAATGTCGATCGGGATGAGCTGCAGGAAGATCTGCAGAAAGCCGAGGGTCGTATTCTGCGACTGACGTTCAAGGGGGAATCCACGTACAAACCGTTGCTTGGCAGTGTTGCCCGGGAATCCGGTGTGGATTTCAGTATTCTTTCGGGCAGGATTGATCACATCAAGGACACGCCTTACGGCCAGTTGACCCTGTCGTTGGTGGGCGGCGATCTGGAGGTCGCCATGAAAGCGCTGGAAGCCGCTGAAGTTCATGTGGAGGTGGTGCGCTGATGGAAGCCTTGATGGAAAGCCTTATGGGGAACGTGGACTGGGCCGAAATTGGCTGGGCCAGTTGGGATACCCTGGTGATGGTGGGCATGTCGCTGTTGTTCAGCGTATTGATTGGCTTGCCAATCGGTGTGCTGTTGTTCCTGACCGGCAAGCGTCAGTTGCTGGAACAGCCGGTGGCCTACGCCATCCTGTCGTTTATTGTGAACGTGCTGCGCTCTGTGCCCTTCATCATCCTGCTGATTGTGATGATCCCGTTCACGGTAATGCTGATCGGCACCTCCCTGGGTGTGGCCGGCGCGATTCCGCCGTTGGTGGCCGGTGGTGCTCCGTTCTTTGCCCGCCTGGTGGAAACCTCCTTGCGGGAGGTGGACCGGGGCATTATTGAAGCAACCCAGGCCATGGGTGCGAATGTTCGGCAAATCATCTTTGGTGCCTTGCTGCCGGAGGCACTTCCCGGCATTATCGCGGGCATTACGGTAACGGCCATTACTCTGGTGTCTTACGCAGCCATGTCTGGCGTTATTGGTGGCGGCGGCCTTGGCGACCTGGCGATCCGGTTCGGTTACCAGCGGTTCCAGACCGACGTCATGGTGATTACTGTGGCCCTGCTGGTGATCTTTGTGCAGGTGTTGCAGATGGCGGGCGATCGCCTGGTTCTGTATTTCAGCCGTAAATAATTAACGCAGGAGATTTGTTATGAACCTGAAGAAAACTCTGGTGGCTCTGGCCGCTGTTGCAACCTTCTCGACCGCTGCTTCGGCAGAACAACTGTCCGTGGCCGCGACTCCGGTACCCCACGCCGAGCTGCTGGAATTCGTGAAGCCGGCCCTGGCGGAACAGGGTGTGGAGCTGGATGTGAAGGTGTTCACCGACTACGTGCAACCCAACATCCAGGTTGATCAGAAGCGTATGGATGCCAACTTCTTCCAGCACCAGCCGTACCTGGATGAGTTCAACAACGGCCGTGGCACCAACCTGGTGACTGTGACCGGCGTTCACGTGGAGCCGTTCGGCGCCTACTCCAGCAAGATCGAGTCTCTGGACGAGCTGAAAGAAGGTGCGGTTGTAGCCATCCCCAACGACCCCACCAACGGTGGACGTGCTCTGCTGCTGCTGCAGAAAGCGGGCCTGATTACCCTGAAGGACGAAAGCAAGATCACTGCGACCCCGCGTGATATTGCAGACAACCCCAAAGACCTGGACTTCAAGGAACTGGAAGCGGCGACCCTGCCGCGTATCCTGAACCAGGTGGACCTGGCGCTGATCAACACCAACTACGCGCTGGAAGCGGGCCTGAACCCGTCTGAAGATGCTCTGGTGATTGAAGGCTCCGAATCTCCTTACGTGAACATCCTGGTCGCCCGTCCGGACAACAAGGACAGCGAAGCCATGCAGAAGCTGGCCAATGCGTTGAAATCCGATGCGGTGAAGGATTTCATTATGGAGAAGTATGAAGGTGCGGTTGTTCCGGCGTTCTGATCGGAACGGAGTGCCTTCAGGTGTTCTCAAGCATAAAAAAGGGCAGCCATTTGGAGGCTGTGTAAAAACACGATTTACATAGCTTCTGAGCAGGCCCACAAAGTGCCTCGGACATCGTCCGGGGCATTTTTGCTTTCAATCAGCCTATATTTACAGGCAATAAAGAGGCCTAAGCGCCTCAAGCCAGCCTTGCCAGCATCCCCTTCACGCCCAGCACGTTGATC